>NZ_CP134050.1:597500-897500 GCF_031583145.1 Brevibacillus brevis | reverse complement strand
TGCCATATGAGCAATTGCGGCAATCATACGGATTTGAACGTACATTACTGATGCAATATTAGCAGGTATCGTTACAGGCAGTGTAATTACTCCTCCTAACCCTGAAAGAAAGCCCGATGTTGCGGATTTAGCATTTTGCCAACGAATCAATGAATTGACTTTATCAGTTAATGAACCATTCCCTTTGAGGTAATCGTTAGCCATTTCCTCAGCAGAATAAAAACCAGGTATTCCATTTATAGCTTTATCGTATGCCCAATCCAATGTTCTCATTATCATGCCTTGATTTAGCGTTTCTTGTGCCATATCTTACTCTCCTCAAGCACTTCAAAGTTATGTATCTCCATATATTTACAATCGCTAAAATCATTCGACACAATGTAAACTTTTCCTTCACGCTTATCGTACAAATCAACCTCTTCAAAGCCCTCTGGACGGATCATACGAGGTCAAAGTCGTAGAAATGATCAATGCTATACCCAGATCTTCGAAGCCTGCAAAGACGAAAAATAACGTTTGCTTTTCCCTATCCTTTGGATGAGTTCCATCTCGCCTAATGAAATCCTGATACCTCTTCTGGTGCTGTGGAAACAAAAACATAGAAGTCCCCTTCTGGTTTATATGAACCTTCTATGTAATATGTGGAAGAAAAGGATTCGAAAACTGGATAAAGGTAACAGGTTTTAGTGATCAAGAATTGTAAGAATAAAATTCTTGTTGTTTTTGCTATTCTTATTTGCTATTATTTAATCATAAGGAAGGAGAGATCGTCTTGAATCAATCTTATAGCTTTTTCTATTTTGACCTGAAACTGAAGTCCCCAAGCGAATTGGCTCTCGCAAACGGATTGGATGACTTTGCAGAAGATACGTATGATGCCGCAGAATTTTTCAATAATCGTTTTCAAGGTATTAAGAGAATTACGGTTCTGGAAGTTGAAGGAGTTGCACTTCGCTTGATGCTCGTTTATGAACGAAGTACTCCTGATAAAGTAACAGCCAAAGAGTTGACTGTTTTCAGTAGATATCTTTACAACGAGCGCGGGTGGGACAAGTTTACGAAAGAAGCATCAAAGCTGTTTATCCCCTCTAAGATTGTCCCAATGGATGTATTCGATGCTCAAACAACCATCATGGAGTTTGACATTCATCCTGGAGACGAAAAAATACTAAAGTGGCCGTCTCTTTGGCCAGACTGGGCGGAAACACTTGTAGATTCGGATGATGGGAAGGCTGAAATGAAGAAACCAATTATTAGCTGGGATGAGGATGACGATATATTCTCTCTTGAAGATGAGTTAACCGATGAACAGCTTCTTGCCGTTCTTAACAGTATCCTGCTAACGCAAAATCTGGGGAGCAATGAAGCCAAAGAAGCAAAGAAATCGACCATCAAACAGATTAAAAAGCTAATCACGCCATGGGCAATCTATGGATAATGTACGGAGGAGATACTATGCCTGCTGAAGCATCTTTGCAAGAATTACAGTTAGTCTATTCTACGATTCAATCCATGCGAGCAACTTATCCCGAATTTTTCTCAAAACTGTTTCCACTGTTATACAAAGCCGAATACCATAAAATTCCATTAGGGTATATTTGCCAACGTATCATGGATGTCGAGATCCATGAGCGATACATAAAAAAAATTCGAAATCAGGCCAAGCTTGCCGAGATTCACCATAACCTGCTCCTTCTAAAAACTGAGCATTATGGAGATTATCACTATTTCTCTGAATTCCTTAAAAAAAATCGTTTAATTGGGTACAACAACATTTGCAAGATGATTATGGGAAACAAACCAGAGGATTTGAAGGGGGCGATATGATCATGAGTATTAACGACCGTTTTACCAAAAGCATAGACATTGCAGATTATCGTGGTTAAATACAATTTGAGAGGAGCGAAGGTAATCTTAGCCCCATAAAAGAATTTTTTCTCAATAAAAACCGAGAGCATTATTGGTATAATCGTAGTTGCTTAAATCGAATACAGATAACCAACCATGCTTTACAAAGATGGAATGAACGAGTGGGTCCCTCAACAGATAAAGCTACTCTAATAAAAGTCCTTTTCTTTCAATAGTAATAATTCGTAGTAATGGCCCTATAATCAGAACGGCAACTTTCTGTTTCAATACTGTCACTCTCCTCATAGCTTTCGATCCATACATCCAAAGCAATGAAATTAAGAAGCACTCCATAAAACCCCTTAAGATTACTTACGTCAAAAACCAACAAAAAAACTTATGGAGAAGCGTAGCCCCAAAAGTTATCGTCTGATTGTAGGATATTCGATAATCAAATTCATCCATCCATCTTTATATTGCACGAATGGACCCACCCTGAAGCTCAACAATCCTTTTTGAGATAGCAAGCCCTAGTCCTGTTCCACCATTATCCCTTCTTGCCTGATCTCCTCTATAGAACCGATCAAACAACTTACTAACATCACTGACAGAGGGATTTTCCGATCCGTTTGATACTGTCACAATTGCCGTGTTGCCATTTGTTTCGAGATTGATACGCAATTCGGATGGTTTCACACTATATTTCATCGCATTCATGAAAAGATTCTCATATAAACGTACCATCTTTTCAACATCCATTAAAACTGGCACATCTTCTTCTGTTATCGTCTTATTAACAAAAAGAATTTCCTTTTCAAATATAGGAATATATTCTCCTATTATTTGCTCCAATACTCCTGCCAAGTCGACTTCATTTAAATTTAATGTAACATCGGGACTTGATAATCGAGTAAATTCAAAAAGTTCATCGATTAGGATTTTCAGTCTTTGTGATTTTGAATAAATTGTTTCAAGGTATTCTTGGTGCTGCGAATGGTCATATTGACCTTGTTTTAATAAATTCACATATCCAATGATCGAGGTTAAAGGAGTGCGTAAATCATGGGATACATTCGTTATCAGTTCATTTTTTGCCGTTTCTAATCTTCTCTCGTGCTCAAATTTATTTTCAATCTCTTTGGACATATAATTAATATTTTGAACTAATTGGGTGAGTTCGTCTTTACCTTCAACCCTGATTGTTAAGCCCAGTTTTCCATTGGCAATACAGTTGATGCTTTTTTCAGGTTATTTATCACAATATACGGAGAACAAAACATCATTTCGACATTCTTGGATTAAAGTCGTTACACGACCGTTTGCCCTCTGCAAGGGCTTATTTTTTTGTGCCCATTACCCTCTTTTACCAAAGGCAAATAATTCATACCATGTAATTACCCTCGTTGTGGGGTTACCTCTCCCATTTCTTTACCGATCTCTATTTTTATAATACTCCATTTGAAAAAACCACTTTTTTGTAATGTGAAAATTAATTTCCCATCATATATTTTTAAATTGGAGTTACTATCGTTATATTCAATTACTTGGAATGACGCTACTACCTGACTCTGTTTATTTGAAATAGTTACTTCACTATATTCCACATCAGGTCGGCTAAGATGCTTATTATCAACAAATGAATAAAATGTGGTGATCTTTTCAACATCTTCCCGATTAAGATTTAATTCCTTTATTGACCCAACCCTAACTTTTTTAATTGTAGCATCTACAATCCCTATCGGAGTCTCATGAACATAAAGAAAGTACGTAATAGCAATAGCAAGTATTATAGCAATACTAATTAACCATCTTATTCCGCTCAATTCTTTCACCTCACATTTTATTAGTAGAAATAGAGAGCCCTAAACATTAGAGCTCTCAAAAGACTTAATAACTCATTTTTCCTTTAGCTTTCCAATCTGATCGATAGTTCTCAGTTTTGAAAAAATCGCGTGCAGGAGTAGTACCATTTGGGTTAAGAGAGTACTGATACAATGCAACATCCTGAATTCTTGTATTGTTATTAAAATCAGATGTTGTTGCCCAAGTGAATGGGAGATACCCTTGGTCATCCGGGTAATAATAAGCTGTTCCAGTATTTTTGACGGTGTTATTTGAATTGTAACTTATTTGGTCATGTTTCCAGTACCATTCTCTCTGGTATGTATCATAATAAGTTTGCCATTTATTATTATGATATACCTGCCCTAATTTATGAACTAATCGGTAAGATGAAAAAGCATCACCTTTTCCTTGTAGTGAACTCTGAAGGTCTGTAAGTACAAGACCAGTAAAGTAATTGAGAATTGGGTTAGAGACTGCGTATCCGTTAGCAATGTCGAAAACTTTACGATAGTATTCCGCATTAAAGGCTGTTAAATAGTTTTTAGTGCTCGAATCGAATTTTGAGCCGTCAAGCAGTTTTTCAAAAGTAACATCAATTCGAACATCGCCTTCTGTAGGAGTTACTCCTAATGGTTCGATATTTCCATCAATAGATTGGTTAACAATTTTCGCTTGTTCAATTTTTTTCTGAACATTTCTAGCTTCTTTTGTATCTTTATAATTTACTCGATAGTATGTTACTATATGCTTTTTCCCATGTTTATCTTCTATTTCTTCCTTACTTGTCTCGATAAGATTCTTTACAATATTCCCTACATTAGAATAGTCTTTTGGTAATTGTTCACCTGTTTTTTCATAGTAATTTGCTTTTTCCTCGTCAGTCAATACAATTTGAAAAACTCCTGGTTCTAATTCTATGGATCTGTCGCTTCTTTGATTTCCAGCTTTACCCTGTGCAGACACTGCCGTCGATGTTAGAAGAAGTGCAGCAAAAAGCATTAAAGATAGTTTTTTTAACATTTTTACACCTCCAACAATTTTCGCACTTCAGTCTACGATAATACTTTCATTACTGAAAAACACCACTACTCCTTGCATATAAAAATTTCCTTTTTATCACTTTAGTACCACAACCTTCCATTAACGATACTTAAATGTTAACTAATTAACATTGGAAAATAGTTACAATTGGGTAACTATTTATAAAAAGTTAAGTATGTAACTACTATCTATTTACGATTGCTTTGAAACTCGTAAACTATACAGACATGAACTTTTGTATTGTTGTACTGAATGCTTTCGAAAGAACTGAAGTTTCCTAATTATTGGGTTGGTGGTACAAGTGGAAAAGGGAGAATGACTATGTTTTTCGGGATGAGAAAGCCAAGCCTAAAAAGGAGAACCTCAGCAAGAACTAGTCTGAAACGCCAGATTGTCCATAGATATGGCCTGAAAATGCCGCGTGGCTGGGGATGGCTACCCAGCCCGAAGAAATACGCATACAACAAGGTGTATCAACGTACGTCTTTTGACGTGTTCTCGTTGCTGAAAAAACTATTTAAATAGAAAAAGCCCTCCCGGATCTGGTCTTACCCCTGTCAAGTAGACAGTTTGAAACAAGCCCTCGTTTAGGTGTTCGTTGAAAATTAAGTTTTAAACTAAGCCTAATACATGAAACAGCGGCGACTTAAGACCTGATAATAAAGTCTTAAGCTCACCGCTGTTTTTATTGAACTATCGATACCCGTTAGCGTAATGGCCAATATTATAACTCATCCTGAGTTCACGATACGATGTTCAGTCGTTGAAAAGGCGACCTTCTTCGAGGTCCACTATCAGTGTGGGATGTGTTGGCCGCCATCCCAAGCGTTCTTGAGTCAGTGCACTCGACGTTGGGTTGTCGGTCGACGCAAAGGCACCGAAGAAGCCGAAGTGGGCGTCTGCCTCTTCGCGGGGAATGCTGACCACCGGCAGGTTCAGGCGGTGACCGATAATGTGGGCGATATCACGGACTGGCACTCCCTCGTCACCGACCCCGTGCAGTATAGATCCAGCTGGGGCAGCTTCCAACGCCAATCGAAACAGACGCGCCGCATCGAGGTAATGAACGGCCGGCCAGCGGTTTGACCCGTCACCGATGTAGGCCGAGACGCCTTTGTCACGAGCAATGTCGATCAACATGGAGACGAAGCCAGCCTTTGTCTCGCCATGCACGGAAGGCGCGAGACGGACGACCGCTGACCGAACGCCGCGTTCAGCCAGAGCGACCGCGGCGTTCTCCGCTGCGCCCCGGGGCACTGAGGCGTTGACCGCATCTTTCTCCGTCCCGAGTTGCCCTGCAGGGAGCACGAATGTGAGCATCAATGTCCCTGAGGTGATCACGAACGGTTTGCCACTGCCCTCAAGAACCTCCCCCATTGCCTCGACGGCTCGAAGATCGGCTGCGACCGCGCCGGCGTAGTCCGAGAAGTCGTGCTTAAATGCCAGGTGAATGACGCCGTCTGCTGCAGCAGCGCCGCTGCGAAGGCTTTCGAGATCATCAAGAGAACCGCGATGCACTTCGGCGCCAGCGGCCGTCAACGCGGCGGCAGTCTTGTCTGAGCGAGCAAGCCCTACGACATGATGCCCTGCTTCAATGAGTTCTTTGACGACAGCGGAACCGATGAACCCTGTCGCTCCAGTTACAAAAACACGCATAATGATACCCTCCTAAACTGGGTTGTAGAGCTACTTGAAACTCCCGAAGTGCACATATACGAACCGCACCACTGGTTTCAAGGCTAGAGTCATTCTAGCATCCGTCTCATTCAAAAGTGTGCCTTTTCCTCGTTGCTTTTTGCCTAATCCTACGAATCGAACACTGTCACTGAGTTTTAACCGTGCAAGGAAAATGGATAATTCTTTAAACGAGGCTGGTAATCCTTGAAACAAAAAAAGCCCGCAAAGCCCTGCAGGCGTGGGATATGAGGAAAAATGGCTGGATTCAATGCATCCTGCATTGAAGGTGTGGGGCCTTGGTGTTATTCCATAATCAATCGAGTTTATAGGCTTGTTTGCGTAGTCTGGCGATGTCCCGGCTCGGAGGGTTTCCGAAAAAGCGTTTATAATCTCGGCTGAATTGGGAATGGCTCACATATCCAACCAACTGATACACAGTGGCCGTGTCCAGTTCACCAGATAACAACAGACGCCTCGCTTCGTGAAGGCGTAGCGCTTTTTGGTATTGCAGCGGGCTCATCGAGGTCACTGACTTAAAATGCTCATGAAAAGAGGACACACTCATATGTACCAAATCGGCCAAGTCTGCGATCTTTATTTGTTGCGAGAAGTTGTCACGAAGCGCAGCAATCGCCTTTGCTATTCGCTGCACACTAGAGTTTGCTGTACCCATTTCAGCTACGTGAGCCCCGATGGGGCTGCAAAGGAGCCGTATCAAAATCTCATCCACCACGAGCGGGGCGACCAAATCAGCGTCGACGGAGCTGGACAGACATTCCACCAGCCTCGTCACTGCGTTGATAATGCTCAAGTCAGCGTTAATTATATAACCTGCGCTCCAATGACGAACTGCAGGCAGACCTTTGGGGTACACTTTCAGCACTAATTCGGAGATCCTTTGTGGGTTCAGGTCCAATCTAACACCCAAGAAAGGTTCGGTAGAGCTGGCGAGTGTGGTCTGCATACGGGCCGGTACGGCAACGGGAGCAACGAAAATACGCGACCCCACGTACCGATAGACCTCCTGTCCCACACTGACGGTCTTTGAACCTTGTGCGGCGATGCCTATAGAGGGAGAGAAGATGGTATGCTCACTTTCCGTATCGATTCGTGAATGACGGCCGAAGTACAATCCCGGGATGCGTCCGCTAAAGATACCGTCATGTGGAGCATGGGCGCAGATCAGGCGTGCCAGCCTGGCCGTTGCAGCATCAAGCGATTTCTCGGCGTTATCTGGTATAGATGGAACCGCATGTTCATCAAACGTCCTCATGGTCTCCAAACAACTCCATTCCTGAACCTGATTCAATCTAATATTAGAACGCTGATATGTTGGAGTAAACTACCCGTTTTAGCGTAATGGCTCAAGTTTGTCTAAAGCATTATTTTCTTAATCTACAACTACATTTTCAAAGTCTAATCCATTATTTTCAGTGAATAATAGGCAATCTGAGCTCGGTAAAGAACCGGGCTCAGATTGTTTAGCCGGACTTGAATACGCTCGTAATTATAGAAGTGTATGTATCGTTGTATTGCCTTCTTCACCTCATCTTCCTTAGTAAAAACATTTAAATACAAGCATTCTGTTTTGATGTGGCTGAAAAAGCTTTCGATACAAGCATTATCCAGGCAATTTCCTTTTCTCGACATACTAACAGTAATGTTAGATGCTTTTAGGAATTCGTTATATTTCCTAGATGTGTATTGGTACCCTTGATCACTGTGTAAAATGACGCCGTTCGCCTCTTTTATTTTTTGGGCAGCCTTTACGGTATCCATAACGAGCGTAATGTCGTTCCGTTTGCTGATCTTATAGGCGATGACCTCGTTGTTGAAGAGATCATAAATAACCGACAGATACAGGCGTCGTCCGTTAAAAATCACGAATGTAATATCTGTAGCCCATTTCTCCCGAGGATGTGTAGCGGTAAAATCACGGTTTAATTTGTTGTCGGAAACGACTACCTGCTCTCTACGGCCAAAAAACTTCCGTTTCCTGCGAATACGCGATTGAATTCAAGGGAAGTAGCTCTTTTTTATTTGGCCCCATAAATATTCCCCTCCAAGTTAAACAGTAAAGGGCTTTTTATTTACTGTCTACTTAAAGGGGATAATATCACTCTCCAGGAGGGCATATGTCATGTTTTGGGGATGCCCGCTGCATCGCGTAGCGCGTTGGCAGCGTAGTGTGCGCTATATCCGCTTTCACGATTTGCGCCACACATCAGCCACCCTGCTTATCAACGAAGGTGTACATGCGAAAATCACATATCTGAGCACCTGGACCATACCAGCATAACCACCACCATGAACGTATATGGTCGTGCACTTCAATCGGCTGATAAAGAAGTTGCCAACAAATTCGAGAATATACTCCCTTTCAGGAAAACCAACGAAAAATAAAAAAACGACACACGATACATGTGCCGTTTTTATTAGTCCTCTTTCGTCCCCAAGTGTAATTTCGCCTAATCAAAAACTCTTATAGATCAATAGCGCAACGCTCTCCACATGCCCCGTATGCGGAAACATATCCACCGGCTGCACTTCCCGCACCTCATACTTCTCCGCCAGCACCTTCAAATCACGCGCCAGCGTCGACGGGTTGCAGGAGACGTAGACCACCTTCTGCGGCTGCATTTCCAGGATGGTGGCGAGCAGCGCCTCGTCGCAGCCCTTGCGCGGCGGGTCGACCACGATGACGTCGGGGCGGATGCCTTGCTCTTTCCAGGCCGGGATGACTACCTCGGCCGGGCCTGTCTCGAAAGTCGCGTTCTTCACGCCGTTCAGCTCCGCGTTGCGGTTGGCGTCCGCGATGGCTTCCGGCACGATCTCGACGCCGTAGACGTGCTTGGACTTCTGCGCGAGGAACAGCGAGATGGTGCCGATGCCGCAGTATGCGTCGATGACGGTCTCCGTGCCGGTCGCGCCGACGTACTCCAGCGTCTTGTTGTACAGGACCTCGGTCTGTGCCGGGTTCACCTGGTAGAACGAACGAGCGGAGATAGCAAACTTGATCGGTCCGATGGAATCGTAGATGACGTCGCTGCCCCAGAGGGTCACGGTCTTTTTGC
This sequence comes from Brevibacillus brevis, assembly GCF_031583145.1. Classification (NCBI taxonomy): domain Bacteria; kingdom Bacillati; phylum Bacillota; class Bacilli; order Caryophanales; family Paenibacillaceae; genus Brevibacillus; species Brevibacillus brevis. The sequence continues at coordinate 888,015 of NZ_CP134050.1, read as the reverse complement.
CGAAAATGACGTTGGTCTTGTCCGGGTTGATGTTTTGCACGATGCTAGCTACGCCGGAGACCTGGGTGCGGATGGCTTCCACCAGCTCGTCCGAGCGGGGAATCGTCTCCTCGGTCGTCACCAGCACGACCATGACTTCTCCGGTACGCACACCGATCTTGGCTACGACGTGGCGCAGCAGTCCGGTGTGGCGGACCTCGTCGTACGGCTGGATGTTCAGGCGGGCCGCGATCCTCTTCACGGCGGCCACGGCTTCGTCATTGGCCTGATGCTGGATCAGGCACTCGTCCATATCGATGATGGAGTGGGACTTCTCCGCGTAAAAGCCGCCGACCAGCGCGCCGTTTTCCTCCCCGATGGGCACCTGCGCCTTGTTGCGGTAGCGCCACGGATCGGCCATGCCGAGTGTCGGGTGGACAGTGATGGCGCCTTCTCCCTCCACCGGAAAGCCGCCGATCCGGCGGAGGTTGTCCCGGACGATCTGCTGCTTGTGGCGCAGCTGCTCCTCATACGCCAGATGCTGGAGCGAACAGCCGCCGCAGCGGTCGTAGACGGGACAGGGCGGCAAGGCACGATGCGCGCTTTGCTCCACGACTTTCGCCAGCTTGGCAAAGCCGAAGTTTTTCTTTACGTGGTCGACGCGCGCAAGCACCTTCTCGCCTGCCAGAGCGCCGTCCACGAACAGCGTATATCCTTCGATCCGGCCGACGCCGGCTCCTTCGTGGTTGAGTCCGGTGATTTCCACTTCCACGGTTTGTCCGACGCGGACGGGCACATTGAGCTCCGCCTTTGGCGCCGGCTGCGGCCCGCGCCGCTTCTTGGTTGTCTTCGCCACGGTTTCTTTACTCCTTTATATACGAATGGGACTTCATCAGCGATTTGTACGAATCGCTGTCGAAGCTCCTCTGCATGACATTACTTTGGACAGTGCGCGCCGCTTCTCTGACAGCTGCTGGCACCCGGGAGTCGCCTTGCCTTGCACAGGCACTACAGGCACTTCAAGCCCTCTTCCCTCCCAAACATGCGTCAGGGATGCTCATCGGCATCCCTTGGCAGTTGCTATCCATTTTACTATCTTCCTACGGTACGAACAACTCGATATGGCCCGGCAATGCTTCCACCACGCAGGGGAGCTGCCCTCCCAGCTCGCCGTCCAGGTTGAGCTGCACGATCTCGCCGCCGGGGGACGTCGCCTTGATGTAGTCTGCCTGGAAATAGAGGATGTTGGGGTCCTTCAGGTGCTCGCCGCGCACTGCCTGCGTAGCCAGACGGATGAACTCCGCGATGTTGGTCTTCTTCACCACGATGACGTCCAGCTTGCCATCGGAGAGGTCCGCATCCGGAGCCAGCTTGTCGAAGCCGCCGACGGAATGGCTGTTGGCGATGAGGAAGATCATGATCTCTTCGTCCAGCAGCACCTCTTTGCGGGTCTCCAGGCGCACGCGGATCGGGTGCAGCGACGGCAGCTTTTCCAGCCCTTTGACGTAATACGCCAGCTGCCCGATCATGGTCTTGAGCTTGCTTGGGACCTCATAGGTGAGGTTCGTCAGCGAGCCGCCGCCCGCGATGTTGATGAAATACCGGTTGTTGATCCGGCCCAGGTCGATTTTCTTCTTCTTCCCTTTGGTGATGATTTCGCAGGCGCGGGTGATCGACTTGGGGATGCCGACAGCGCGGGCGAGGTCGTTGCTCGTTCCGCACGGGATTATGCCGAGGGTGGGGCGCCCTTTTTGCTCCGCCATCCCGTTTACCACTTCATAGATCGTTCCATCTCCGCCAGCGGCGATGATCAGGTCAAAGCCGCGGGCAACCGCGCGAGCCGCTTCTACGGTCGCATCGTTTTCTCCCCTGGTCGCATGGCACGACGTCTCGTATCCGGCCGATTCCAGCAAATCGAGGATATCCGGCAAACGCCGACGCACGATCTCCCGGCCGGAGCTCGGATTGTAGATTAATCTGGCTCGTTTCAAGGCAGATCCCTTCTTCCTTCCCTCGCTCACGGATTTTCATCTCTTCTCATCATATCCTGTATAGCCATTTTTGGGAATCGCTATGCGGCGCCCAGCGTGATAAGATAGAAAAAGATGGCAATTTCATGGACGGGAGGGACAGTCGTGGAGCAAATCATCGTAGGCGTGGACATCGGAGGGACGGCAATCAAAATGGCTCTGATTACCCCGGACGGCGAGCTGGTGACCAAGGTGCAGGAACCGACGCCCGTCGCGCAAGGGGAAGACGGTATCTTGCAAAAAGTGGCGCAAATGACACAGGAGCTGCTCCACAAGCACGGCTTTTCCACCGAGCAGGCATGCGGTATCGGAGTGGGTGTGCCCGGACCGATCGACGCGGAAAACGGCGTCGTCCTGCAAGCGGTCAACCTGCATTGGCGCCAGCCTGTTCCCCTCCGCGAAAAACTGGAAGCGCTGACAGGCCTTCCGGTCGCGGTCGAGAATGACGCCAACATGGCCGCTCTGGGCGAAATGTGGCAGGGGGCCGGCCTGGGCGCAAAGGATCTGGTCGTCATCACGCTGGGGACAGGAGTCGGCGGCGGCATCATCGTGGATGGCAACGTCGTCCATGGCATCAACGGCGTCGGCGGAGAAATCGGCCATATCACGATGACCCCAAACAGCGGCTCCATCTGCAACTGCGGAAAAACCGGCTGCCTGGAGACCTACACATCGGCCACGGCCATCATCCGCGAGGGACGGCTGGCAGCCACAAACGGCACGAGTCCTCCGCTCGCCGCTGTATGGGCCGAGCGCGGGGAAATCAGGGCAAAGGACGTCCTCGATGCAGCCAAGGAAGGCGATGCTGCGTCTCTCGCAATTGTCGACCAGGCCGCTTTCTACCTCGGCCTCGCCCTGTCTCACCTGGCGATCATGCTAAACCCGGCCAAGTTCGTCATCGGCGGCGGCGTGGCAGCAGCAGGTGAATTCCTGTTTTCCCGCGTCCGCGAGTCGTTCGCCCGCTTCGTACCCTTTCCGTATGTCATAGCGTCTACGGAGATCGCCGCCGCCCGCCTCGGCAACGATGCCGGCGTCTACGGCGCAGGCTGGATGATCCGCTCCCGGCTGGCCGATTGAATAAACGAATACACGAACCAAACGAAGAAGCTCCCGGCGAATGGGAAAAGAAGAGACATTCGCGGGAGCGTTTTTTTTGCGTGAACTACGAAAGGCTGTTGTGTGCAGAATTCGCGGACTTCGCAGACTTGCCGGCTTGTCCCGCCGTTTCGTCCTTACCCGATACGATGAGCGCCGCACCGCCCAGTACCGCCAGTCCCCCCGCGAGCTGCAGCCAGCTGAAGGCCTCGCCCAACAGCAGCGCGGAACAGATGAAGGTCACGACGGGCTCGAGTGTGCTCAACACGGAGGCCTTGGTCGACCCGATCAATTGCAGCCCCCGGAAGAAAAAGCCGATGGCCACCACGGTGGAACAGATCACGATGCCGGCCAGGGCCCACCAGCCTTGCGGGCCGAATGACAGGTCGATCCCTCCGTTCTTTTGCGCGATCGCAAACGTCGACAGGCTCGCGAACAGCGAAATGTACGCGGAGGTGACGAGCGGGGAAAGTCCTTTTACGACCCGGTTGCCCGATACGATGTACACCGAGTAAAAAAGGGCGGCGGCAAGCGCAAGGGCGACTCCCATCGGCTGGATTCCTCCAAACGATAGGCCCAGCACCATGCCCAGTCCCACGAGCGAAATCAGCATGGCGACGACCGTCTTTTTGCGCAGCGCCTCTTTGTCTACGAAATAGCTCAAGACGGCGACAAACACCGGAAATGTATACAGCAGCAAGGCCGCCATCGATGTGGGGATATACTGAACCGCGGAAAAATAGCTGAGCGACTGCAGGGTGTACAGCACACCGCCCAAGGCAAACAGGCTCAGCGCCTGCTTTTTATCAATGCGGAGCCGCTCCCTGCGCCAGGCGAGCCAGCCGAAAAAGAGCGCGCCGGCGAACAGAAAACGCAAGAACAGCAAGGTGGATACCGGCACGCCCGCCGCATACGCAAAGACGGCGAAGATCGACATGACGCCGAAGCCGGCAGCCGAAACCAATACGAACAAGACCCCTGTATAAAGTGGATTCATTTATTCTTTTCACCAGCTTTCCCTCATGGCCACGACACCGGGGAGAAGCCGCCTCAATTTTTGACGACGGCCCCTTCCCTGCGAAACAGTTTGGACGTCAGGGCGATGATTACCGCCACATACACCAGCGACGTCCCGAGGCCGATCAGACCGTGCAGCGGATCGACTTTTCCGTAAAAGACTTCCTTGCAAAGAGCCACACCGTTGAATACGGGCAGAAAATAATAATAAGCGGGAACGTCGACCGGATTGAGCGGCATCAGCATGTAGGAGGGGACCATCGCCACGAAAATGACGCCGCTCATATAGGTCTGCCCTTCCTTGAACGACTTCGCGATCGTGCTCAATACGAGCTCCAGGCCAGCGAACGTAGCGGCTAGCACCAGAATGGTCAGCACAAGCACGAGCAAGGTAGAAGGCGAGATGAACCCGAGAGTGAAGCCCGCCCCCTCCATGTCCAAGGGGCCGAGGCCCAAGACTAGCGAGAGTGATACCAGCGAAGCCGCCGCACTCAAACAGCTCATCACCATGACAGTCAGCAGCTTGGCGGTCAGGATGTGGTTGGCGGCAATCGGGGCGGTCATGAGCGACTCCAGCGTGCCCCGCTCCTTTTCCCCGGCGATCAGATCATTGGCCGAAGCGACTCCGCCCGACGCGAGCGACACGACCAGCATCAGCGGGATGATCCCCGCCAGCATGCCCCCGGACAGCCTCTCCTCGGTGGCTACGTTTTGAAAGGTCGAAGCGATCGGTTCGATAGCCCCCTCGGACAGGCCGGCCTGCTTCAAACGGTTCGCGACGATTTTCTGGCTGTACGTCTTCACCGTCTGCTCGATCACGTCCCGCGCGTACACGGACTTTTGGTTGGTGGAATCGTAGGAGACCGTCAGCTCAGCCGTTCCTCCAGTACGGATCTTCTCGTCGAAGGCTGGCGGAATGGTAATGACCGCCCGCAGCGTCCCCGCTTGCAGGGCTTGCTCCGGATCGTCCGGCGCCAGGATGCGCACGCCCGGTATTTCCTTGAGGGCCGCGACCAGCCCGGACTCCCCTTCGATCGCGATCGGCACATAGGCACGGGCCTCTTTTTCCACGTTGCTGTACGACATTCCGAGCAAAAAGAAGACAAATGGAATAATGACCAACGGAACCAAGAATGTTCCCAGCAATGTCTTGCGATCGCGCAGCAGGTCGAGCATTTCCTTTTGAAAGACGGTCCAAACGACTCCCCTGCCCATCAGCTCTCGCTCCCTTCCACCACGGCCATGAAAATGTCGTCAAGATCGGCGATGCCGAATCGCTCCCGCAAGCTGTCCAGCGTCCCCGCAAACCGGAGCCGCCCTTTGTGAATCAGGGCAATCCGCTTGCACAGCTTGTTGATCTCTCCCATGTTGTGACTCGAGAACAAAATCGTTTTGCCTTCCTCCTGCATGCGGCCTACCATGCGTCGGAAGATATTGGCGGCCGTCACGTCCAGGCCGGTCGTCGGCTCATCGAGGAGGATCACATCCGGATCGTGGACGAGCGTGCGGGCGATCGCCACCTTTTGCTTCATCCCCCGCGAAAAGGCAGCGACTCGCCTGTCGATAAAATCCTCCATGTCCAGCATCCGGCTGAGGCTGTCGATCCGCTTTTGCAGATGTGCCGGCTCAAGTCCGTACAGGCTGCCGAAATACGCGATGTTCTCGCGGGCTGTCAAGCGATTGTACAAGCCTACATCCCCGCCAAACAGGATGCCGATGCGGCGCCGGACCTCGACCGGATCGCGCCGGACGGAATACCCGCTGATCTCGATATCTCCCTCGGTGGGCTGCAAAATGGTCGCCATCATGCGCATGGTGGTCGTCTTTCCCGCGCCGTTTTCCCCGAGCAGGCCGTACACTTCTCCCGCCTCCACCCGAAAAGAAATATCGTCGACTGCCGTCAACTGGCCAAATCGTTTGCTGACTTGCTTGACATCGATCATCCGCATTCCTCCTTCCCGATGGTTGCGGACACAAACGCGGGCCTAGGCCGCTACGCCACGGTGTGCCCGATCAATCCCGGATAGCGATCCCGGAACGCAGCAAGCGAAAAGCCTTCGAACAGCGCCGTGAACGAATCGGTGTCGTTGATGTAATGGCGTTTTTCCGGAAGGTTCGGATATTTTTCCGCGAACAGCAGCGCGACCAGGTGATGGACCGGGACGCCCTCCGCCTCCTCGTCGTAGATGCCGCGCTCGGCCAGCACCTTCGCGAAGTAGCGGACATACGTAACGGTCAGGGTCTTTTGTTCGCCGTTCTCTTCATACGTCGCGATGGAACGGTCGAACGTCTCCGCAGGCGATCCTCCTTTGCTTGGCGGCACATTTTCACCGGTGACGGAAATCAGTTTCATCTGCTTTCTTCCCCCTTCATATTCGTGTATGTTCATTATAGGGGAGAGTGGAAATGGTTACAAATAATCCCTTTCCCGATTCTGCACAAAAAATTTTCGGGGACGTTGTCAGAAAATCCGCCCTGTTCGAGTCTATGTAGCAAGTCAACAAACAAGCGAGGAGTTATTTCGATGGATGCCACGATCTTGAGTCGACACGAGGAGCAGGAAGAGCAGCAAACGGCAGACGACATCCTGGTAGAGCGGGCCAAGGCAGGCGACCGCGAGGCGTTTGGCGAGCTGGTCAGGCGGCATCGCGCCAAGGTATACGGGTATGCGCGCTCGTACACGCAGGAGCCTTTTCTTGCGGAAGACATCGTACAGGATGCGCTCATCCGGGCGTTTTTGCACCTGGGCACATTGGTAGACAGCCGGCGTTTTTTGCCTTGGCTGCACCGGATCGTGCGAAACCAGGCCTACACCCGTCTGCAAAAGGCGCCGCAAAAACGGGAGCAGGTCTTTTCCGGGCTGTCCTCCGCTCCATCCATGCAAGAGAACACCGACTGGGAAGACTTGGACAGCATTTTGCACCGATTGGGCCGCCGATGGTCGCAGCCTGCCAACCCTGGGGAAACTCCCGAGGATGTACTCGTACGCAAGGAGCTCTTGCAAACGATCACCGGCATGCTCCACTGTCTGAGTGCCCGGGAGCGGCGGATTGTGGAGTCCCACTTTTTCGACCATCTCTCGCCGCAGGAGATCGCCCGGCTGTTCCAGATTTCTCAGGCAAATGTCTACCAGCTCCTGTCCCGTTCGCGCAAAAAGCTGCTCCAGGAAAAAACTCGCGTCGCTGTTGACCAATACGTCCTGTCTCGAAAGGAAGCGAGTATGATGAAAAAAGCGGTTTTGAAGACGCCGGAAGCGTTTGGTTTACAGACCTGGGTGACGTGTGCGATGGCCCTGCACGGGATGGTGAATGCTGCCGGCCGCAGCTTCTCCCTCCCGATGGTGATGGGACTTTCCGGGCACGCCTTCCGTTTGACGGTCGTCCCGGAGCAGATCCATATTGCCGGTCCTACCATGTTCCCCTTTAACGAAGTGCTGCAACAGGGCCTGCGAAATATGGGTTTCTCCTCCCACGTCGTCAACGATTTCAAGCCGGGCGAAAATATCGGGGTCAACGCCAATTTTGTAGATCCCTCCCTGCTCGGCGCGAAAGCCCGCGAGAAACGGGAGCTCTCCCAGATGCTTCCGCGAGCGTTGGAGTTGATCCATCGTTCCATCGATCGAGGCTATCCGGTCGCGGCCTGGGACTTGTTCATTCCCGAGTTCGGGCTGATATACGGGTACGACGACGAACAAAAACAGCTGCATGCCGGGGACAACTGCGGTCATAACGCTACGATTGCGTACGATCATCTGGGTCGCGGATTGATGGAGGATTTGTTTGTCCTCACTCTCGGGGAGGCAGTGGAAACCGATCAACGCCAGATGCTCATCGGGGCTCTGCAAATGGCGATCGAGCACTACCGGGGAACAGAACCAGGATGCGGAGCCGTAAACGGGTTGGAAGCGTACGCCAAATGGCTGGAAGCCTTTGAAAAGCGGGGCATCGAACCGAACGGAAACTCCTACACGCTGGCGGTCGTCCATGATGCCCGCCGCAACGCCTCCGCATTTTGGCGCGAGCTGGCCGACACATGGACCGACTCCGCATTTGACGCCGTTCGCCCCTCCTGGCTGGAAGCGGCGGACTTGTATGGAGGAATCGCCGAAGGGTACGCCGAGCTTTGCCTACTCTTTCCGTTTCCTGCTGGCGGCGAACCAAACGCCCCAGCAGAGAGCCAAAAGGCGATCCAGCTGCTGCAAAACATCCAGAGCCAAGAGCAGCGGGCGGCGGCATTGTTGGAGAATATGCAGAAAGCTCTGTCCGAATAACCTAAAAAACGGCTGTCTCGAGAGCTTGCCCAGAGACAGCCGTGCTTTTTTATCCGAGCGATCCTTGTGCAGCCACTCGCCGCCAGTTACCGCATCGCTTTAGCTGCGGACTCCATCTCGCTGAGCAAAACGGCCGCATCCGCCAGCGTCAAATGGTCGTGGAGCTGCCGCACTTTCCCCACTTGCTGAAAGACGCGATCTCTCAAATCCGAGCCGAGCAAGTCGCCTATCATTTCGCGTGCTTCCTGCTTGGTTACAGGCCGGTCCGGCTCGAACGCTGCCCCCGATGCTTTCGGCTGAGCCAAGCCTATACTTGCGGCTTTTTTCATCGTTTCATAGAGGGGATGGCTTTGTGCAATGTCGGAAAAGGCAAGGGCTACCTCTTCACGGTACGAGTCCGCGAAGCCGTAGAACCGATTGGACTGGACAAGGATGCGCACAAACTCCCCACGGGTGACGGGTCTCTCCGGCTCGAGCTTGCTCCCCACGACAGGGAAATATCCTTTGTCTACCGCGTTCACCAAGGCCGTACGTTGCGGATGTGTCGCGATATCCTCCGGGATTTTCGACTGCCGGTACGCCGTAAAGCTCACCCACTTGCCTTCGTTCGCATCCACCACGCCGTCGTCGCCCGTCATTCTGTATGCGAGTTTCGGTTCTCGTTTGACCAAATAGCTGCCCTGTCGCCACTCGGGATGGGGTATGAAATAAGTCAGCAGCAGCTCCCGCTGTTCCGCTTCCACCTGCTTGGCCCGCGACACATCAATGCCTGCCGACTGTTGCGGAATCTCCTCCATCCTTTGATAGATCGGAATCGAGTACACCCCTTTGACTTCGCCTGTCACCGGATCGACGATGACCTCTGTTTCCAGATGTTCTACCGGGATCCCCTGCTTGAGCCAGCCAAAAACGATGAAGTAGCCGCCGTTTTGCCCAAAGAGATACTTTTTGCTCTCTTCGGCAGGCGGAAGCTGGACGGGGTACAGCTCGCCCAACTGGTCAGGCAACAGCTTCTTGACGAAATCAGTCGCGATGGCTTGCGCCTTTTCGTACGAAATCGGATGGGAAACCGTTTCGCGCTTCTCTTCCCGCCGCTCCTCGTCGAGCGACAGATTCGTCACGTTTCCGTAGTCATCCATGCCAAGCGAGTACCTCTTTTCCCTCTCCTCACCGCTGGCGGGACGTACATAGAAGAACAAACTGCTATTGCCGCCTCCTCCTTCGCCAAAATCGTCCATGACCACAAAGGTCGTCCCACCTACCCTGCTTCGATCCGGCTCCGCGCCGAAGAGATCGCGGGCGATGCCATCCGCCCTATTTCTCAGTTCGAACTCGGTCAGCTCCTTTTGTGCTGTCCTGGCACCTTTACCCGATTCTCCCAACGGTGCGATTTTGGCTGGCTGGCTCACGCTTTCGCCCAGGATGTTATACGGTTGTCCGGTCAAGGCGTCGATGAGCACCGGAGCTTTTTCGTTGTAATGGTAGGCCAGAATGGTCTTCTTTTGCTTCAAGCCGTACTTTATCAATTCTTCTCCTGCATACACGTAGCCAAGCGAGGGCTGTACAGCCTCTTCCCAGCGCTTCCTCGCCTCCACAAGCGAAAGCTTCGGCTCGGGATCAGGCAGCGCCCCGTCGAACCAGTTCCGTTCGTAGTACACGATTTCTCCCTGGATATCGACCGTCACCTGCAAGGCATTTTCCAGAAAGGGAATGCCGTTCTCCACGCGCGCAAAGGAAAACGCGTAAATGCCTGCCCGCGGCGGGTGAGGCTCTATCGACTGGAACTGGTTGTCTTTCGCCGTCCGCTGTAACTCTTCGGGAGCTGCCAGCTGCAAAAACTTCTCCGCCAGCTTCAACGCTTCAGCTCGGGAAATGGTCCGTTCGCCAGCGTCCGGCTGCTTGTCCCCCTGGAACCGCGAGTAGCGCAGGAGCTTGCCGGTGGAAGCCTCCACCGTCGTCCACTTTCGCTGGCTTTCATCTTTTGTATGTTTCCAGTCGATCGTCCAAACCTCGCTGCCTCTCTCATGGGACAGCCGCTCATCTGGAAACACCTCGGCAAGCTCGTAATCTTTCAGGTCGATCGGCCACGCTTTGGCCATCCGGGCAGCTTGGGCTTCCGTGAGCGACAGGGTCTTGTCCGAGGCTGCGTATACAACCGCCCCTGCGTTTCCGTCCACAACCGGCAAAAAGACGAGGCAGCTTCCGCACAGCGCCATTGCCGTTCCTCTTTTGATCCAATCTGCAAGCTTCATAGTCTCCCCCGATTTCCTCTGTATGTATCTGGAACTACACCCATTATGATACAGACTGGCAGAATTGTCATCGGGTTGCTTGTACAAAAAAGGCGCCCGCCCGCACGAGTCGGGGAGCGCCTGCCAGCTGACCGGCTTCGATCAGCTATGCTTCACTTTTACATTTCTTTCAAGACTTCCGCAATCAGTTTGTTGACCATCGGCGGGTTGGCCTTGCCTTTGGTCTGCTTCATCACTTGGCCCACGAAGAAAGCGGCTGCCTTTTCGTTTCCGGCCTTGTAGTCGGCCACTGCCTGCGGATTCGAGTTGATCGCATCGACGACGATCTGGCGCAGTGCACCCTCGTCGCTGATTTGTACCAGGCCTTTTTCTTCCACGATCTTCTTCGGTTCCTTGCCTGTCTCCACCATTTCCTTGAAGACGGTTTTCGCGATTTTGGAAGAAATCGTGCCGTCGGCGATCAGCTTGATCATTTCGCCCAGTCCGTGCGGCGTCATTTTCACGTCGGCAAAGACCAGGTTGTTGGCGTTCAGATGGGCCAGGAGGTCAACCATCAGCCAGTTGGCGACCGCTTTCGGCTCGGCCCCCGTCTTGACGGTTTCGTCGAAGAAATCGGCCGTCTCCTTGGACATCGTGAGGACTGCCGCGTCATCTCTGGAAAGCCCGAATTCGTTTACGTAACGCGCCTGGCGAGCGTCGGGAAGCTCCGGAATCGTTGCACGGACGGCTTCAATCCACTCTTCGGAAATCTGCATGCGCACGAGGTCCGGATCCGGGAAGTAGCGGTAGTCGTGCGCTTCCTCCTTGGAACGCATGCTGACCGTCTTCCGGTTGGCTTCGTCCCAGCGGCGGGTTTCCTGCACGATCGTACCGCCGGAAGAGACTACCTCGGTCTGGCGCTGCACTTCGTACTCCAGGCCCATTTGCACGTTGCGGAAGGAGTTCATGTTTTTCAGCTCGGTCTTGGTGCCGAACTCCTTCTGGCCATATGGGCGGATGGAGACGTTGGCGTCGCAGCGCAGCGAGCCTTGCTCCATGCGGACGTCGGACACTTCGGTGTACTGGATGATCGCTTTCAGCTTTTCCAGGTACGCCCGCGCTTCTTCCGGTGTGCGGATGTCCGGCTCGGAGACGATCTCGATCAACGGCACGCCCACGCGGTTGAAGTCTACCAGGGACTCGCCGCCGAAGTCGCTGTGCGTCAGCTTGCCCGCGTCCTCCTCCAGGTGCAGACGCGTGATGCCGATGCGTTTGGTCTCCCCGTTCACTTCGATGTCGATCCAGCCATTGTAGCCGATCGGCTGGTCGTACTGGGAGATCTGGTACGCTTTCGGAGAATCCGGGTAAAAGTAGTTTTTCCGGTCGAACTTGGTCTCGCGGGAGATTTCGCAGTTGAGGGCGAGGGCCGCCTTCATCGCGAACTCGACAGCCTGTCTGTTGGTGACGGGCAGCACGCCGGGATGGCCCAAGCAGATCGGGCATGTATGGGTATTGGGCTCCGCGCCGAATTCGGTCGGGCAGCCGCAGAAAATTTTGCTCTTGGTGGACAGCTCGGCATGGACCTCCAGGCCGATGACGGTTTCGTACTTGCTCATGCTCTTTACCCCCTCACCCATTCCGGCTTGCGCTGATGGTAGCCGACGGACTGTTCGTAGGCATGCGCCACGCGCAATACGGTGGATTCGTCAAACGCTTTTCCGATGATCTGCAGACCGATCGGCAGCCCTTTCTGGGAGAAACCGCACGGCACGCTGATCGCTGGCAGTCCTGCCAGGTTTACCGGCACGGTGCAAATGTCCTCCAGGTACATTTTGACCGGATCGTCGACGTTCTCCCCGATTTTGAAGGCCGTGGACGGGGTCGTCGGATGAAGAATCACGTCGAAGTCGGCAAAAATGCTGTTGTAGTCTTGGATGATCAGGGTGCGCACTTGCTGCGCCTTTTTGTAGTACGCATCGTAGTAGCCGGACGACAGAGCGTACGTACCGAGCATGATCCGGCGTTTTACCTCCGGACCGAATCCTTGGCTGCGGGATTCCTTGTACAGGTCGATCAGGTTGGACGCATTGTCGGCACGCACGCCGTAGCGTACACCGTCAAAGCGGGCCAGGTTGGACGATGCCTCCGAAGAGGAGAGCAGGTAATACGCAGGCACAGCATACTCGGTATGCGGCATGGATACCTCGCTCCAGGTCGCGCCCATGCTCTCGAGCTGCTTCAATGCAGCCAGCACGGCGTCGCGCACTTCCGGATCGATGCCTTCGCCGATCAGTTCTTTCGGCACACCGATGCGCAGCCCCTTGACATCTCCGGTCAGCGCGGACAGGAAGTCAGGCACTTCGACGTCTGCGGAAGTGGAATCGTACGGATCGTGGCCGGAGATGGCCTGCAAGACGTAAGCAGCGTCTTCCACGTTTTTCGTCACCGGACCGATCTGGTCAAGGGAAGACGCGAAGGCTACGAGTCCGAAGCGGGATACGCGGCCATACGTCGGCTTCAGCCCTACCACGCCGCAGAAAGCGGCTGGCTGGCGGATGGAGCCGCCTGTATCCGACCCGAGGGTAAAGTAGAAGTGGCGCGCAGCCATGGCCGCCGCCGAACCGCCGCTGGAGCCGCCGGGTACGTACTCGGTGTTCCACGGGTTTTTCGCCGGGTAGAAGCCGGAGTTTTCATTGGAGCCGCCCATGGCGAACTCGTCCATGTTCAGCTTGGCCACGATCACCGCATCGGCGTCCTTCACCTTTTTGGAAACGGTCCCGTCATGCACGGGATCAAAGTTGGCCAAAAACTTGCTGGCGCAGGTGGTACGGACGTCCTTCGTAATGAGGTTGTCCTTGAGTCCGGCCGGCAGACCGTACAAGAGGCCCAGCTCTTCGCCTCCCTTGACGAGACGCTCGTCCAATCGGCGGGCATGAGCAAGAGCCCCTTCTTCATCTACGTGCAGGACGGATTTGATTTCGTTGTCGTGCTCCTTGATGCTGGCGATGGAAGCCTGCACCAGATCGGTCACGGACAATTCCTTGGCGCGCAGGGCGCTATGTATTTCCGACAATCGCTTGTCAAACAGCGACACAGTGGGTTCCTCCCTTCTCTTCTCCTGGATGATTTATTCAAACACGGCTGGTACTTTAAACTGTCCTTCTTCGTGATCCGGCGCGTTTTTCAGCACTTCCTCGCGCGGCAGGGACGGGCGGTTGACGTCATCGCGCATGACGTTTTTCACGTCGGTCGCATGGCTGGTTGGGGGTACGTTGGACGTATCCAGCTCGTTTAGCTTGGCGGCGAATTCCAAAATGGCGTTGAGGTCTTTGGTATAACGCTCTGCTTCTTCTTCAGTCAGCTGCAAGCGGGCAAGATTGGCTACGTGCTCGACTTCCTTGCGGGTAATGGCACTCATGTTTCCACCTCCGAATCTGTATCACATAACTTTGATCTTACTTGAAAAGAGCGGGTTCAGTCAATTTTCGACGGGATTTCTGTCGTTGGAAAGGAATGTGGGTCGGTTGAAAATATTTTAACAGGGTTGGAAAGGGTCCGTGAGGGGATTGCTTTGATGTTTACCTCGTCGGGCTTCAGCGGTGGGGCGGAAAAAGGGGAAAACGCTCCAGGTTCGTAGGGACACTTGCACGGATGTCTTTACTGGCCGGCTGCGCTCCAAAAGTGGAACGGCGGCCAAAGTCGTCGTCTCAGGAAGTCTCTCATAGGTGGCCGCTCAAGCGTGTTCCACTTTTTCCGCTCCGCCTGGGTGGTGTCCCTAAGACCTTCGCTTTTTTCCCCTTTTTCCTGGGCAGCTGGTTTCTTTGGCGAGCTTTTAAAAGAATGGAAGGATTTGCTTCGCTGTCTCACACTTTTTCACACACTAGAGGTTCACCCTCCGTTAACCGATAATTCTTTCAAAATGGACTGGAATCGCTTCGAAGTTCGACTCCCGTCGGGCTTCAGCGGCGGGGGCGGAAAAAGGGGAAAACGCTCCAGGTTCGTAGGGACACTTGCACGGATGTCTTTACTGGCCGGCTGCGCTCCAAAAGTGGAACGGCGGCCAAAGTTGTCGTCTCAGGAGGCTTCTCATGGGTGGCCGCTCGAGCGTGTTCCACTTTTTCCGCTCCGCCTGGGTCGTGTCCCTAAGACCTTCGCTTTTTTCCCCTTTTTCCTGGGCAGCTGGTTTCTTTGGCGAGCTTTTAAAAGAATGGAAGGATTTGCTTCGCTGTCTCACACTTTTTCACACACTAGAGGTTCACCCTCCGTTAACCGATAATTCTTTCAAAATGGACTGGAATCGCTTCGAAGTTTGACTCCCGTCGGGCTTCAGCGGCGGGGGCGGAAAAAGGGGAAAACGCTCCAGGTTCGTAGGGACACTTCGCGGATGTCTTTACTGGCCGGCTGCGCTCCAAAAGTGGAACGGCGGCCAAAGTCGCCGTCTCAGGAGGCTTCTCATGGGTGGCCGCTCGAGCGTGTTCCACTTTTTCCGCTCCGCCTGGGTCGTGTCCCTAAGACCTTCGCTTTTTTCCCCTTTTTCCTGAGCAGCTGAGGTGGTCTGACGGGCATTCTTAAAAGCTTCTATTCCTGATGGAAAATATTCTGGTGCCCATTATGTTCAGCAAAGAGGACTCGGCAAACATTCGTCTTCGCTCAATCCGATCCATCTATGCTCGCCATCATCATAGCCCAAAATCTATTGTTCCTCCGCTGCCGTTTGCCTTTTTTCGTCTCAGCTACGGACAGCCTGCTGGGGCAAAGTCTTCTGAGTGATGACACACGGTGCTTACCCTTCTGCCCCTTTCCCGCCCAGCAAACTTAAAAACCCCAAACCGCCATACGTTCGGCGACCTTGGAGTTTTCGCGGCGCTGCGTTTTGCGGCAGCTATTTAGTCGTTTTTGACTGCCAAAAGCTGGCCCATGAGCAGGGAGCATCCTTCGGCGATTCCCTCCGCCCATTGGATGTGGCTGGATTCCAGCAAGAGGATGACGGTGGAGCCGAATTCGAACCAGCCGAGCTCTTCCCCTTTTTGGTAATGCGGGGTGCCTTGGATGGGTGAGTTGGTTTGGCGGCCGTGCTTGATGTTGGTCGTAGCGGTGTTGTACGAGACCTTGACGCTTCCGACGAACAGGGCGCCTACCTTGACCAGCGCGATGTCGCCCAGCCCGTTTGTGTGGATGTAGGTGACGAGGCGCTCGTTGCGGGCGAACAGCCGGTCCACATTTTCGATCCCCAGCTTGTTGACCGGATAAAGCCGTCCGGGCAGGTAGCTGTAGCGGACCAGATCGCCTTCGACAGGCATGTGGATCCGATGGTAGTCCCTCGGGCTCAAATAGATGGTGATGAACTTTCCGCCGTAATAGCGTTTGGCTTCTTCCGTGGAGCCGCCGAGCAGCTCGACGACGTCGAATTCTTTGCCTTTCGCCTGGATCAGCGTCCCTTCGCAAATGTCTCCCAATTGGGAAACCGTGCCGTCAACCGGGCTGACGATGACATTCGCTCCGGGAGCGATCGGCCTGGCGCCGGGCTTGAGTCGGCGACAAAAAAATTCTTTCAGGGTGCGGTATTGGCTGACCGGCTTTTCGATGACGGTAGCATCTATGTGGTAATGGCGTATGTAACGCTGAATCGCCAATCGGCTGAATCGTGATGCCGTAATCTTTCCCATCGTCCGAGACATCGCATTTTGCGGCAGGCGATGAATCAGGCCGGGAAGCAACTTTTTACGCATAGGACAACTCCTCGTTTTTCCAATCACTCTTTTTCCATGGAAGGTGGCTGCCTGCGCCCGGGCGTTTTTCGTCTTGCCACACCTCCGTCTCCTCTCCCCAAAGCCAGTCTGCTGGAAAAAAGGATAACCTTACTTTACCACTTACGCCAATCGTCAGTAAACCCCGCACTCCTACCATCGGCTCATCATTTTCCACGCGTCGCTTGCTATACTATAATATGGTGGACAAGCCTACAATCAGGAGACTACAGCTATGTCAAAGCTCGACATTGAAACACTGATCAGCCAATACGGGGAGATCCTGACCAGCTTCTTTCAACATCTGTCGGACATGTTCTTTCTCATGTCGGTCGAGGAGTCTGAGGCCGGCGAGCTGGAATTTCGCTACGTCTTGATGAACCCCGCTGCCATGCAAGTCGCCCATCTGACGGAGGAAGCCTACGGAAAGCGCATCGAAGACGTGTACCCCGCGCACAAGGCGGCCGAATTGAGCTGTATGTACAAAAAAGCCGTCCAGGGCGGTGTGCCGATTCACTACACGAGTGAAGGCGACGTAATCGGAGAGTCGATCCTTTCCCCTGTTTTCAACAAGGATGGCGTATGCACCCATGTCTTTTCCGTCACCCGCGACATCACAGAACGAAAAAAACTGGAGTCCAGACTGGAGTACCTGGCCTATCACGATGTGTTGACGGGACTGCCCAATCGGCGTTTGCTCCACATCCACCTGAACAACGCCCTTGCGGCAGCAAAAGCAAACGGGGACATGCTCGCCGTCCTCTTCCTTGACTGCGACCACTTCAAGCAGATCAACGATACGAGCGGGCACAATACCGGAGATATGTTCCTGCAAATGCTAGCGGACCGGCTCTCGTCCTGCGTCCGCGAAGGGGATACCGTAGCCCGTCTCGGTGGAGACGAGTTCGTCGTCGTCCTCACTGCCATCCAGTCGTCCAAACAGGTCGAAAAGGTGGCAAACCGTATTCTGACCGTTTTGCAAAAGCCATGGGATATCGATGGGGCCGAGTTTCAATGCACGGCAAGCATCGGTATCGCCCTCTATCCGACGACAGCCCTCGACGCCGACCAGCTCTTGATGCAAGCAGACAAAGCCCTCTACTTGGCGAAAGACTCCGGCCGCAACCAGTTTCGCTTCTTTACGCCATCAGCCGTGAAATAAAGACCGACCGCCGCGCCGCCTGCCATTGCCCTCAAATTCTCTGAAAGTAGAACAAAAACAGCGATAAAGCAGAAAACAAAAAGCTGACGACGTACAATACCACCACCGTCTGTTTTGCGGTCAATCCGTGGGACATCAGCCGATGGTGCACGTGGCGCCGATCCGCTTGATACATGGGAGATCCTGCGAGCAATCGACTGATCATGACCTGCAAAGTATCCATCACGGGAAGCCCCAATGCGAGAACCGTCACCACGAGTGAAATCAGCGTGGCCCCTTTCATTGTTCCTTCCAACGAAATAATAGCCAATGCAAACCCCAAAAACATCGAGCCCGCATCTCCCATGAACATTTTTGCCGGATAAAAGTTAAAGCGCAAAAACGCAAGCGCAGCCCCTGCCAATGCCACAGCCAAAAGTGCCGTGAGCTCCTGTCCCTTTACCAAGGAAAGAAAAAACAGCGTCACAGCGGAGAACACCGTCGCCCCAGCCGCAAGCCCGTCTACCCCATCCAAAAAATTGACCATGTTGATCAAACCGACAATCCAGACGACCGTCGCGAGAAGCGAGATCCAGACAGGAAAGGTAACAAAAGCGTCATCCTCGCCGCCCAACCAGGAAAGACTGACGCCCCGGAAGCGAATGTCAAAGAAAAATACCATTATTCCTACCAACAATTGCACCAATAATTTGGGTAACGCCGGAAAATCCTTCCTCCGTGCTTTGAACGCGTCGTCGACCCACCCGATCGCGATCAATATCGCTCCGCCAACCGCCAAAACTGCAACCGTTTTTTGCACCCATGCAAAAAAAACTGACACTGCCATCATCCCGACAAACATGGCGACCCCGCCAGACAACGGCATCGGCCGACTATGTCCCTTTCGCCCTCGCGGAATGTCCAGCAGCTTGGTCTTCCATGCCAGCCAATTCGCAGCCGGCATCAGCAAATAGACGAGAAAAAATGCGGATAGCCCCGTTACTACATAGGTAAACAGCTTTCTCACCTGCCCGCGCCTTCTTTTGTCTTTAGTTTGGACAAAAAGGGCATTCGAAAAACTGGTTACGCTATGCCTTTTGGTGGAGCAGTAGCTGCCCTTATACCGGATGGGAATTTTTTTAATTCCTATCTGTAAAAAAAAGCCGCCTCCGTGAAAGAGGCAGCTTTGTTAGAGCGAGGAAGCCTTACAGTTTTTCCGAAACCAGTTTGGCTTGGGTGAACAGCAGGAGGTAGTCTGGTCCGCCCGCTTTGGAGTCGGTACCGGACATGTTGAAGCCTCCGAACGGATGCACGCCCACCAGAGCGCCTGTGCACTTGCGGTTGAAGTACAGGTTGCCCACGTGGAATTCTTCGCGTGCGCGCTCCAGGTTGGCGCGGTTGCGGCTGATGACGGAGCCGGTCAGGCCGTACTCGGTGTTGTTGGCGATTTCCATCGCATGATCGAAGTCGTTTGCTTTGCAGAACGCAACCACTGGTCCGAAGATTTCTTCCTGCATGATGCGCGCATCCGGAGCGACGTCAGCAAATACGGTCGGCAGGATGAAGTAGCCGCTTTCCGGACCTTTCTCGCCGCCTGCAACCAGTTTGCCTTCTGTTTTTCCGATCTCAATGTACTCGAGGATCTTGTTGTACGCTTTGTCGTCCACGACCGGGCCTGTATAGAACTCGTTGCTTCTCACATCGCCGACGGTCAGGTTTTTGGTCAGCTCTACGACGCGGCCCAGCACTTGATCGTATACGTCCTGGTGTACGATCGCACGGGAGCAGGCGGAGCATTTTTGACCGGAGAAGCCGAATGCAGAAGCTACGATTGCTTGTGCAGCCAGTTCGATATCGCAGTCGCTGTCTACAACGATAGAGTCTTTTCCGCCCATTTCCGCGACCAGACGCTTCATCCATTTTTGTCCCGGACGATGTTTGGCAGCCAGCTCGTTGATGCGCAGACCTACATCGCGGGAGCCTGTGAAGCTGATGAAACGGGTTTGCGTATGCTCGACGAGGAAGTCGCCGATTTCGCCGCCGGAGCCCGGAACGAAGTTCACTACGCCTGCCGGCACGCCAGCATCCTCGAGGATTTCCATGAATTTCGCAGCGATGACAGGAGTCGTGGAAGCCGGCTTCAGAACGACGGTGTTGCCCGCCACCAGCGCTGCAGTGGTCATCCCTACCATGATCGCGAGCGGGAAGTTCCACGGCGGGATGACGATCCCTACGCCAAGCGGAACATAGTACAGCTCGTTGTCTTCATCCGGAATGCGCGGCAGGTCGTGGCGCTGGGACAGCTTATCCATTTGACGGCCATAGTACTCCATGAAGTCGATTGCTTCTGCGGTATCCGCGTCTGCTTCCGCCCAGCTTTTCCCGGCCTCTTTCACGAGCCATGCGGAGAATTCGTGCTTGCGGCGGCGCAGAATGGCTGCCGCTTTGTACAGGTAACGGGAGCGGGAAGTACCCGGCACCTTTTTCCACGTTTCGAAGGTGCTGGCAGCCACTTGAATCGCCTTTTCCGCCAGCGCCTGGTCAGCCTGAGATACGATACCCACGACTTGCTCTTTATTGGAAGGGTTGATGGAGCGGGATTTTTTCTCGGTTTTGATGCGCTCTCCGCCGATGATCAGATCGTATTCGCGGCCCAGTTCGCTCTCCACTTTCGCGAGTGCTTCTTCAAAGGCCTTTTTATTTTCCGGCAAGCTAAAATTAGTAAACGGTTCGTTTTTGAATTCTACTTGCATGGTGACGCCTCCTTATCGTTTCTTCCATGGTTAGGATCACTCTTTAAATATATGCAAGGATCATACCAACAAAACACGCGTCGGTGCATTCCGATATTGTTTGCATGTTTTGCAAAAAAACAACGGTCAGGCTCATCCCATTCCCTTGAACACATTTGTTTATTTTATGCACACTGTTATACACAAATGTTTGCGGTCATAGAGAACACTTGCTGCCGATGCCAGAAAAAAAGCTCTTTCACGTCTTGGTGAAAGAGCCTGTCTGTTCTGATTGTTACTGCCGATAGATGTGCATATACGGTTCGCCCGCGTTCGGACGAATGTAGATCGCCAGCGGTTTGTTCATCGACTGGACGTACAGGTTGACGTGCACGCTCTTGTCGAACAGCTGGTTGATTGCCCCTGCGGCAAATTGCGTAAACTGCAGGACCTCGGTGCGGGAATCGTATTCTGCCGTCGCGGTGATGGTCAGCTCCGTCAGCTTTCCGCTCATGAACCTGCCCACACCCGTCATCCCGACGTATTCGCCAAAGTACGACTGAGCCTGGCGCATCAGCTTGTCATATTGCAGCGACTGCTGGGCGTATTTCTTTTCTACGTCCGAGCTCGGGAACAAGTAAAACTCCTCATCGATCGGCTGCCATTTGGAGATGGCTGCCTCATTGGCGTTGACTGTACCGGACATGATGAAGTGGCCCGGCACCAGCGATGAGTTCGCTTCCGGCACCTGATAAAGCAGGACGAGCATCGGCACCGTCGGAGTATTGACACGAACCGACTGCACGATACGGGATGCCAGCTGCTGGCCTTTCGCCTGAAGCTCCTGCGTCGTGTACATTTTATCCTGTCCCGTGGCGTCCTGATATTCGGGGGAAAGCGACAATCCAAGCACCATTCCGGCCAACTGCCCCTTGTCCTTTGTCACGTAGTCATGTTCCAGAACGTGTACCAGAATCCCTTTTTTCTTCTGTCCGCCCGTAGCACTTGCCTTGTCCTGGGCGATCCACTCCGTTACCTGTTCCTTTTTGATCTGTTGGCCTTCCTGGAAGTAGTACTCGGAAGTCGGGAACGTGTCGCGGGCAAATTCCATCAGCCCGAGCTCGAGGTGACTGAAGTCAATGCGGTATTTCGTATCGCTGAGCATGCCTCGCGTCTGGTTGGGCTTGTACGGCGGAAGGCTGCCGTAGTAATCTTCCGAAACTTCCACGATCGGAGACAAGGAGGGAGTCGCGGGCTCTACCCCTTTTTCCTGGCTGCCAGGCAGCAGCGAACAACCGGTTGCTGCCATCGTCAGAAGGAACGCCGTCATCAGCCTGCATCCTGTCAAAAACTTCGCATTCATACGCTACTCCTTTTTTTCCTTAGAAAACTGGACTCCGCCACGAAGCGTGACGGAGCCTGCACCTGCTTTTCGGATTAATTCCATTTGATCCATCTGTTGTCGGAAAGCTTGTAGATCAGAGCCGATTCCCCGACCCCCACCCACTTCGTATCTCCTTCGCCAGAAGAAATCATGATCAGTTTTTCCGGCGAACGGGCATTCAACGGCTGCCATTCGCCCTTTTTCTTTTCGAAAATGCCTTTTTCCGTGGCCACAGCCAAGACACCTGTGCGCTTGTCGACGGAGAGAGAGTAAATCTGTTGGGCATCGGGGAGGACTTCCGTCTTCCAGGTCCCGTCCTCATTATAAAGCAAGCTGAACTGCGCCGCCACATAGAGACGGTTTTCCTCCAGGTTGAAATCCATGGCAAATACTTCCTGGTCCATCGGCTGCCAAAGGCTCCACTTCTCGCCGCCGTCTACCGATTGATAGATTCCTTCGCCGGTGACGAAAGCGAACAGACGAATCTCTTCCCCTTCCCTGACACCGGCAAAGCTGCCGATATCGGCGGGAGTGGGCAGTCCCGTCCCGATGGATGACCACGACTTCCCGCCATCCCATGAGCGAAGCACGCCCTCGCTGCCTGCAGCAAAGATCTGGTTGGGGTCGTTTGGATCGACGAACCACCCGACAATGTCGTGCTGTTCCAATTGGGCAGACAGCAGGCTCCAAAGGCCGTCCGGCGTCGAGCTGTACAAGCCCGAGTGCGTGCCCACCCAGACTCGCTGGGCGTCCGCTGTCATGGCCAAATTGTGCACGGTCTCACCTTTTTCCAACACATCCTGATACGTTAGGTCACCCTTTAGAGCTGCTGCCGTCACGGAGGGTGAAGCCGGTTTTACGCGCTCCGTGTCGCTGCAGCCGACCAAGAGTGCCAGAACCGTTGCTCCAATTCCCCATCGTAGGAAGCCCTTCATGCCCTTCACGTCCCTTTCCTTACCTCATCCCGTCTACGCCTGCGGTATTGAGTCAGCCGTTGCCCTCGAGCACTTGCAGGAATCCCGCTTCGTCCATCACGGCAACGCCCAGTTTTTCTGCTTTCTCCAGTTTTGAACCGGCCTTTTCCCCTGCGATGACCAGATCCGTTTTCTTGCTCACGCTGCCCGTCACTTTTCCGCCCAGACGCGCAATTGCTTCTTCCGCTTCCTGCCTGGACATCTGCGAGAGCGTGCCCGTGAGCACGATCGTTTTGCCGGCGAATGGCAGATCCTCGCCCGCTTCGACGCGCAGGCCCTTGTACTCCATATTCACGCCGGCTGCCTTGAGCCGCTCGATGACAGCTTTGGCCTGCGGCTGAGCGAAGTAGTTCACCAGGCTCGCCGCCATCTTCGGACCGATCTCGTCGATCTGCGTAAACTCTTCCTCGCTCGCCTGCATGATCGCATCCATGGTGCCGAAATGCTCGGCGATGACGCGCGCCGCCTTTGCCCCCACCAGGCGGATGCCCAGCCCGAACAGCACGCGCTCCAGGGAGTTTTGCTTGCTCGCCTCGATGGCTGCCAGCAGGTTGTCGACCGATTTTTCTCCCATCCGCTCCATCCCCAGGAGCACATCGCGCTGCTGGTGCAAATAGTACAGATCGGCCACGCTGTGGATGATACCGTCGTTGAACAGCTGCGCCACCACTTTTTCACCGAGGCCGTCGATGTTCATTGCCGTCCGGGATACGAAGTGGATCATGCCTTCGCGAATGAGCGCCGGACACATCGGGTTGATGCAGCGCAAGGCCACTTCGTCCTCGAGGCGCACGAGCTCGCTGCCGCATTCCGGACAATGGGTCGGCATCGAAAATGGCGTCTCATCGCCCGTACGGCGTTCAGGCAGCACCGCGATGATCTCCGGGATGATGTCCCCGGCTTTTTTTACGACCACGTGATCTCCGATAAGCAGGCCCTTTTCCCGAATGATGTCTTCATTGTGCAAAGAAGCGCGCTTGACCGTCGTCCCGGCCAAGCTCACGGGCTTCAGCAGCGCAGTAGGAGTGACTGCTCCCGTACGGCCGACCGATACCTCGATGCCCTCCAGCACTGTGACCGCTTCTTCCGCCGGGAACTTGTAGGCGATGGCCCAACGCGGGCTTTTCGCGGTGAAACCGAGCTCCTCCTGCTGGGCGTAGCTGTCTACCTTGATGACCATACCGTCGATTTCATACGGCAGGCTCGGCCGCTTTTCCGTCCAGCTCGCGATAAAGGCGATCACGTCGTCGATGTTGTCGAACACCCGGCGCTCCGGGTTGACGGCAAAGCCCAGCTCCTCCAGAAGGGCGAGCCCTTCGCTGTGCGACTCGACCGTCTCCCCTTGCAGCTCTCCTATGCCGTAGATGAACGTATCCAGCTGGCGGGATGCGGCGATCTTCGGGTCGAGCTGCCTGAGCGAGCCTGCCGCCGAGTTGCGCGGATTGGCGAAAAGCGCTTCGCCCTTCTCCTCGCGCTCCTTGTTCAGCCGCTCAAAGGCCCCCTTGGACATGTAGGCCTCGCCGCGCACCTCCAGCGACACCGGCCGCGTCAGCCGCAACGGAATGGAACGGATCGTTCTGAGGTTTTGCGTAATGTCCTCTCCGGTCGTACCGTCGCCGCGCGTGGCTCCCTGCACGAACACGCCGTTATCGTAGCGCAGCGAGACGGCGAGGCCGTCGATCTTGAGCTCGCCGACGTAGCGTACCGTCTGATTGCCGACTGCCTGGCGCACGCGGCGGTCAAAATCCCGCAGATCCTCTTCGCTGAAGGCATTTCCCAGACTCAGCATCGGCGTTTTATGCACGACCTTCTCAAAGAAAGGCAGGGGCTGTCCGCCCACTCGCCGTGTCGGAGAATCCTCCTTTGCCAGGTCGGGAAACTTGGCTTCCAGCTCTTGCAAATCCCGCACCAATTGATCGTATTCCTGGTCTGAAATCTCAGGGCGATCCTCTTCATAGTAAAGACGGTTGTGCCGCTCAATCCGTTTCGTCAATTCCGCAATTTTTGTTTCCGCCGTCAATCGATCCATTTCGTCCATCCTTTACTTTGCCGACTTTTCCTTATCCCCGTTCGATCGGAGCAAATTTTGCCAACAGCTTTTTGATTCCGGTCGGGCTCGGAAACGCGATATCCAGCTCCATGTCGTCACCGGTCCCTTTCACCTTGACGACGGTTCCCGTTCCCCATTTGCCGTGTTTTACTTTTTCTCCCACTTTCCAGTCGACTCCTGCTCCGGCGCCATGGCCAGGCAATTTGTCTGGCGCCTGTGCGGCAGGTCGGGCAAACGGCGAGCCGCTAGCCGCCGCTGTGCGCTGCGCCATGCCGATTCGTCCGGACGCCCCCGCCTGATAGCCTCCGCCGCCAAAGGAAGAGCGTCCCATGTCCCGCTGACCGAATCCTCCCGTGCCGCCGCCAAAAGCCCGTTCGGCAACAGGACTTCCCTCGAGCAAATCAGCCGGGATTTCCTGCAGGAACCGGGATGGCGCATTGACGTTCGTCCGGCCAAACAAGGTCCGCATCCGTGCGCAAGTCAAAAAGAGGCGCTCTTCGGCCCGTGTGATCCCTACGTAGGCAAGGCGGCGCTCCTCCTCCATCTCGGACTCGTCAAAGAGCGAGCGGCTGTGAGGGAATACGCCCTCCTCCATGCCGACGAGGAAAACGACGGGAAATTCCAGACCCTTGGCGCTGTGCAGCGTCATGAGGACGACTTGCCCTTCGGCGGAGACTTCCTCCTGCGCCCCGTCATCGCCAAGCGAGTCGATATCCGCGACCAGTGCGAGGTCGGTCAAAAAGGCGAGTAGGCTCTTGTCCTCGTTTTTGCGCTCGAACTCCTGGGTCACGGACAGAAACTCCTCGATGTTCTCCAGGCGCGCCTGCGCTTCCAGCGTTTTGTCTTCCTTCAGCGACTCCCGGTACCCGGAGCGTTTCAGCACTTCCTCGACCAGCTCCGTGACGCTCAGGTAGTCCGTCATGTTCATCAGGTTGGTGATCAGGTCGTTAAAGGAAAGAATTGCATTGGTCGTGCGGGCGGGCAGCCCCATGTAGGCCGTATCCTGGATGGCCTGGTAGAGGGACATTCCGTTTGCGTTGGCGTACGCTTGCAGCTTTTCCACCGTCGTATCCCCGATATTCCGCTTGGGGACATTGATGATGCGGGTGAGGCTGATGTCGTCGTCCGGGTTGGAAATCAGCCGCAAGTAGGCGAGGATGTCCTTGATTTCTTTTCTGTCGTAGAACTTCGTACCGCCCACGATGGTGTACGGGATGTTCGACTTGATGAACACTTCCTCCACCACACGGGACTGGGCATTGGTCCGGTACAGCACGGCGAACTTGTCGTAGCGCTTGTACTGGGCCATCTGCCTGCGGATGGAATCGACGATGAAGTAAGCCTCGTCGTGCTCCGAATCCCCCTGGAAGCAGGCGATTTTCTCGCCGCCCGCGTTTTCTGTCCACAGCTTCTTTTCCTTGCGCAGCTTGTTGTTGGCGATCACCTGGTTGGCCGCTTGCAGGATCGTTTTGGTGGAACGGTAGTTTTGCTCCAGTTTGATCATTTTCGCTTCGGGATAGTCTTTTTCAAAGTTTAAAATGATAGAAATATCAGCGCCTCGCCACTTGTAGATGCTCTGGTCGGCGTCACCCACGCAGCAGACGTTGCGGTGCATGTCCGCCAGCATGGAAATCAGCAGGTACTGGGCGCGGTTGGTATCCTGGTACTCATCGACGTGGATGTAGCGGAATTTCTTCTGGTAAAACTCCAGCACTTCCGGCACTTCTTTGAACAGCCGCACTGTCGTCATGATCAGGTCGTCAAAGTCCAGCGACTGGTTGTTTTTCAGCTTTTTCTGATACGCTTCGTACACCTTGGCAGCCGCCTGTGCGAACGGATCTCCCGCCAGCCTTGCAAAGGTCGCCGGATCGGTCAGCTCGTTTTTCGCCGAGCTGATCGTAGCCAGGATGGACCGCGGCTCGTACTGCTTCGGATCGAGATTCAAGTCCTTCATGCACTGCTTGACGACAGAGAGCTGATCGCCCGCGTCCAAAATGGAGAAGCTGCGGCTGATCCCCAGGCGGTCGATATCCCGCCGCAAAATGCGCACGCACAAGGAGTGGAACGTCGAAATCCACGCATCCTGCGCCGCCGCACCGCCAATGATGCCTGCCACACGGTTTTGCATCTCGCGCGCTGCCTTATTCGTAAACGTAATCGCCAAAATGCTCCAAGGCGCCACCTGCTTGACGCTGATGAGATAAGCAATGCGCTGGGTGAGCACCTTGGTCTTTCCGCTGCCTGCACCGGCCAGTATCAGGACCGGCCCTTCCGTAGTGAGAACAGCTTCGCGCTGCTCCGGATTCAGGCCAGATGTAATTCGCTCAACAGATGACATATGTATGAGTCCACCTTTCCACGTTCCTAGACGAAAGCATATGTTCCTATTTTCGCACAGATCGCAGTGGAGTTCCAGTTGGGATCAACAGGAGGAAAGATCATCCTCCCGCACCTTCCGTCAAAAGCGGCTCGTACATCATCCTCGCTTGATTTTGCGTCACCCATTCCTCGTACAGCCACTCCCCGTCCAGCGTGCAGACGTTGCGGTACAAATGGTTGGAGCGCTCGTACCCGCCCCAGATGGCCGGCTGGATGGCGTGTTCCTTTTCTACGATCTCATACGTTCGTGTCGGCGGCATGTCCGAACGCCATTCTCCTACCAGGTGCGACTCGGTTACGTACACATGCAGCTGAAAGGCTTTCAGTGGGCGGAGCAGAATCGTCCGGTGGCGAAAATGAACGTGCGGCAGCTTGCCCGACTGCCTTTCCCGAGCGTATTTCTTTCTGCCGAAGAGCCATTCCGTCCGCCTTTTCCAGCGGTAGTAGCAAACGCCAGCAGCCCATCTGCCGCGCGTGATCGGCTTCATCCCGTTCCCTCCATCCAAAAGAATTTCCTTTAGATGTTGGACGGAAGATTGCCCCATTTAGTTTCGGGGTCTTCTGCGTCTTTGGATCGGGTACCTCTTCCCTCCTTTTTCCTGGGAAATGCGGGTTCCCCAGTTCCTTGGAAACGTGTATCGAGGCGGGGATCAGGGTCTTCCGAACGAAAAACAACCGTATAAGCACATCTTTACATGGACTTTACCGAGGCTTTACATGCTTTTCTTATAGTCAAGGGGAAGTTCCAATCAAAGGAGGAATGTAGACATGAATCGAGTGAGGAAGACATTGCTTGCCGCCACTGTTTTGACGGGACTGCTTCAACCGCTGTCTGTTTCCGCTGCGCCGAGCGAAAAGGCTGATCGGGTGGACACCATCGCCCACCGGGGAGCGTCCGGCTATGCTCCGGAGAACACCATGGCTGCCTTCCGCAAAGCCGTCAAAATGAAAGCCGACTACATCGAGCTCGACGTGCAGGCAACCAAAGACGGCAAGCTCGTCGTCATCCATGACACCACGGTAGACCGTACCACGGACGGCACCGGAAAAGTGGGAAGCTTCACGTGGGACGAGCTTCGCCAACTGGATGCCGGCAGTTTCTTCGGACCCGAATTCGCCGGGGAACGCATCCCGTCCTTTGAAGAAGTCCTGGATGAATTCCGAGGAAAAACAGGCATTCTCATCGAGCTGAAATCGCCGGAGCTGTATCCGGGGATCGAGGAAAAAGTGGCCGACGCCCTGGCTGAGCGGAATTTGGACAAGCCTGCAAACGAAAAGATCATCGTGCAGTCCTTCAATTTTGACTCCATGAAGACCTTCCACAAGCTGCTGCCCAAGGTTCCGATCGGGGTACTGACCAGCAACAAGGAAGATCTGACGGACGAGAAGCTGGCCGAATTTGCTGTCTATTCGGATTACGTGAACCCGACGCAAAAGCTGGTGACAAAAGACCTCGTGGACCGCATCCACGACCTCGGCATGCAAATCTCGGTCTGGACCGTCCGCAAGCCCGAGGAAGTCGAGCCGCTGCTGAAAGCCGGGGTCGACGACATCATCACCGACTACCCTGATTACGTACCGCGCAACAAGCACAAATAGAGCGAGGACGAAGAATCCCCGACTGTCTCCAAGGATGAGGCACAGTCGGGGTTCTTCCTTGATTCTTGCATCGCTCTACTTTTTCGCCAAATATTTGCGGATGTCAAACGCGACGGCCGCCACGATGATCAGCCCTTTGATGATGAGCTGCCAGTACGGGTTTACCCCGATAAACGTCAGCCCGTAGTTGATGACGCCAAAGATGAGGACGCCGGCCAGCACGCCCGGCACCGTGCCGATTCCTCCCGAAGTGGACACCCCGCCGACGACGCACGCCGCAATGGCATCCAGCTCGTACATGTTGCCGTAGTTGTTCGTCGCGCCGCCCGTCCGCGCAGACTCCAGCACGCCGCCCAGTCCGTACAAGGCTCCAGCGATGGCGTAGATGATCATCAGGTTCCAGGCCACATTGATGCCGGACACCGTCGCCGCCTGGATATTTCCCCCGATGGCGTACATGTTTTTGCCGAGCCTCGTCTTGTTGAAGATCACCCAGACGAGCAGCGCCACCACAATGGCGATGATCACGATGTACGGCACGGAATAAGGGCCGCTCGGGCCGATAAAACCGGTGCCCAGATGGCTGAAGTCCTTTCGCAGCCCTCCGATCGGCTGCGACTGGTTCGGTTCCATGTCGAAGTAGATCGAGTTGACGCCGTATACGATGACCATCGTGCCAAGCGTGGCGATAAACGGCGGGACGCTAAAGCGGGACACGATGATGCCATTGATCAGTCCAACGACGAGGCCTGCCGCGATGGCGATCAGGATCGGCACCAGCAGCGGCAGGTCCGGCAAATCGGGGAAAAATCGTCGCGGGTAGTCCTGATCCTGCAGCAGGGATGCCGATATGACGGCAGTCAAGCCGACGACACGCCCCGCCGAGAGGTCCGTCCCTCCCGTGATCAGGACGAACGCCGCTCCCAAGGCGATGATCGCCCGCGTCGACGACTGGAGCAGAATATCCCGCAAGGTCGTGATTGACAGAAAATGAGGCTCATAGATCGCGATGCCAACGATGAGCACGACCAGGACGATGTAGATGGCGTTTTGCGTCACGAAGCCTTGTATTTGCTTTTGAGCAGTGCTGCTCATGTGAGTCCTCCTTTCCCGGTCAAACCAAATGTTTGGTTGCCAGCCTCATGATCTCTTCTTCTGTCGCGTCGGCACCGGCGATGACGCCCGAGAGCCGCCCTTCGCACATGACCATGATCCGGTCCGACATCCCGAGCAGCTCGGGCATCTCCGAGGAGATCATGACGATGCTTTTCCCTTGCCGCGCGAGGTCCGCGATGATGGAGTATATTTCGTACTTGGCCCCGACATCTACGCCGCGGGTAGGTTCGTCCAGCAAAAGAATATCCGGCTCCGTCAGCAGCCATCTCGCCAGCAGGACCTTCTGCTGGTTGCCGCCCGACAGGTTTTTGATCAGGGTCTTCATCGACGGCGTCTTCACCCGGAGCATGTCGATGCTCTGACTGACATCCTCCCGGCGCCTCCGCTCATGAAGCAGCAGGTAGCGCGTCTGGTATTTGGCCAGGTTGGCGACTACGGTATTCTCCAGGACGGGCAGGACCGGAATGATTCCCGTCACCCGGCGCTCTTCCGTGAGCAAAGCCATCTTGTGCTTTTTCGCTTCCTTCGGGGAGCGGATTCGCACTTCCTTTCCGTGCAGCACGATCCTTCCCGACGCGATTTGCCGCAAGCCGAACAGCGCTTCGATCAGCTCCGTACGCTGTGCTCCCACCAGACCGCCCACACCGAGAATCTCCCCCCGGCGCAGCTCGAACGACACATCCTGAAACGAATGGGCGAAAGCGGAGGTCAGCCCCTCGACCTTGAGCACGACATCTCCGGGCGTACTGCTCTTCTGCGGAAAGCGTTGAGTCAGGTCACGGCCCACCATCCGGGATATGATCAGGTCCGTCGTCAGCTCCGCGGCGGGCCAGGTGCCGATCAGCCTGCCGTCGCGCATGATCGTCACGTCGTCGGAAATGCGCAAAATCTCCTCCATTTTGTGGGAAATGTAAATAATCGATACTCCCCTGCTCTTCAGCTCGCGGATGATGGAAAACAGCTGCTCCACTTCGTTTCCGGTGAGCGAGGAAGTCGGTTCATCCATGACGATGACTTTGGATTGGTACGAGACGGCTTTGGCGATCTCCAGCGACTGCACCTTGGATACGGACAAATTGCGCACGATCTCGTACGGATTCATCTCCATTCCGAGATCCGCGAACAGCTTCTCCGTATCCCGCACCATTTTGTTCTCGTCCACGAACGGAAAGGGCCCGATCTTCCTGACGGGAAAGCGCCCCAGCCAGATGTTCTCCATCACGCTGCGAAAAGGAACCGGGTGCAGCTCCTGGTGAATCATCGAGATCCCGTGCATGAGCGCGTCCTTCGAGCTGGCGAACGCCACCCTCTCTCCGCTCAGTACGATTTCGCCCGAATCCGGCTTGTAGATGCCAAACAGGCATTTCATCAAGGTGGACTTGCCGGCGCCGTTTTCTCCCATCAGAGCGTGCACGGTACCTGGCCGCACTCGCAGCGTGACGTCGTCCAGCGCCTTCACACCCGGAAACTCTTTGGAAATGTGCTTCATTTCAAGCACGTAATCGCTTTGACTCATGTCCATGCCTCCTCGCCTGTGAATGTGGATCTCGCGGAGGATCGCAGCCGCCCCCAAAGGCAGGAAAAGGGCAAGAGAGACAGATCGATACATCCATCCACCGACTCTCTCGCCCGTTTCGTTTCCCCCAAGCGATCAGTCCAGTCGCCGGCAGGAAGCCCTATTTTGCGTCGTTCATGTTTTCCTTCGTGATTTTTTTGTACGGCACCCATACGTATTTGCCATCCGTAATGTCATAGCCGGTCGTTTCCTTGTTGGGCGTCTCCCCTTTGGCCAGGGCTGCCGCGATGTTGAGCGTCGCCTTGCCCTGGTTGTTCGCGTCGTTGAGCACCGTGCCGAGCAGCGTGCCCGCTTCCAGTTCCTTGAGCGCCGGCGCCGTCGCGTCTACCCCTACGACGGGCATGTATTTTCCGTTGGTGAAGTAGCCCGCAGCTTTCAGGGCTTCGATTGCGCCCAGGGCCATGTCGTCGTTGTTTGCCAGCACCGCTTCGATCTTGTCACCGGAGGCTGCCAGGAACGCCGCCATTTTTTCCTGGCCTTTCACGCGGTCCCACATCGCCGTATCTTCCGCGACCTTTTCCACCTTGATCCCCGCGTCTTCGATCGCCTTGACGGAGTACTTGGTGCGCAACTCGGCGTCCTGGTGCCCCGGCTCGCCCTTGAGCATCACATATTGCAGTACGCCGTCCTTGTTTTTGTCCGCTTCCGGATGGGCCTTCCAGTAGTCCACGAGGAGCTGCCCGGAGATCGTTCCGGATTCTTCGGCTTTCGCACCCACGTAGTACACCTTATCCCACTTCTGCATATCCTCCGGCATCGGCTCGCGGTTGAAGAAGACGACCGGGATGTTCGCTTGCTTGGCTTTGTCGATGATGACACCGGCCGCCGTACGGTCCACCGGGTTGATGGCGAGCGCGTTTACCTTTTTGTTGATGAACAGATCGACTTTGTCATTTTGGGTCGGCTGGGCGTTTTGGCTGTCGACGATGTCCACCTCTGCCTTGCCTTCCGCCGCTTTGGAAATCGCATTGCGCACACCCGTCATGAACGTATCGTCAAACTTGTAAATGGCCACGCCGATTTTGGGTTGGCCTTCGGCTGCTGGAGCCGGTGCGGGCGCAGAAGGAGCGGGTGCAGATGAGCTGCCGCCCCCTCCCCCCGAGGCTGCAGGCTGCGAGGTGCCCGAAGATTGGGAACATCCGACGACGGTGAGCGTTACCGCCGCGACCAGCGTACTGGCAATCAGCTTTCTCATGAAAACTTCCCCCTTTATCCCCTATGTGTTCATCTGATATATAGTAAATGTAAGCGTTTTCCAATCAGCAGACCATCGAAAATCCTCCGCTTTTTCATGAAAATTCTCATCAGTTTGCCGGCTATTTGACAAAGGGGAACAGCAGCTTCTGGTTTTCGGACCAAAACATGTTCTCGCGGTCGATGACCTTCGTCCCCGTGTCGACCCGGCTCGGCACACCCGCTCCCCGGCTGGCATCCAGCGCGTATTTGACGCCGAGATACCCCATCGAAAACGGCTTCTGGATGACCGTTGCCGATATGACTCCTTCCTGCAAATATTCCAGCACCTCCAGCGGGCTGTCGATCGCGACAATCTTTACCTTTTCCTGCAAGCCGAGCTTTTCGATCTCCTCCGCCACGCTGATCGAGGTGCCAGCGTCCAGGGCGATGATTCCCCTGATGTCCGGCTCGCTTTGAATCAGCTCGCGGATGAGCTCGCCCACCAGCTTCTTGTCCGGCTGGGCGTACCGGCTCGCCACCAGCTCCACCTGCCTGTTCTGGGCGATCACATCGCGCACTCCCTGTTCCCGGCGCGTCGCCCCTTCCTTGCCTCTGCCCGTGCCGACGAGAGCGATACGGCCACTCTTGCCGATCAGCTGAATCATCTTCTCGCACGCCTTCTTGCCCATATCGTAATTGTCCGTGCCGATGTAGCCGGCTACCTCCGCCCGCTCTCCCTCCGCATCAAGCGCGATGATCGGCACGCCCCCTTTGGTCTGGGAGATCGCCTCCTGCAGCACGCTGTCGTCGCTCGGGGCGACGACCAGCGCGTCATACCCGTCCCGTGCAGCCTGGTTTACCAGCTCCATCTGGCTCTGGGAGTCCTCTTCATAGTCGGGAGCGTAAAAGTTGAGGTTGAGATCGTATTCCTTGGCAGCCATTTCCGCCCCCAGCTTCACGGTGCGCCAGTAGTCCCCGTGCTTCATCCGCACGATCAGCGCCACCGTCTTTTTCTTGTCCGGCGCCGAATCGACCGTCCGGGAGTACCAGGAGACAGAGGCGGCAATGGCTGCCGCCAGCAGCAGTACGTATACTCCATAGCGCTTGATTGCCCCCATCCGCTCACCCCTCTTGCCCTTCGTCGTCTCGCCGGCAGGGAATCCATACGTTGACCACTGTCCCTACCTCCAGTTCGCTCTCGATTTCCAGCCCGTACTCGTCTCCAAAGGACAGCCGGATGCGCTCATGCACGTTGCGGATGCCTACTCCCGATCCGCCCTCGCTCTTGTACGTGCCTGCCAGCACCCGCTCCCGCACATCGGGGGACATGCCCAGCCCGTTGTCCCGCACCTGAAGCAGCACCTTCCCGTCGCACAAGGAGGCCGACACGTGAATCTCTCCGGGATCCGCCATGTGCTCGATGCCGTGGTAGATGGCATTTTCCACGATCGGCTGTAGCAGCAGCTTCGGCGTCCTGCAGGACAGCACTTCCTCCTGCGCCTCGATCCAGTACGCGAATTTCTGCTTGTAGCGCATTTTTTGAATGATCAGGTAATGGCGGACGTGCTCCAGCTCTTCCTGCACCGTGATGACGCTCTTGCCCCGGCTGAGGCTGATGCGAAACAGCTTGGACAAGGACGTGATCGTCGTGATGACGTCTTCGTTTTTCCCGATGCCGACCATCCGCACTACGGAATTCAGCGTATTGTACAAAAAATGCGGGTGAATCTGCGCCTGCAGCACTTCCAGCTCGCTTTTCCGCTTGGCCTCCTGCTCCCGGATGATCTGGCTCATCAGCTCCCTGACTTTGGCCACCATCAAATGAAAGCGCAGGGACAGCTGCTCCACTTCATGGCTGCCGCGAATCGGTTCGTTGACCGTAAAATCGCCTTGCTCCACACGCTCCATCGATCGCTCGAGCATTTTGATCGGACGCGAAATTTTCGCCGAGATGTACGAGAGAACAAACAGGACGATGATGCTCACCACAATCAACAGCCAAATGAGGAAGCGGCTGATCTCGCTTTTCGTCGTGGCGATGTCGTCCATGTAAGAGACGCCGATGATCTTCCAGCCTAGCTGATCGACGGTCTTGATCGTGATAAGGCGCTTCTCTTTGCCGCTATCGTCGACGTAGCTGCCGTACGAATACTTCAGCGGCAAGGAGCGGTTTTCGTTTTTCAGGCCGACGTAAATCAACTGCTGCTGCGGATGGTAGACGATATTCCCGACCAGGTCGATGATGTACACGTACCCTTTTTTCCCCAAGCCGACTCGCTGGCAGAGGTCGTCGATCTCCTTGAAGTTTACATCGACGAGCAGTACCGCTTGGACATCGCCGCTTGGTCCCTTGACCGTGATCCCTCGGCTCATGGAGACGACCCAGGTGTACTCTCCCTTGAACAGGTTTTGGATGTGCGGCAAAGAAAACGATAGGTTGTTCGGATCATCGATCGCCGATTGAAACCAGCTCTGATCCGTGAGCTTGCTGTTTTTGCGCATCGCCCTGGCCGGAGTGCCCATCAAGAGCTCTCCCTTCCTGCTGAACACCGCGATCGAGACGATGTCCTTCCGCGTCTCCACGATGGCTTCCAGCTGTTCGTTCAGCTTTTCCGAGGAAATGGACTGGCTTCGCCTGATCTTGTCGTCGACCAGCTCGAAGATTTGCGTGGTCCCGTTCAGGTAGCTGTCGAGGTTGTACTTGACCTGTTCGAGAATTTGCTGTGTATTGAGGTAGGCGTTTTGCTCCGCTGTCTCGGTGAATTTGCTGTACAGCATGACGCCGACAAACAGCACGACCAGCACGGTGACGAGGGTAAAAGACGTCGTAATGATGAACTGGATGCTCTTGGCCTTGACCGAATCCACTACGCCAACGAGGAGCTTTCTCATCGGTCACTCCTCTTTGCCGCTGCTGCTTCGGTACTCTTTAGCTGACTGGCCGACGTGTTTTCGAAAGCAAAAGCTGAAGTAGTTCGCATCGGAGTAGCCCACCCGCTCCGCGATCTCAAACGTTTTCAGGTCCGTGGTTCGCAGCAGCTCTTTGGCTTTTTCCATGCGGAGCTGCAGCAGGTAGGTCACGAACGTCGTCTTGGTCTCTCTTTTGAAAATGCTGCTGAAATAGCCTGGACTGATGTGCAGCTCTGCGCACACCTTGTGGATCGAAATGTCAGGGGATTGGTAGTTCTTGAGGGTATAAGCGATCGCCTGGTCGACAAGCCGCTTGTATGTATGGGTCCGGCCGTTCGCGATGCCGCCCATGATTTTCTCGCAAAGGTCAATGATCCGGTCTCGGGCCTCCTGCACGCTGTTGAACGAGGTGATTTCCGCAAGCAGCCGCGCCTGGCCGCCAAACAGCTGGTCCATGTCGAGATCGGCGCGCTGGGCGGTTTTCAAAATCGTGGTCATGATCTCCAGCAGGTAGATACGATAGTCTTGAATGGAGACGTTGCCATCCGTCACCTCGGCGAACAGCTCCTCCACCGCCTGATGCAGCTCGGGCAAGGTCCCCATTTTGATGCAGCGGACCAGCTCGTGTTCTTTTCGCTCGTCGAAACGGACGCTGTCCCGCGGCTGCTTTTCCACGTCGCAGATGAAAATGAGCCGATTGTTTCCCAGGATGCTCTTGTAGTCTACCGCCACTGCCGCCTCCTCGTACGAGTACGGCAGCTCCGTCAACTCGCGGACCACCGTGCCGACACCTACCGTCACCGTGACACCCAGGTACTTTTCAACGGAGCGCCTGATCTCCTCCCCGACCGACTGAAACAGCCGCTCCAGGCGATCCTCCCTGTCCTGTTCCTTTCGCAGCAGAAGCACGACCTGATCGTTGTGCAAAAAGACGAGGCCGGGGCACTCTCCGAGCGTCAGCTGTTCTTCCGCGATGTTTTTGACGGCGAACAGCAGGATGTGCTGCTCTTCCTTGTTCTTCTGATCGAGGCAGACAAGCGCCACCAGATATTCGCTTCCAATCAGCTGCACACCGTACTCGGTCGCTTTCGCCAGGATGTCCTCCTTCGCCAGTCCGCGATTCAGCAGGGATGACAAAAAAACTTCCCTCAGGACAGGCAAGCTTTTTCGATAGCTCTCCCGCAAAAGCTGGTTGTTCTCCCGATGGGCCGCTTCCTCGTCCATCCGAGCCTTCACCTTGCCGAGCGCGTCGATCAGCTCGACGGCGGAAAACGGTTTGAGCACGTATTCGTCAATGTGGAGCTTGACCGCTTTTTGCGCGTATTCAAACTCGTCGAAGCCCGTGAGAATGATGATACGGGTCGCCGGAAACTGCCGCCGTACAGCCTCTGCGAGCTGCAGCCCATCCATGAACGGCATGCGGATGTCGGTGACGACCACATCCGGCCGCAGACGCTCCACCAGATCCAGCGCCTCCTTGCCGTTCTCGGCTTTTGCCAGCACCTCAAAGCCGTGCGCGTGCCAGTCGATTTCCTGGCTGACCCCTTCTCTCACGTCTTCCTCGTCATCTACCAGAATCAATTTGTACATAGGCACCCCCCGCTGATGTACATGTACAACGGGGGCTGCGTGAACTCCTGCTTACCAGGTCTTGTCCAGATCGTCGGCGTAAAACAAAATCGCTTTCCGGTACGCGGAAATGGCGGGATCGCTCGTCGTCTCCGCGAGGTTTTGCATGAGCAGCCGCATCGCTTCGTGATGTCTGCCGAGGTTGTAGAAGGCCATGGAGAGGAACACGGGGAAGGCGCGGTCTTCAGGGAATTGCTGCATGCCTTTGGCGAGGGTCTCAGCCGCCTGCTCGTACTGCCCCAGCGTGCGGTACGTGCTTCCCAGTCCCAGCAAGGCTCCCGCCAAATCGTCCTCTGGCCGAAGCCCGAGCTGGATCGCCCTTTCGTAAAATGGAACGGCTTCCCTTTCCAGGCCGGCGGCATCGTGGCACCACGCGCACTGGTAGTGGACGACAGGGTCTGCGGGAGATTCACTTGCCAGCTGCAGCGCGAGTGCTCTCGCTTCCTCCAAATTCCCTGCCGTTCGCAGTCGTACGACTTCCTGCAGTTTTTCGTTCATGTTTCATCCGCTCCTCTTTTCCCCTTGTCAAAGAAACTTAGAAAACCTGGCTACGCCATGCCTTTTGGCGGAGCCGCGGTACCCAAAGGGCACAAGTCTCGCTATCTCACTGTGTTCGAAGTCTCGCTATGTTGCCCTTATACTGGATAGGAATTTTATTAATTCCTATCTGTACAAAAAAAGCCGAGCGCCACAGGTACTTCCTGTTCGACTCGGCTTTCATTCATGATGCTTTGTTTTTCTGGACCCATCCGTCCAGCCAGCAGCCTTTTCTTTACAGCGCCTTCACGGCTTTCACCGTAGCCAGTGCCGCCTGCAGATCGTCGTAAATCACATTGCCCACCACGACCGTATCGGCAATGGCCGCCATCTCGGCTGCCTGCTCGGGAGTACGGATGCCTCCCCCGTAAAAAAGGTGCGCTTCATCCGCGCCTGCCCGGCAAGCCCGAACGATTTGCGGGTCGCCGTACGCTCCGCTGTATTCCACGTAAACAAGCGGGAGGCGGCAGATTTTGGTGGCGACCTGTGCGTACGCCTTGGCTTCGGCCGCATCCTCGACGGGGCGGGCCCGTGTCAGCTGGGCGACTCCTGCATCGGGATTGGCAATCAGATAGCCTTCCGTGATGATGTCATCCCAATGTATGTAGGAGCCGTACGCTGTAAGGCCCGAGACGTGAGGAGCAAAGATCCAGTCCGGGTCCCCCGCATTGAGGACAAGCGGGATGAAGTACGCATCAAATCCCGGCACGACCGCGTCAAGCGAGGAAATTTCCAGTACCGCAGGGGTCGCATAGCGACGAATGCGGGACATCAGCTCCAGCGTATTGTCAAAGGTGACCCCGTACGTGCCTCCCACAATAACGGCATCGGTCCCCGACTCGCAGATCGCCTCGAGGGCCTCGTCGCTGATGGATTTGTCCGGGTCTAGTTTAAACGTATGGCGCCAGCCACGATAGTCAATCAACGATGCCTGCCTCCTACTCTATTTGCCGATCCGTTCCAGCGCCATTTGATACCCGTCGTTGCCGTAGTTCAGGCAGCGCTTCACGCGGGAAATGGTAGCCGTGCTGGCTCCCGTCTCGGCTTCGATCTGGTTGTAGGTGAAGCCCTTTCGCAGCATGCGCGCCACTTCCAGTCGCTGAGCGAGCGACTGCATCTCGTTCACCGTGCACAGATCATCAAAAAATTGATAGCATTCTTCCATGGTTTCCAAGGACAGAATCGCTTCAAACAACTGCTCGATTCCCTTGCCTTTCAGCTTTTCCAGTTGCATATCCTTCACCCCGTTATCGGATCCGTTTCCGGTTTCTCACTGTACAATTTTTAAGCGTTAAAGCCTTCATGAAATATCTTAGAAGAAACCGTCATGGACTGCAACCTTTTCTTCCTACTGGAACTTCAAGGATTGCGCGAGGCCGGGTGTGCTTGGCAAAATCTCGATCCACGTATTTCCAGGCAGCAGCGGCAGCTCCTGAGTGAGCGCTGCATCCGCGTAGGCCCGGATGACGCCTCCCGAGCGCTTCCACTTGATCTTCCGCGCCTTGCCTTGCTGGAACAGGTAGCCGTCGCCCGGACCGACCACATCTACCTGACGCCGGCCTTCCTTGTCCAGGACGCGATGCTTGGCAGCGATGACGAGCAAGTTCGAGGTCGAAAGCTGCTTGTTGTCCGACAGGTCGACGTGCGGCTTTCCTTCCGTGAAGCGCATGTACTTTTTCTCTTTTTCATCGTACTCGAAGCCGGCTTTGTTCAAAGAATGGAAGGTGAGATCCACCTTGGTAGCAGGCTCCCCTTCCTTGATGACTGCGTCTTCGGGCAAAAACGTAAAATGCGGCACTTCCGATGTCGTCCGCATGTTTTTATCGTGCATGGCCTGCTCCAGCAGCTCCGGCTTGGTGTACAGGTTGTGCGGAGCTTTGCGGAAGCTCTCCCGCCAGAAGTAGCGGCCATTCGGTATTTCGTCGAGGTGGCTGTAATCGGAGCGGGCGAGCGTCTCGAGCGCTTCCTGGCTCCCCCCTGCGTGTACCAGTACGGCGTCGAATCCGATTCCGATCTGGATAAAATAGGGGCGAATGCTTCGGACGGGTCCGATGATTTCGGGCTTCTGGCTCTGGAAAATCGCGAGGAAGCGCGTCATTTCGCCTTCTGCCAGCACCTCGTAGACCATATCGGCCTTGCTGATCCCGGATTGCGGACGAGCCGGCGGGGCGTTGTTGATCATCACCATGACGGGGCGTTTGCTGTCCAGATTTTCCTGGCTGCCCAGACCCGTCAAAGGCGCCTTGTAAGGATACTGGGGCGGCTGATCGACTGGCGGGGTCTGTACGGTCGGAGCGGGCGGCTGCTCGGGAGCCGGCTTGGGCTGCGTATCGACAGGTTGTCCGCTGCAAGCGGTAAGCAGCAGCAAGCTGAGCATGACGAGTGACGATTGAATGCGACGTTGCATGAGATCGCTCCTTTCCATTTTTCTGGATAGTCTTCTACCTTTTTCGTGAGGCTTCCGGCGAATCCTGCTTCCACATGTTTTCCACGATTCTCTTACGGCCCTGCCACACGCGGCCATTTTTCCTGTGCTACAATAGATGAAACGACTAAAGACCGAAGAAAAGCGAGGGCGAAACACATGAACACCCCTTACCTCGTCTATCTGGTGGACGATGAAACCAACCTGTTAGAACTCCTGCAGTCGTACCTGGAAAGCGCCGGGCTGCAGGTAAAAGCATTTTCCAGCGGGAACGACGTGCTTCCGCTTCTCGATGAGGAGCACCAGCCGCATCTGTGGATCCTGGATATCATGATGCCGGACATCGACGGCTACGAGCTCCTGCGGCTCATCCGCGAAAAGTCGAATGTGCCGATCATCTTCATCTCGGCCCGCGACCAGGACGTCGATAAAATCAT
The DNA here is from genome assembly GCF_031583145.1 of Brevibacillus brevis. Lineage (NCBI taxonomy): Bacteria > Bacillati > Bacillota > Bacilli > Caryophanales > Paenibacillaceae > Brevibacillus > Brevibacillus brevis. Next base: position 847,581 of record NZ_CP134050.1, on the reverse strand, counting down.
CGGACTCGAGCTGGGCAGCGACGACTACCTGGCGAAGCCGTTTCTCCCCCGCGAGCTGGTCATCCGCGCCAAAAAGCTGCTGCAGCGGACCTACGAGAAGCAAGGCGCCGTACCTGCGCAGTCGCAGACCTTTCAAGACTGGGTAAATGTGGGTCCTTATATGATCTCAGAAAAAGGCCGCCAAGTAAAAGAAGGGGACGATCTGATCGAGCTGACGACCAAGGAGTTCGAGCTGATCGTGTATCTCCTGCACAACCAGGGGCTGGCGCTCAACCGCGAGCAAATTCTCACCTCGATCTGGGGCGAAGACTACATTGGCTCGGACCGGGCCGTCGATGACCTGGTGAAGCGTATCCGTAAAAAAATGCCCAAGTTTCCATTGGAGACGGTCTACGGATTCGGCTACCGGATGATGCGTGTATGAGCAAATTCCGGTTGAAAAACTTGCCGCTCTCCCGGCAAATTCTCATCTTGTTCATGATTTTGACCGGGGTCCTCGGCGTCGGACTGGGGGTGGGCTATCCCCTTGCCGTCAAGCAGTACCTCGTCTCCAATACGTACGCGCTGCTCGAGGATGAATTTTACACGCTGTCCGAGCACATTTCGTTCAACGAGCACAACGAGCTGCTCCCCGTTCCCGCCGCGGCTCCCTACTTTTTGCAACTGCTATTATCCCGCTATGAATATTCGTTTGACATGATCGTGTATGCGGAAAACGGGAAAGAGCTGGGCAGCCGGAGCACGGAGCGCATCCCGCCTTCCGACAGTCGGGAACTGTTCGCCCGCGCCGCCGCCCATCCGAACGACCAGCTTCAACACGGCACGCTGAATCGCGGTAACGAGAGCTACCTGTTCGTCAGCAAGCGGATGGATTACCACGGCTTTCCTTATTACATGGTGCTGTTTTCCAAGGAGAAGGAGCTCAACCAGATCAACTCCATCCTGACCCGGCAATTTTTGCTGGTGTTCAGTCTCCTGCTTCTGGTCAGCTGGCTGCTTGCCATCTGGTTCAGCGGCTACCTGAGCAAGCCGCTGCGCAGCCTGGACGAGCTGTGCCAAAAAATCGCCCGCCGGCAGTTCGATATCCCGCTCACCATGGATCGCGGAGACGAAATCGGCCAGCTCGCCCGCTCGTTCGACACGATGAAAAACCAGCTGAAGGAGTACGACGAATCGCAGCGCCATTTCGTCCTGAACATTTCCCACGAGCTCAAGACGCCGATCATGGCCATCCAGGGCTATACCCAAGGGCTGCTGGAGGGCGTGTTCCAGGGGCCGCAGGCGGAAAAGGGACTCACGATCATCATGGAAGAGAGCAAGCGGCTGGAGAAGGTCGTCGGACAGCTCCTGTACCTGACCAAAATCGAGTCCGTGTCCCAGATGATGCAGATGGGGCGAGTGGACCTGGCGGAAATGATGCACCTTTTGAAGCAGCGCCTCTCGGTGTTGAACCCGAATGTCGAGTGGGAGCTGAATTTGCCTCCCGAGATGATCGTGGAGGCGGACGGCGAGCAGCTGAGCACCGCCTTCGTCAACATCATGGAAAACCAGCTGCGCTACGCCAAGAGCCGCCTGACCATTACCGGCAGACTGGTCGGCCAGAACGCTGTCATCAGCATCGCCAACGACGGCCCGCAGATCGAGGAAGCGCTGCTGCCCCATCTGTTCCAGCGCTTCCGCAAAGGCAAGTCCGGCAAGCACGGGCTGGGACTGGCGATCGCCCGGGCGGTTTTCGAGGCGCACAAAGGCACCATCGTGGCCCGCAACGACCCGGATGGCCCCTGCTTTACCATGACCATTCCCGTCGATCCCAAAGCGTAAGCTCCCATGGCAAAAGCCCCTTTCCACGCGAAGGAAACGTGGGGAGAGGGGCTTTTTCGCTACCACCGAAACGTGAAGAAGGAATAGCGCTCGACCGTGGAAAAGCAGAGCCTTTCGGAAAGGTGAACACATGAAACGGCATTCCCCGCAAGTAGGAGCCGGCCGCCTTCCACCCCAGCTCTCCCGAATCCGCGAGCGTCAGGCTGCGGTCCGCCTTCAGACGCAAGCTGCCGTAAAGCCTATACGCTTGTTCCAATTCCACCTGTTTCAGCAATTGCAATTGTTCGACACGATCCAGCATTTTCACCAAGAATCCATACCACCTTTCGATTCCCTATTGACGGTAGTGCGTTTTCACGGTTACCATGATTAAAATTTCTCTTATAAAAAGATTTCTTAGGAGGAGAGAGTAGTGGCTTTTTATTACACAGAACCATCACGGACGTTCAACGAGTATTTGCTGCTTCCGAACCTGACCACAAAGGAATGCACGCCTCAAAACGTCGACCTTAGCACCCCTATCACCAAATTTAAAAAAGGTGAAAAACCTGCCATTTCCTTGAACATACCGTTCTCATCTGCAGTCATGCAAGCAGTATCCGACCATCATATGGCGGTTGCTTTGGCTCAATGTGGCGGTATTTCCTTTATTTTCGGATCCCAATCGATCGAAAGCCAGGCGACCATGGTACGCAAAGCGAAAGCGTACAAAGCCGGCTTCGTCGTCAGCAAGTCCAACCTGACCCCCAGCCATACCCTCAAAGATATTTTGGAACTGAAGGAACAAACCGGCCATTCCACAGTGGCGATCACGGAAGATGGTTCTGCGAAAGGCAAACTGCTCGGCATCGTCACAGGGCGTGACTACCGGATCAGCCGCGACTCCTTGGACAAGCCGGTCAGCGAAATCATGACGCCTTTCTCCTCCCTGATCTACGGCAAGTCCGGCATCACTCTCTCCGAAGCGAACGACCTGATCTGGGAGCACAAGCTGAACTGCTTGCCGATCGTGGATGACAGACAGCACCTGGACTTCCTCGTCTTCCGCAAGGACTACGACGCTCGCAAAAACAATCCGCTGTCGCTCCTGGACGCAAACAAGAGCTACATCGTCGGAGCCGGCATCAATACACGGGACTACAAGGAACGGGTACCTGCACTGGTGGAAGCAGGAGTAGACATTCTCGTGATCGACTCCTCCGACGGCTTCAGCGAATGGCAGAGCGAAACGGTCCAATACGTAAAAGAAAACTTCAAGGTTCCGATTGGCGCGGGCAACGTCGTCGACAAGGAAGGCTTCCGCTACCTGGTGGAAGCAGGGGCCGACTTTATCAAGGTAGGGATCGGCGGCGGCTCCATCTGCATCACACGCGAGCAAAAAGGAATCGGCCGCGGCCAGGCTTCCGCTGTAATCGAAGTCGCGGCAGCGCGTGACGAATATTTCAAAGAGACCGGCATTTACGTCCCGATCTGCTCCGACGGCGGTATCGTCCACGACTACCACGTGACGCTGGCACTTGCGATGGGCGCCGACTTCGTCATGCTGGGCCGCTACTTCGCCCGGTTCGACGAGAGCCCGACCAAAAAAGTGAAGATCGGGAACAACTTCGTAAAAGAGTATTGGGGTGAAGGCTCCAACCGCGCCCGCAACTGGCAGCGCTACGATTCAGGCGGCAAGCAAGGCCTGGTGTTCGAAGAAGGCGTAGACTCCTACGTACCGTACGCCGGAAGCCTGCGCGAAAACATGGACCGCACCCTGCACAAAATCAAGTCGACCATGTGCAACTGCGGCTCGCTCTCCATTGCCGAACTGCAGCAAAAAGCGCGCATCACCCTCATCTCCGCGACCAGCCTGGTCGAAGGCGGCGCGCACGACGTCATCTTGAAAGAAAGCACGATGGCAGCGGAATAAAAGAAAAGGCGGCCCACGGACCTGCAATTGTGTCCGGGGCCGTTTTTTGTGCGATTTTGGCCTTACCCCTTCGTTGTCCTGCACTTACGGCAGACGGTACTCCGCAAATGGCTCCCCGTAACGGTACGAATCGCTGAGCTGATCCAAAGCGGCCAGCGTCTCCTCGTCCAGTCTGACCGAAGCGCTCTGCACGTTGTCCAGCAGCTGTTCTACGCGAGTCGCGCCCACGATCACAGTCGAAACCACAGGCTGGTGCATCAGCCAGGCGAGGGAAAGAACGCTTGACGAATACCCCAGTCCCTTGGCCATCTCGCTTACACGCTGGCCAAAAGCGACCTTGTCTTCCTTCAAAAAGCGGGTAAAGCGCGGTTCGATATCGGCGCGTGACCCTTTCGGCACCTCATCCACAGCGGCGTACTTTCCGGTCAAAATCCCGCCGGCCAGCGGAAAATACGGAATGATCCCCACGCCCATGTCCAGGCAAGCCGGCACCAGCTCCCTCTCCGGCGTCCGGTCGGCAAGCGAGTAGCTGACCTGGGTGGAAACGAAGCGGTTGAGACCTTCCCGCTCGCTGATGCCGAGCGCTTTTGCCAATTCCCACGCCGCATAGTTGGATGCCCCGATATAGCGGACCTTGCCGGATCTCACCATGTCGTCGAGCGCCCGCAGCGTCTCTTCCAACGGCGTCTCAGGATCGAACGTATGGATCTGGTACAAGTCCACATAGTCCGTCCGCAGCCGTCTCAGGCTGCCCTCCAGCTCGCTGACCAGGTGATACCGCGATGAGCCCCGCCGGTTGGGGCCTTCGCCGCGCACCAGGCCAGCCTTGGTCGCCAGCACGACTTCATGCCGCCTTCCTTCCAGCGCCGCCCCGATGATGCGCTCCGATTCGGTATTGGTGTAAATATTGGCCGTATCGATAAACGTAATCCCGCTCTCGATCGCTTGATGAATGATTCTGGCGGAAGCAGTCTCGTCCGCCCGTCCTCCGAATGAATTGGTGCCCAAACCCAGAGCCGAGACCTTGAGGCCGCTGTTGCCCAAACGGCGATAGTGCATCGCTTCTCCCTCTTTTCGGATGATCTTCCATGCTTCTCTACCATTATCTCTCAAGGAAGGCAGAATGTCTCCTTTGCTGTGAAAACGCTTTTTAGGAAAACCTATACGGAAGCGAAAAAATTTCACATTGCAAAACAATAACGTTTACGTTAATGTTATTGTTGTACCGAAACGATACGGGAGGAACGCGAAAGGATGGGAGGGGATCTGTTGTACAAAATCGATGAGGTCGCGCAAAAAACGAAGCTGACCAAACGAGCGCTCCGCTATTATGAAGAGCTGGGACTGGTCTCCCCATCCGGGAGAACCGATGGCGGTTACCGCATGTACACCGAAGAAGACGTCGAACGGATTTTACACGTCAAGGACATGCGCGATCTGCTTGGAGCCAGTCTGGGCGAAATCAAGGAGATGGTGGAGCTCGGCCGCCTTTACGAGCAGCAGCGGGAGTTCTACAACGAGAACTACAAGAACCGCGATCTGGACGGACCCGAGCTGCTCAAGCGAATCGAAATGCTGCAGAAGCTCGAGGATACCCTCAGACCCCAGCGCAACCTGCTACGAAGCAAGATCGAGCGAATGCAGGATCTGCTGCAAAGCTTTGATGAAAAGCTGGAGATCATTGTCAGCAAGCGAAACGAGCTGACGTCCAAATACAAGGGAGGAACCAACTAACATGTCTTCGGAAGCACACTCACTTCGTACGATACTGAAACAGACCAAGTCTGCTTACGCCGTCGCCTTTGCCTGTGTCGTCGCGTTCATGGGGATCGGTCTGGTTGACCCGATCCTGCCGGCCATCGCCAGCAAGCTGAACGCCACGCCAAGCCAGGTGTCGCTGCTGTTTACGAGCTACATGCTCATGACCGGGATTACCATGCTCGTCACCGGCTGGCTTTCCAGCCGGATCGGTCCAAAACCAACCATGCTGTTCGGCTTGCTTGCCATCATCGTCTTTGCCTTCTTGGGCGGCATGGCCAATTCCGTTACCGGGATTGTCTGGTTCCGCGCGGGTTGGGGATTCGGGAATGCCTTTTTCATTTCCACCGCACTCGCCGTCATCGTCAGCGTAGCGAGCGGAGGCACCGCGGCGGCCATTGTTCTGTATGAAGCTGCCATCGGCCTCGGCATGTCCGTCGGTCCGCTGCTCGGTGGACTTCTTGGCGGAATCAGCTGGCGCGGTCCCTTCTTCGGCGTATCCGTCCTGATGGCAATCGCGTTCCTGGCCGTCTTCGTCCTGCTCAAAGATATACCCAAACCGAAAAAACGCACGTCGATCCTCGATCCGTTCCGCGCGCTTGGCCATCCCGGACTGTTTACGATGGCCGTCACAGCGCTTTTGTACAACTTCGGCTTCTTTACCTTGCTGGCGTATTCGCCATTCGTGCTGCACATGGATGAGCACAGCCTGGGCCTTGTCTTCTTCTGCTGGGGCGTGCTGCTCGCCATCACGTCCGTCATCGTCGCACCGAAGCTGCAAGAGAAATTCGGTTCGGTGTCGACCCTGTTCGCCATCCTTTTTCTGCTCGCTATCGTCCTCGCGTACATGGGCTTTGGCGTAGGCTCGCAGACCGGACTGGTCATCGCGATCGTGATCGCCGGCGGTCTCTTGGGGATCATCAATACCGTCCTGACAACCTGCTCGATGGATGTGGCTCCCGTCGAAAGAGCGATTGCGTCTTCTGCATACAGCTTCGTGAGGTTCGTCGGCGGTGCGATCGCTCCGTGGCTGGCCGGCAAACTGTCCGAGTGGTATTCCTCCAGCATTCCGTTTTACGCGGGGGCTCTCGCCGTCCTGATCAGCATGCTCGCTCTGCTCATCGGACGCCGGCACCTGTCCAATCTCGACTGATCGTTTTTTCGTGATTCTGATTCATCGCAATAGCAAAGGCACCTGCCGGATGGGGACTTGTCCTCCCATCCATGCAGGTGCCTTTTGTTGCTTTCTCTCTATACTTCTTCCATCAGTCGCGCCAGCAGTGCGGCGCGGACCGGTATTTCACCCAGTTCGATATATTCGTCCGGCGAGTGGGCAAACGCGCCCTTGGAGCCCAGTCCGTCCAGCGTCGGGACACCGCAGGCGGCTGCGAAGTTCCCGTCGCTTACCCCTCCTGTCCCCGATTCCTCAAGCGCGAAGCCCAGCTCGTGGAAACTGATCGTCTTCGCCAGCTCAAACAATGCGCCAGTCTCTTCTGTCCGCTCCATCGGAGGACGCCGTATCCCTCCCGTCACGTGTACGCTCGTTCCCGCCAAAAACGGCTGCAGCCCGCGGATCACCTGTTCGATCCGCCCCGCTTCCCCCATGGAAACGACGCGCACGTCGATTTGCGCCTCCGCAAAATCCGCGACCACATTCGAGCCGATTCCGCCCTGGACCAGACCGACATTGACGGTCGTTCCCAGCTCGTAATCTGTGAGCGCGTGCAAATACTGAATCTGTCTGGCCATCTCTTCGATCGCCGAGATTCCTTTTTGGTGATCGACGCCGGCATGAGCCGAGACGCCATGGACCTGCAAGGTAAAATGAGCGCTCCCTTTTCGCCATGTCTTGAGGGCGCCAATGGGCTCCGTCGGAGGCTCCAGAACAAAGCACGCCACCGAGCGGGAAGCCTCCTCTTCCACCAGCGCGCGCGATGTCGGGCTGCCGATTTCCTCATCGCTGCTGAGGAGCAGGACGATTTTTTTATCCTTTGGCAGCCGATCCTGCTGCACCAGGGCTCGCATCGCATATATCGCTTGCAGCACCCCTGCCTTCATATCGTAGACGCCGGGGCCGTAAGCTTTCCCTTCCCGGATGGCAAAGGGCCTTTTGCCGGCTTCTCCCTTCAGCCATACGGTATCGTAGTGCCCGATCACCAGCACCTGCCGATCTCCGCTTCCGAGCGTGCATTTCACCTGATCGCCGTAGGTCGGATTGGGAATCAGCTCAGCGGCCCCTCCCGTCAATCGCTGAAACTGGACGGCAAACCACCCAGCCATCCGGTCCGCCAGAACCTTGTCCCGCGATGGGGAATCCATGTTGACTGCCTCTTCCAGCAGTTTCAAAAAGCTGTTCATGTTGTCTTGTAAATACGTGTGAATGGACATATTGCCTCTTCCTTAGTGGGATTGGGAGTTGAGCCCGAACAGGCGCTCCAGCCCGTACACTTTTTCCAGCAGGACGATAAACACCAGGCTGAGCAGGATGACGACGGACGAGATGGAAGCGACCAGCGGGTCCAGCGTTTCCTGCATGTAGGTGAAGATCGCGAGCGGCAGTGTGGTTGTGTCCGGCGCCACTAAAAAGAGCGAAACCGTCACGTTGTCAAACGACGTCAAAAACGAAAAGATCATCCCGGATACGATCGCCGGTCGCAGCAGGGGCAATGTGATGTCCCAAAACACGCGAAACGGATGCGCCCCCAGCATATACCCCGCCTTTTCCAGCGTGTAGTCAAACGAGCTGAGTCCGGTCAAGACCAGCCGCACCACGTACGGTATGGAAATCAAAATATGGGCGAGCAAAAGCCCGGTAAACGTCCCGGCGATGCCGATCCGCGTAAAGAACAACAGGGCCGAAATCCCGATGATCAAGGACGGGACCGTGAGTGGAGACAGCATCAAAGCATTGATGGCGCCGCTCCCTTTAAATTTGTACTTGGACAGGGCAAACGCCGCGAGCGTGCCCAAAAACGTCGCCAGCACAGCCGTGATCGCCGCCAGCTTGAGGCTCGTCCAGAACGAGTCGATAAACTCCGGCCTGTCCAAAATCATCGTATACCACTGCCAGGAAAAGCCTTCCGGCGGGAAAGCCAGATAGCCGGCAGCCGTAAACGAACTGGGGATGATCACCAAAAACGGCAGATTGACCAGAAGCAGCACCAAAAAGGTAATGAGTCCCGTGATATTCAGCTTTTTCATGACGCAAACACCTCTTTGTACCTCTTCGTTTCCACCAGCTTGGTATACAGCGTGACCAGCACGATCGTACTGGCGAGCAGCAGGAAGGAGAGCGCGGCACCCAGCGGCCAGTTCAACGTCGACATGATTTGCTCGTAGGCAATGACAGGCATCACTTTGACGGAGGTGCCGCCCATCAAGGCCGGCGTCACAAAGGCGCTCATCGACAGACTGAACACCAGCGTCGTGCCCGCGACGATCCCCGGCAGACTCAGCGGCAGCGTCACGCTAAAGAATGTGCGCACCCGCGATGCGCCGAGAATGGCTGCCGCCTTGTTCAGCGACGGATCGATGGCGTACATGCTCGTCGCCAGTGCCAGCACCATGTAGGCGATGAACGAGTCGGTCAAGCCGATCACCACACCCAGCTCGTTGTACAACAGGCGCAGCGGCTGCTCGATGATGCCGAGCGCAAGAAGCATCTCGTTGATCCAGCCCTTTTCCCCCAGCACGACCACCCAGCCGAAGTTGCGGATGACCACGCTGATCAGATGGGGTGCCAGGATGAGCATAGTCACGATGCCGCGCATTTTGCCCGTCGCTTGCGCCATGTACATCGCGACCGGATAGCCCAGCACCAGTGTGGCGAGCACCGTCCACAGGCTGACGCGGATCGTCCGCCACAAAATTTGCAGATAAAACGGATCTTGCACGAACAGCGAGTAATTCTCCAGCGAAAAAGCCTGATTTTCATCCTGGAAGCTGAGCAGCAGCATCAGCAGCATCGGGATGAGAAAGACACCCAGCAGAACAATCATGGCAGGCGCCGTCAGCAGTGTAATCGAGAGACGTTTGCTCATCCGTCATCCCCTCTCTGCCGGCATGACCAGCACGTCTTCCGCATTCCAGCTGCAAAACAGGCTGGCTCCCGGTTCACGCTGCGCCGCTTTGTCGCTCATCTGCACCTTGACGGCCAGCGTGTGTCCACCCGCCCGCACCTCGCACTCCGTGTAGGAGCCGAGGAAGGACGCCAGCTGCAGTCGGCCTTCCACCTGATTGATGTAGTCGCCGGCGGCAATATCCGTGAGCACGATTTTTTCTGGCCGAACGAACACGATTGCCTTTTGTCCCAACGCGAACGGGCGCTGCTGCTTGCCCGCATGGATGATCATTCCTTCTGTTGTGCGAATGGTCAGTCGATCGCCTTCCAGCCCGACGATTTCGCCCTCCATCCGGTTCGTCTTGCCGATGAACGTATGGACGAACTCCGAGGCCGGCTGATTGTAGATTTCCAGCGGCGTGCCGATCTGCTCCACAAAACCGTGGTTCAACACCACGATCCGGTCGGACAAGGACAGCGCTTCTTCCTGATCGTGTGTGACGAAGATCGTCGTGACCCCGATTTCCTGATGGAGCCGCTTGAGCTCGTCGCGCAGTTCCTCGCGCAGCTTGGCGTCGAGGTTGCTGAGCGGCTCGTCCAAAAGCAGCAGGGAAGGCTCGATTACCAAAGCCCTTGCGATCGCGATCCGTTGGCGCTGGCCGCCGGATAGCTGCTTCGGGTAACGGTCCGCTACATTCGGCAGCTTGACCAGATCAAGCACGCGTTTGACGCGCTCCTGCATTTCCGTTTTGCTTACTTTTCTCAGCTTCAAGCCGTATGCGATGTTCTCCGCCACCGTCATGTGCGGGAAGAGGGAGTAGGTCTGGAACACCATCCCCAGCTCCCGTTTGTAAGGAGGCACGCCGTTCATGCGCTGCCCCTTGATCAGCAGGTCGCCGCCATCCGGATCGAGAAAGCCCGCGATCATGTTCAGGGTCGTAGTTTTCCCGCAACCGGACGGTCCCAGGAAGGAAATGAACTCGCCTTGCTCCACCTGCAGGTTGAAGTCCTGAACCACGACATTGTTTTGAAACGTTTTCATGATGCCGCGCAGTTCGACGTCAATCACCTTGGCCACATTGACACCTACTTTCCAGTCTTGGGTGCGATTTCTTTATTGAAGCGATCCAACCAGTTCGACGTTTCCTTGCTCAGGACCTCGTAGTCGAAGTTCACTACTTTGGAGCGGTCAAATTCCAGCGTTTTCGCCACGTCGTCAGGCAGCTTCACAGGAGTAGCCGGGTTGTAGTAGAGCTTGGTCGCATACATGGTTTGCACGTCATCCGTCAGCAGGAAGTCGACAAAGGCCTTGGCCGCTTGCGGGTGTTTGGCTCCCTTGACCAATGTCGCGACGTTCGGCACGATGTTTCCGCCCTCTTCCGGGAAGACGAATTCAATCGGCAATCCGGTTTCCTTCTGGGTCAGGCTGCGAGCCATCGTCCAGGTGGTGTAGGCAGCGCTCTTGTTTTGCAGGTTTTGCTGGAGCTGAGCCGCGCTCTTGGCAAAAGTCGGCATGTACCCTGCGATAGTCCCCAGCTTTTCAAAGCCAGGCTCGATGTTTTTCTCCGAACCGCCGTTGGCATAAGCCAGCATGATCATCGTGGAGCGGCCGAAGTTGCTCGCCACGTCGGTCATCGTGATGTTACCCTTCACTTCCGGCTTGGCCAGGTCGTTCCAGGACTTTGGCACAGGCAGGTTCTTCTCTTTGACCAGCTCGCTGTTATAGGAAATCCCCATCGGCGTGAAGTTCACGACTACGCCGCTGTCGTCTTTGATCTTGAGGTCGTCCGGCACGTTTTTCATGTTCGGGATATCTGCGGCCGATACTGTATCCCACAAGCCTTCCTGGCGTCCTTTTTCCTGCTCGCCGCCTTCTACGATGGTCAGGTCGATTTGCGGAGCGTTTTGCTGCGCTTTCACTTTCGCCACGATCTCGGTCGACACACCGGACACATAGGTCAGCTTCACATTCGGATATTTTTCATTGAACTTTTTGAAGATCTCATCTTTCATCAGCTTTTCTACGGTTGCGCCATTCCCGGCGACGACGAGCGCGTCTTCCAGCTGCACCTGCGCCTCTGCCTGTCCCCCTTCTTTGGAGCCGGCATTTTGGGCCGGAGCCGACGATTGCGGTGCAGGCGAGCCACAGCCCGCGAGCAAAGAACCGGTCAAAGCGAAAATGGAGAGCACGGATAATGTCTTTTTCTTCACGAATGTTCAACCCCCGATTTTTTCTTGGTTGTTCACGAATAGAGAACGATGTTTGCTATTCGAGAACGATAGTGTTATCCTATCATAAAAGAAACTGACTATTCAAGGTAGTCATATAAAAAAACCATTGGCTCAATTCTCGGGGGCAAGCGCTTGCCTGTTTTGTGGTAGAATGAGGGCAATGCAATTTGAAGGAGACCTATCTATGGATCAAGTGCTGTCTTCTGTCCGCAACAGCTGCCGGCTGTTAAAAATTTTTCTCGATTCGCCAAAGGAGCTCGGGGTAACCGAACTGAGCAAAATGCTTCAGCTCTCAAAAGGGGCGGTGCACAAGCTGCTCTCCACCCTCGAGTCCGAAGGGTTCATCCGCCAAAATGAAAAAACCAAGCAGTACACGCTTGGCTACACGCTTTTGGAGCTGGGGACCAAAGTATTGAAAAACCACGATATCGTCGATTTCTCGATGCCGTTTTTGCAGCGCTTGGTGTCACGCACGAGCGAGCTGGTCGTTCTCTGCGTCAAGGACAGCAAGGACGCCATCTATGTGGCGAAGGTCGACTCGCCCCACCCGATTCGCTTTACGGTCGAGTCGTTTCGGCGCTTTCCGCTCTATTCGACGTCGGCAGCCCGCGTCTTGCTGGCTTATCAACCGGAGTCCTTCCAGGATGAGATACTCGGGGAGACGCTCAAGACGTACACGCCTCACTCCTACACCTCGGTGAGCGAACTGAAGCAAGATCTGACCATGATCAAAGAGCGCGGCTACGAGATCAGCTCCAATCGCCGCAATGCAGGAGTGACGGGGATCGCCGCCCCGATTTTCGACGCATCCGGCCAGGTGACCGCGTCCATCAGCGTCATCGGCCCTTCCGACCGCGTCCTGCCGCAGAAAGAAGAACTCTTGCGCGAGACGCTCGCGACTGTACAGGAAATGTCTGCACAGCTCGGGTATCGGTCATCCTGAATGCAAAACACCTCTTGCGCTTCTCCGTAGCGGATGCGCAAGAGGTGTTTTTTGGTTTTGGAAACGATCCCCAACCTCTTTTCGTCTAAAGATATAGAAACCGATCATAGGAGTTGGCCATGACGATAAAAAAACGCGTCAGCTTCGTTGCATCCGTCTTGATGATTGTGCTTTCGCTCACTTCCATCGTGTTGCAGTGGATCGATCACAACGGCATTTCCTTTGCGATCCTCCCGCCCTTCCTCCTGCTCCTGAGCGGCATTGGCTTTCTGGTATCCTGTCTCTCATCGCGAACCAAAATGTGAGCTCATCCAGAGCTTTTTACATCCACTGGACCACTTGCCGCCACAGTGCAATCGTGACGACTCCGGCAAACAAAGCCCAGACGATCTGTTTTTTCCACAAGCCGACCCCGAGCGAGACCAGGCCTGCGCCCAGGTATTCCGGGTTCCACGACCCGCCAGGCGCGTGGAACAGGATCGTCGGGATCGTCATCGAGCTGAATACTCCGACGGGCACCATTGCCAGCCCCCGTTTGAGCCACGCGGGAATGTCCCATCGGGAGCTGAACAGCAGCATGGGGAAACGGGTCAGATACGTAATCAATGCCATCAGTCCGATATAAAGCAGGATCTTATCGTTCACCGCTCACCGCCCCTATCACCACTGCAGTCAAGGTCCCCGCGATGATGGCGATCGTCGCTCCTCCGATGGCGTATCCGATGCAGGCTACGACAGCTGCACACCCCGCTACTTTCAGATGAAAAGACGACGCCAGATTCACCGCAAGAAACCCGAGAAAGGTCGCCACGAAGGCAAAGTCCAGCCCGTACGCTTCCGTATTGGTAAAGATGGTCCCGAACAACGCGCCGGCAAGCGTGCTGATATTCCAGATCAGGTAATCAGCGGCACTCGCCCCGGCAAAGTAGGACAGGCTCGGCTTTTCCCCTGCCGCCAGGTTCGTAGCCGTCAGCGCGTACGTCTCGTCGTTGAGCCAGCCTCCCATCAAGGCCAGCTTCCACGTCGCCGTTCCCCGAAAGGTGGGGCCGAGCGACAGCCCGTACAGCAGATGGCGGGCATTGAGCAACAGCGTCGAGACCAGGATCGGCCATCCCACGATTCCTTGCGAGATGAGGCCGACAGCTGCAAATTGGGAGGAGCCGGCATTGACCAACAGCGAAAACAGCATGGCTTCCGTCACTCCCAGGCCCGCCTGTCTCGCCAGGATGCCAAACACCAACCTGTCTACGATTCCTGTAGCTGCTACGGGAAAGATTTGCTTCATTCCTTTTACAAATGGTGCGTAAGCCAAGCTGGCTGTTGTCTCTTCTCTCCCATACACGTTCTCTTCTTTCATTTAGCGCCCTCCCGTAGATAAGGCTGCCACGTTTCCTTAAGCAGCCTGAGACCAGCCTCGATCTCTTCGACGGACTGCCCGCCGAAGCCAAACTGAAAAGACGGCGATCCTTTCCGCGCCTGGTCGATCCATTTGTGGCACGCCGGATGGACGCGGATGCCCGCCTCTTTCGCGATGTCCGCCAAATCCGCGGAGCTGGAATCGCTGTGGACTTCCACCATCACGGACATTCCCGCATCCTGGCCCGTGACGTGAATGCCGCTCCCGAATTGCTCCTGCAGGGCGCGAAGCATCGCTTCATGCTTCTTGCGGTACAAGGTCCTCATCTTGCGAATGTGCCTCACCCAATCGCCATTTTTCATGAACAGCGCCAGCGTCTCCTGATGAACCCGGGAACACGTCTGGTCAAACTCGGCGAGTCGCTCGTGAAATGCCGGCAGCAAGGAATGCGGAAGCACCATGTAGCTGATTCGAATCGTCGGCAGTAGGGCCTTGGAAAACGTCCCCAGATAGATCACTCGTCCATCCTTATCCAAGCCTTGCAACGACGGAATGGGCCGCCCGTGATAGCGGAACTCCCCGTCGTAATCGTCCTCCAGGATGTAGCTTTCCGTCCGGTTCGCCCATTGCAGCAGCTTGAGCCGCTTCGCATAGGGCATCACAATCCCGGTCGGGTCCTGATGAGAAGGCGTAATATAGACCAGCCGCGCATCGCTCCGTCCCAGTGCCTCTACATCAATGCCATCTTCCTCGAGCGGAATCGGCTGAATCGCAAAACCTAATTGCTGGAATACGGTGCGAACCCCGTGGTATCCCGGGTCTTCCATGGCGATTGCTTGCCCCCGGAGTCCAAACAACAGGCCGATCAGGGTCATGATGACCTGTGTCCCCGCACCGACCACCACCTGCTCGGCTGTTGCCTGCACACCCCGAGCTTGCCCTAGATAGCGGGCGATTTCCTCGCGCAGGCCGGGCTCCCCCTGACGGTCTCCGTAGTAGAGCACACTGCGGTTTTCGCGCTGCATGCACTGGTTGGAGTACTTTCTCCACAGCTCAAAAGGGAAATGCTCCGCATCGACCTGCGCTTGATGGAAATCGTACCGAATCGTGCAGGAAGCCTGTTTCCGCACACCTGCTGCCGGCGGCTGCGCTGCGACTTTTCCCTGCTTCGTCCGCACGGTTGGGCCACCGAAAGCGGCAAGACTATCCCAGTCCACGTCCACCACATAAAAGCCGCTTCGCTCCCGGCTCTCCAAATACCCTTCCGCGAGCAGCTGATGGTACGCTGTCTCCACGGTTGTCTTGCTCACCCGCAAATGCTGACTGAGCGCCCGGACCGATGGCAGTCTCGTCCCCGACGGCAAGCGTCTGGACTGAATCTCTGCACAAAAATATCGATATAATTGCAAATAAAGCGCGTCGGCACCTTCTTCCAGGTGAGGACTGATATCCAGCACACGTTCCCCTCCTTACGCAAACGAACTGAAGCACCTGCCATTTGTAACATTCGAAAAATAAAGAGGAACCTTTACGAATACGACTATCATAGCAGAAACGGGTAGCAGATTCCTCCCTCGGTGCAAGAAAAAAGGATGCAGAACATTGTTCTGCATCCCCTTTGCCAGATCGGGCTGATTCCGCCTTTCAATATAAATGACAAGCCACCATATGCCCGGCAGCTGCTTCCTTTTTTACCGGCGTCTCCGTCTTGCATACATCCGTCACATACGGACATCTCGTATGAAAAACGCACCCCGTCGGCGGATTCATGGGAGACGGAATCTCGCCTCGCAGGACGATCCGCTCTTTTTTCCGCGATGGATGGGGGATCGGTACAGCTGACAACAATGCCTTCGTGTACGGGTGCAGCGGAGTGGCGAACAGGCTGGGAGTCGGGGCCTGCTCCACCATTTGTCCCAAATACATGACGCCGATCCGGTCAGAAATGTGACGAACCACACTGATGTCATGGGCGATAAACAGATAGGTCAGTTTATACTCTTCCTGCAACTGCTGCAGCAGGTTGATGATTTGCGATTGGATCGATACGTCAAGCGCGGATACGGGCTCATCGGAAATCACGATCTTCGGCCCTGCCACCAAAGCTCTCGCCAAACCGATCCGCTGCCTTTGCCCTCCCGAAAATTCATGGGGATAACGGTAGTAGTGATCCAGCTGCAGCCCCACCTTGTTCATGATGTCCATCACCCGTTCCGTTCGTTCCTGCTTTTCCCCGATAGAGTGGATGGCCAAAGGTTCTTCCAGTGTCTGCCCGATACGCTTGCGCGGGTTCAGCGATGAAAAGGGGTCCTGAAACACCATTTGCACATCCCTGCGGATCGGCTGCATTTTTTTGCCGGACAGCTGAAAAATGTCCTCATCCTTGTACAACGCCTGACCTTCCGTGGGATCTGTCAGACGCAGGATCGTTCGTCCCATCGTGCTTTTGCCGCAGCCGGATTCCCCTACTATGCCGAGGGTCTCCCCTTCGTAAAGGTGAAAGGATACGTCGTTAACCGCCTTTACATATCCTTTGACGCCGCCGAGGCTGCCGAGCGGGCCCTTGACGGGAAAGTATTTCTTCAGCCCTCGGACATCCAGGAGCGGCCGTTTGGTTTCTTGGTGTTCAAGAGACATGGCTTCTCTCCTCTTCCTGCGCGATTTTTTCGGCGTGCCAGCACCTGACCTTGTGGCCGGCTGCGTACTCCCTGTATTCGGGGGGATGTTCGCTGCACAAGCCATCGGCATGAGGGCATCGGGGAGCAAAGCGGCATCCGACAGGGATATTGTCCAAAGATGGCACCATCCCTTCGATGACGTGCAGTTTTTGCGACCGATCTCCGTCCAGTTGCGGGATGGATTTCATGAGGCCCCTGGTATACGGGTGGCGCGGCTTTGCAAACAGCGTATCCACATCCGCCTCCTCCACGATTTGACCCAGATACATCACCACCACGCGGGTACAAATCTCCGCTACCACCCCGAGATCGTGTGTGATAAAAATGATGCCCATCTGGTGATCGCGGTTCAATTCCAGCATCAAGTCCAGGATCTGGGCTTGAATGGTGACATCGAGAGCCGTCGTCGGTTCATCTGCGATCAGCAGCTTTGGCTGACAGGCTAGCGTCATCGCGATCATCGCCCGCTGGCGCATGCCTCCCGACAGCTGGTGGGGATATTCATGCACACGCTTTTCAGGGGCGGGGATTCCTGTCATGCGCAGCAGATCGACCGCCTTTTCATAAGCCGCTTTTTTCGAGACCTTCTGATGCAGCAGGATGGATTCGGCGATCTGGTAGCCGATCGTATAGACTGGGTTCAGGGAGCTTAGCGGATCCTGAAACACCATGGATATGTCATTCCCCCGGATTTGCTGCATGGCATCCGTAGAAAGCTGAAGAAGATCCTTTCCCTTAAAATAAATCTCTCCGTCGTACTGTACGGTATGCTTTTCGTCAAACAATCGAAGAATGGCCTGGGATGTCACACTTTTTCCGCAGCCCGACTCCCCCACGACCCCAAGGATTTCTCCTTCTTCCACATGAAACGAAATGCCGTCGACCGCTGTGATGGTGCCGCGTTCGGTATGAAAATGGATTTTGAGCTCTTTCACTTCCAAGAGAGGTTGATTCACCGCGAAAATCCCCCTAGCTTCCTTTTTTCTTCCTCTTCCTCTTCCAGTTGTGCTTGGACTGCGGGTCTACCAGATCGCGCAGGCCATCTCCCCAGAAGTTCAAGCCCATCACGGTCAAAATGATCAAAACGCCGGGAAACACGGTCATCCACCACGCTTTAAAGATGACCAGCTTTCCATCGTACAAAATGTTGCCCCAGCTCGGATCCGGTGTCGGAACGCCAGCCCCCAAAAAGCTGAGCGCCGCTTCTGTGATGATGGCGTCAGCAAACACGAAAGTCGCTTGCACGACGAGGGGTGACAGCGTGTTGGGCGCAATGTGCATCCAGATGATTCGCGTCGCACTGGCTCCTTGTGCCTTCATCGCTTCGATATAGGTCTCCTCCCGCACGACGAGCGTTGCAGAACGGACGATCCTGGCAATGTACGGGATAAACACGACCCCCAGCGCAATGATGACATTTTCCTGCCTGGGCCCAAGTGCAGCTACCAGGGCGATCGCCAAAAGGATTCCCGGTATCGCCATGAGGCCGTCGCAAATGCGCATCAGCACTTGATCCAGTGCCCGATAATAGCCTGCGTACAATCCGATCACCATACCGATGCATGCGGAGATGAGGGCCACCGAAAATCCGACCCAGATGGATACTTGCGCCCCGTAGACGATCCGCGCAAAAAGATCGCGGCCAAAGTTGTCCGTCCCGAGCAGATGCTCCCCGCCAGGCGGCTGCAGTCGATTGGACGGCTCCATTTCATACGGATCAAAGGAAGCCAGATGCGGTCCGATTATGGCGAAAACCGTCATCAGGACGATGATCAGGCTCCCTGTGAGCATTAGTTTATTGGACAGAAAGCGGCGCAGCAGGAGCCTTTGCTGCTCTTTTTGCAATCGTTGTTTCACTTGGGACAGCTCGACTTTGCCAGCGCTTGATCCAAGGGCACCCATACTCATGATTACTCCTCCCCTTCTACTTCCGCTCGAGCCGCACCCTCGGATCAACCACACCGTACAGCATGTCGACGATCAGATTGATACATACATAAGCGGCGGTCACAAACAGAACGACTCCCTGGATGACGGCATAGTCCCTCCGCTCCACGGAATTGATGATCAGCTGACCGATTCCCGGAATGTTGAAAATGGTTTCCGTCACCACGGCACCGGTGACCAAGCCGCCAAAGGTTTGCCCGATGACCGTCAGGATCGGGAGGAACGCGTTTCGCAGCGCATGCTTGTAGACAAGTGTGCGCTCCTTGACTCCCTTGGAGCGTGCCGTCTTGATGTAATTGGTGTTCAGAACCTCCAGCATGGAAGACCGGGTCATGCGCGTAATCAGCGCAGATTGGATGGCGCCGAGAGAAATGGCGGGAAGAATCAAGTATTTCAGATGGTTCCACAGTCCCGCCTCCAGCGGCTTGTACCCGGCTACAGGCAGCCATTGCAGCTTCACCCCGACCAAAAGAATCAAAAAGAGAGCAAGCAAAAAGCTCGGAACCGCCATAGCCAGCAAGGAAAACCCCATGACCGTCTGATCCGTTGCCGTTCCCCGGCGCAATGCGGCGGCAATGCCGATCGGGATGGCAATGACCAGTGCGACGATCTGGGCGAGGATGGCCAGAGAGAGTGTCGGCTGCAAATGGCTGAAAATGGACTCGGCTACCGATTCTTTCATGAAGTAGGAGTCTCCCAAATCCCCCCTCAGCACATCGGCCATCCAGTTCACGTATTGCGTATGCAGCGGAAGATCAAGCCCCAGCTGCTGCCGGAGCGCTTTTACATCTTGCTCCGTAGCCGATTCCCCAAGCATGACCGCAGCCGGGTCCCCAGGGGTGATATGGATAATCAAAAAGATGACGACGGACACCACAAACAACACGGGAATCAGGGCGAGTATTCGCTTTATCAGGTAAATTCTCACGGTTCACCCTACCTTTCGTCCGGTTTGATCGAAAATTCTCCACCCATTCCAGCGATAGAATGGGTGGAGAGGATGCTGACTATTCCTGGTTGGAAACGTTCCAGAATACGAGGCCGTCCAGCCATTTCATGCCTTGGACGGTCTTCTTGGAGGCAGAGATGGAATTTCCGTCCCCGACTTTGACTACCGGCACATATTCGTAGAACCACGATTGCAGCTTGCCGTACACGCTCATCGCCTTTTCCAGGTTTGGCGCGCTTCGGAATTCGATTAGCAGCTTGTCCAGCTCCGGACTGTCCGTCCATCCCGGGAAGTCCTTTCTCATGAAGGCCAGCGAGCTTGGCTCCGGCTTAGGCGTGTTCGTGATCACCAGAATGTCGAATTTGTTCTCATCGTTACGCAGCTCGGTGAAAGTCGGCCAATCGTATACTTCCAGCTTGGTTTTCATGCCCAGCTTCTCCATCTGCTGCTGCAAGGCCACTGCCCCGTTGTACATGTCTTCGTAATCGCGGCTCGTGACGATCTTGATTTCCTGCCCTTGATAACCCGCTTCCTTCAGCAATTGCTTCGCCTTATCCGGATTGTTCTGGTTGTAAAGCTCTTTTCCGTTCTCGCTGGCCCATTGCCCGACTTGGTAGTACATCATCATATTGTGGTTCTGTTGATAGTACTTCGGATCCGTATAAGCCGCGATCAGGATCGATTCCACGTCAATGCCCGCTCCGATGGCCTGGCGTGCCGCTACATTGGCAAACAGTCCTTTTTTCTTGTTGAAGAACAGATTCAGCATTCCTGTCGGAGCCACGTTGACTTGAATATCCGAATCGTTCTCCAACTGCTGCACACTGTCATAGGAAACGTCAGCTGCCACGTCGTACTCACCGGAGAGCAGCCCTGCGACTTGCGTGGAGGAATCAGGGGTGAAGATGAAGCGCAAATCATCCACCAGCGCTTCTCTTTTTCCGGCCAGTCCATCAGCCGCTTCGCTCCTCGCCTGGTAATCCGCAAATTTGCTCAGATGGATTTCCTGGTCTTGCTGCCACTCCTTGAATTGGAAAGGGCCTGTTCCCACGTACTCCTTGACGCCTTTGGGATCGGCGCCATCTATCAGTTCCTTTGGCATGATAGCCGGATAATTTCCTCCCCCGTATGCCATGATCGGCAGCGCCGTAGAGGTAGGGTTTTGCAGGTGCAGAATGGCTGTCTGCGGATCTTTCGCTTCAAAGAGCGCTCCTTTAAAATGGTCCTTTCCTGCGCTGGATATTTGAATCCACCGGTTCATGGACGCGACGACATCGTCTGCCGTCATCTCTTTGCCGTTGTGAAAACGAACTCCCTTCCGCAGATGGAAGGTAATGGTTTTCCCATCCTCGCTTTGCTCCCAGGATTCGGCCAGCAACGGCTGCGTGCGGTAGTTGGAATCGACCGTAACCAGCGTCTCAAAGACGTTTCTGCCAATGGTAGCCGAAGCCTGCGATGTCGTCACATGAGGATCAAGCGTGGGAGGCTGCGCTTGATAGGCAATTCTCAATTCCCCCCCTGCTTTCGCTTCCGTTGGCGCCGATGTACCGTTTTCTGTCTTTGTTTGCGTTTTGGATCCTTCGCTCTGTCCAGATGGTGTCCCGCATCCCGCAAGAGAACATGCGAGGAGAAAAATACTTACCTTTTTGGCAATTCCAGACCCTTTCATGCCATTTCCCCCTTAGGCTTGGCTTCTCTCCTTTTTTCTCCTCTAGATCCCGGAGAAGCTGTAGCGTTTGTATTCGTATTGATTGGGAGGTCCGATCGCGACCCAGAGACTGCCTTCCGATGGCTCTGCGATCACCGAAGCGAATGTGATAATGTCAGCCCCTTTATCCCCCGGCGACTGCACTTTCTCATCCCCGTGAATTTGGCATAAACAGTGGGGATAGCTGCCGCGGTCCCGCAAGATCTCCTGCATGGCGAGGGCATTCAGCCTGCCGTGGTTTTCTCTCAGCAATTCCTCCATGCGCTTCAGGCGGATTCGCGAATTTTCCAGCTCGACTCCATGCAGCCGCTCCTCTTCCAGCAAGCTGTCCGCCGTATAGTGATTGGAGTGGGCGAGCAGCCCGTTTTCCGGTCGGATCAAGGCATCTCGAGTCGGCGTATTTTCCAGATCGGCCGCCCCTCCGTATTTGTCCAGCATAATCAGATTGCGGGAGGATGCCCGTTCTACATGGCGGACCAGATCGATCCCTTCCTCGACCGTCCCTTTGGTCAGAGCAAGCCGTGACAGCATATACCGAGGAAAGCCAGGCTTCCATCCCTCGCAGGTGAGGAAATTGGCGAATGTCCCCATTCCCAGATCATTGATCCCGATATAGGACACCTGACCGGCAGGCGTAAGCATCAGACAGGCAGGCCCTTCATCGGGAACGTATTCGACCACCACACCCAGATCGGAATAAAAAGCGGGCAGGTCGCAGTTTTGACCGATCAGCGGAATGCCATTGGAGGTGGCTTCCGCCAAAATCGCAAACGTCGTGCACTCCGTATTCGACCTGCAATAATGGTTGATCTCAGCTCTCAGTTGAAGCAAATACGCATCCTCCAGTGTGATGCCCGCCCCTTCCGCGATACCCTGCACCTCGTCATCAAAGCCCGGGGCGTATTTTTGGACAAAGGGCCGGTACTTCAGGACCGCCTCTTGCAACCTCCTGGATGAAACCTGAAATTTGCCGTTCAATCGTTCCACCGCATAATCGCGATGTTTCCTGATCAATTCCGAGCACGCTTCCCCAAACTGCTGACCAATCTGCCGATGTGTGCCGCAAAACCGATAAAACGGAAAGGACTTCCGGGATCTGTCTTTATGCATCTCTTTTGTTCGTTCCGACATACGATTTTCTCCTTACGCTTGGTTTCCTTCCCGGATTCTGTTCATCTCCTTTTTAGGGAAGTCCCGTTTTTTAAATATTTCGCTTAATGGAAATATTACATATCTTTTCCTTAAAGTAAATTTCATAATTTTTGCTTAACTCTTCAAAAAATTTTAAGGATTGCCCTACAGGAGAAGCCGATTTCCTGGCGGAGCCACTTCGGAAGCCTGCTTTCTCCCCATCTCAGCACTCTATAGGCACCACCATAAAAAACAGCGCTTGAATAAGCGCTGCTTTGATTGCATCGTCACGAATATTCCATGAGGTCAAGCGACTTCATGTGATTCACAAACTTGTCTACCATTGCCAATTGGGTGGAAGATTCCCGATACAGCATCCACGTTTTCATCGTAACGGCCGCCCCGTTTTTGTTGATGAGTCCTTCCTTGTACAGCGGATCGTCTTCCTTCAAAAAAATCTGCGGAATAATCGCATATCCCAGATCGTTTTTTACCATTTCCTTGCAAATTTCAAACGTATCCACTTGCATGTTGATCAAGGGAGGATCCGTAAATCGTTCATACCACCAATTATTAATCTCCTCGTTAAAGTCAGAGCTATTGCGATAGTTGATTCGGGGGATCGTGGGCAAGTCCTCAAGCCGTACTGGATTTTTCGAAAGGATGTAGACATTTTCTTCTTTCAGCAAATGCTTCTTCTCTGACCACGTATAGCTGCCCCTGACGATCCCCACATGAACCTCATTGTTTCGCAGCAATTCGTATACCTCGTCGCTGATCCCGGTGTTCACATTGATCTCGACCTTGGGAAATTGATTCAAAAATGCCTTCAGAATCGGAGGCAGCTTGTAATGCGCAATGACTCTGGAAATTCCAAGCCGCAGGATTCCCTGTACCTCACTTCCCATATTCAGCATATAGTCTTTTGTCTTTCGCAAATCCATCCATGATTTCTTGGCGTACTGAACCAGGTACCTGCCTTCCGGTGTAAATTCGATGCTCCTGCCGTTTTTGGTGAGAATGTTCACCCCGAACTCTTTCTCCAGCTGCTGCAGCCGATACGTTAAGGCCGGAGGTGTGATATAGAGAAGTTCTGCAGCCTTCGTCAGATTTTGTGTTTCCCAAATATATTTCAGCATCAAGCAATCCTTCTCGTTCATAGCCATCCTCCGCTCATCGATTCTACCTTGGAGACTGTATTCGATAAGAGAAGGGCTACTCCTTGTATGCGGAATCAAACAAAAATCCCCCTCCAAGCAGCATGTCGCTCCTTTTTGGACAGGAGATTTCACAGAGCCGCTTATAGGGGGATATGCTTGCATTTCTCTTACTTTTCTTGCTGCACAGCCAGGCCTAGTGCTTCCGCCACGCGCTGTCCATACTCCGGATCCGCCTTGTAGAAGTGCTGGATCTGGCGGAGCTTGATCTCTTCCTTCTGTACGCCCTTCATCGACGCCGCAATGTTTTGCACCAGACGGGAACGTTCGCCCTCGTCCATCAGGCGATACAGGTCGCCTGCCTGGGTGTAATGGTCGTCGTGATCGTAAGCGACACTGTCTGCGTATCCCACGACTTCATACGGGGTCGTTTTGTTCTGCGGCGTTTCTTTCGGCCCCCCAAAGCTGTTGGGCTCGTAATAGACGGAGCCGCCGCCGTTGTTGTCGAATCTCATCGCCCCGTCGCGTTGATAGTTGTTCACTTCCGACTTCGGACGATTAATCGGCAGAAGATTGTGATTACTGCCCACCCGATAACGGTGCGCGTCCGAGTATGCGAACAGCCTGCCTTGCAGCATTTTGTCCGGGGATGCTTCGATGCCCGGTACGAACGATCCAGGGGAGAACGTCGCCTGTTCCACCTCTGCAAAGTAATTTTCCGGGTTTTTGTTCAGGACCATGCGCCCCACTTCGATCAGCGGGTAATCTTTTTGCGACCACACCTTCGTCACGTCGAACGGATCGAACCGGTACGTATTGGCGTCTTCCAGCGGCATGATTTGCACGCACAGCTTCCAGGACGGATAGTCTCCTTTGGCAATCGCGTTGAACAAATCTTCTGTATGGTAATCGGGGTTTTCACCTGCGATCTGAGCTGCCAGCTGCGCGTCGAGGTTTTTGATTCCTTGTTCCGTCTTGAAATGGTATTTGACCCAGACGCCCTCCCCTTGCTCATTCACCCATTTGAACGTGTGGCTGCCAAAGCCGTGCATGTGCCGATACGTGGCCGGAATGCCGCGATCAGACATCAGGATCGTCACCTGATGCAGCGACTCGGGCGAGAGCGACCAGAAGTCCCATACTGCCGTCGGATTCTTCAGGTGCGTCTGAGGATCGCGTTTTTGCGTATGAATGAAGTCCGGGAATTTGATGGCATCGCGAATGAAAAAGACAGGGGTATTGTTCCCGACCAGATCGTAGTTGCCCTCTTCCGTGTAAAACTTGACTGCGAAACCACGAGGGTCACGTACGGTATCCGCAGAGCCGAGCTCGCCTGCTACCGTCGAGAAACGAATAAACAGCGGTGTGCGTTTGCCTACTTCCGACAAAAATTTAGCCTTTGTGAATCGAGTCAGGTCGTTGGTTACTTCAAAATAACCGTGAGCTCCGGCTCCCTTGGCATGAACGACGCGTTCCGGTACACGTTCCCTGTTGAAGTGGGCCAGCTTTTCCAGCAGGTGCACGTCCTGGATCAATGTCGGCCCGCGCCCTCCGGCGGTCATGGAGTTCTGGTTGTCCCCTACCGGTGCCCCCCAACTGGTCGTCAAATGGTTCTTGTTCGTGCTCATTATCGCATCACCTCTGTAGATTTATATATGAACTTGCGGAAGACTATATGTCCTATGATAATCATTTTCAAAATAAAATCAATACTATTTTACACTTACTATAATTAATTGAATATTCCATCTAATAAATACATACCCATCGCCTATTTTTCGTCATCCCCTTCATCTGTCCATACATACCCGGCCAATTCATCATACCTTACAAGTATTCACCGGGAGGGAGGGAGAGCGAATGAGTTTCTTTGATGACAATTTTGCCTTGATTCTCGTACTCTTTATTCTGCTGGTAATCGTTGGGTGCAGCTGTGATTGCTAAGTTCGGAATCGGGGAGATCTCCTCTCCTTTTTGCCTTCGCAACAAATAATCCCCTTTGAGTAGGCGCAGCGCCGCAGTCCAGCGGTTCACGCCTATACAAAGGGGATATTCATCGTCGATGCCGTTTATGCCAGGTACGCCTCGCGAACCTGCGGATTGGCCAGCAAGGTCTGCGCGTCGTCTTTCAAAATGATTTCTCCTGTCTGAATGACGTAGCCCCGATGCGCTACCGAAAGCGCCTGGTTGGCGTTTTGTTCGACCAGCAGGATGGTCATGCCTTCCTTGTTCAGCTCAGTGACGATATCAAAAATCTGTTCGACCAGAATCGGCGCCAAACCCATGGACGGCTCATCCAGCATCAGGATTTTCGGCTTCATCATCAAGCCGCGGGCGATTGCCAGCATCTGCTGCTCGCCGCCGGACATCGTGCCGCCTTTTTGGTTGATGCGTTCCTTCAAGCGGGGAAAGTAGGCGAATGCCCGCTCGACTCCTTCGTCGATAATCTTTTTATCCGTGACGGAAAAGGCCCCCATCTCCAGATTTTCTCGCACCGTCAGCTTGGGGAAAATCCGGCGGCCTTCGGGCACATGCGCAATTCCCAGGTGTGCGATGTCATGCGTGCGCATTTGCGTGATGTCCTTGCCGTTAAAGATAATCTTCCCTTCGCTCGCCCGCGTCTGTCCGCAAATCGTTTTCAGCGTGGTCGATTTCCCCGCACCATTCGAACCGATCAGCGTAACTACCTCGCCTTGCTCCACGGTAATGGTCAAGCCTTTCAACGCGTGAATTCCGCCGTAATAGGTGTGAATGCCATGCAATTCCAACAGTGCCATATCGTTTCCTCCTTCTACGACACTTCCGACGCGCTTTTTCCGAGATACGCCTCGATCACGTTCGGGTTGTTGCGGATCTGCTCCGGGGTCCCTTCCGCAATCTTCCTCCCGTAATCCAACACGTGAATGTATTCGCTCAGCCCCATGACGAGCTTCATGTCATGCTCGATGAGGATAATCGTCAAATCCAGCTCCCGCTTCAGACGGCGAATAAACTCCGTCATTTCCACGGTTTCGCGCGGGTTCATCCCTGCGGCTGGTTCATCCAGCAGGATGATTTGCGGATTGGTCGCCATGGCCCGTGCGATCTCCAGACGCCGCTGCAAACCGTACGGCAAGCTGCCTGCAGCTTCGTTGGCCACATGGGCGATCCCCACGTATTCCATCAGCTGGTAGGCTTCGACGCGGGCTTTTTCCTCTTCCTCCCGCACTCGCTTCGTGTTGAACAATATGCCGAGCAGCCCGGCAGTCAACCGGCTGTGGACGCCGACCATTACGTTTTCCAAAGCCGTCATTTCCTTGAACAGCCGGATGTTCTGAAACGTCCGCGTAATCCCGCGGCTGGCGATCTGGTCGGGCCTCAGCCCTTTGATGCTCTTGCCCCCGAGCAGAATTTCTCCCTCGTCCGGCTCGTAAAAGCCCGTGATCATGTTGAAGAAAGTCGTCTTGCCCGCTCCGTTCGGGCCGATGACTGCCGTAATGCTGCCTTTATCGATGGAAATGGAAACGTCCTGATTGGCCACAAGGCCTCCAAAGCGTTTCGTCAGATGCTTCGCTTCCAAGAGTGCCATGATCTTCCCTCCTTGTCCCTACGACTGCTTGCCCGAAGAAGCCTGGGAAATCTTGCTCAAAATCCCCAGTTTTGCTTGGCCGAACTTGCTCGCCTTGATCGCTTCCACATCGTTTTTCTTCCTCTTCGCCGGAATCAGCCCGTTGGGTCGATACAACGCCACGAGGATCAGCATGATCCCGAACACGAGACGCTGGAACTTGGATGGATCCAACTGGTTCGGCAGGTTGATGATGCCGGATTGCTGCAGGGAATGCAGGAAGTTGGAAAACTCCTTCAAGAGCTGGACCTGCAGGATGGTGACAAAGGCCGCACCAAGGACGACACCCGGGATGCTGCCGCTCCCCCCCAGGATGACCATGACCAGAATCCCAATCGATTCCATCAGTGTAAAGGAAGTAGGGTCGATAAACGTTTGTTTCGCTGCAAAGATCACGCCGACCACGCCGGCAAAGGACGCGCCCGTAGCAAAAGCGGCGAGCTTGGCGTTCAAAAGGGAAATCCCCATCGACTGCGCGGCCAGCTCATCTTCGCGAACAGCGATCCACGCACGTCCCAGCCGGGAGTGCTCGAAGCGGATGTTGGCCAGCACGATGAAGGCGATGACGAACAGGACAATAAAGTAAAAATAGAACGGCGTCCCCATCTTCACGCCAAACAGTTCCGGAGACGGTATCGGTGTAATCCCCTGTGGACCATTCGTGATATTGATCGGTTTGTCCAGGTTATTGAAAATAATCCGAATAATTTCTCCAAAGCCCAGGGTCACAATCGCCAGGTAATCCCCTTTTACCCGGAGAACGGGCAACCCCAGCAAGATCCCGAAAATAGCGGCGACGATCAGCCCCACAATCAGAAACGGCCAGAACCATCCGCCCGACAGCGGGAACAGATTGCCTGCGATGAACTCATTGGCCTGGGACGTGGAGAAAATGGCGTACGCATACGCGCCTGCCGCAAAGAACGCCACGTAGCCAAGGTCGAGTAAACCGGCAAAGCCGACTACGATGTTCAGACCGAGCGCCATCGCCACGTAAATGCCTACCTGCGACGCTACCTCCATGTAGTAGCGGTTGTCGCCGGCGACCAGCGGGATGATCAGCAAAAGAACAGCCGCGCCGACGACCATTTTGATCATCTTGGACGTATTCGTGTAGTAAACCAGAACGATGGACGAGAGAATTCCCAGAAACGCGATTACCGATTTTTCCATGAAGTGCAGGGCTGCCGCAAACGCCACAATCCACAACAGCGTGACGAGGAGAGGAATGCCTTTGAACGATTTCCATTTCATGTTTGCCACATCAATCACCTACACTTTCTCTTTCACGGCTTCGCCAAACAGACCTTCCGGCTTGAAAAGAAGCACGAGAATTAGGATGCTGAAAGCAAATACGTCTTTGTATTCGGCACCGAACGCCCCGCCCGTAAGCGGCCCCATGTAGGCACCGGAGAGCGATTCCAAAAGGCCGAGGAGAACGCCCCCCACCATCGCTCCGCGCAGGTTGCCGATTCCTCCCAAAACAGCGGCAGTAAAGGCTTTTAACCCGAGAATAAAGCCGATATACGGATCGATCGTCCCGTAGTTTTGCGCGAACAGCACACCTGTCGCTCCGCCGAGACTGGAGCCGATCAAAAAGGTCAGCATGATTACTTTGTCCACATTTATAGTCATCAGCGAAGCCGTGCTTCTGTCTTGCGCAACGGCACGCATGGCGATTCCCCACTTTGTTTTGTTCACAAACAGAGTCAAAGCCAACATCATCACAATCGCGAGAACAATGACAATCAAGCCTTTTGCAGGGATGGTCGCAATGCCACCCAGAGAAATGGAACTAGTGAAAAGAGTAGGAGTGTTCAGATAAAATTCGTTGCGAGCCAGCGCTTCCGTAAAACGAACCACGTCTTGCAGCAAAAACGAGACACCAATTGCGGAAATCAGCGGAACCAGCCTCGGCGCTCCGCGCAGCGGCCGATAAGCCACCCTCTCAATCAAGACCCCCAGAGCCCCCGTCAACACCATGGCAATGATCAGCGTCATGAACAAGGCTACAAACGGATTCATGCCTTCAAGTGCTCCCAGTGCATCGGTAATGAGCAAAACCTCCGTACCGACAAAAGCACCTACCATGAAAATTTCCCCATGAGCAAAGTTGATAAATTCCAAAATCCCGTAAACCATGGTGTAACCAAGTGCGACAACAGCGTACATGAAGCCAAGTGTCAAACCGTCAACCAACACCTGAGGCAAAATGTTGAGCAACATGCGATCCCATCCCCCATTTCTTCGTAAGCTTGTCAGAAATTTTCTGCATTCATTATAGTAACGGACGAATGCCCATAAAGGAAGGGGCGTCCACAAAGTGTCGCCCCTTATTTTGGATGAGGCTGAAAAAGAACTGCGATGTCAGGTGTTTTTACTGCGCCTTGCCTACAAAATTCGACTTGCTCTTATCATACTTATAAATAAATACGTCGGCGTTGATGTTGTCTCCTTTGTCGTCAAAGCTGACTTTAGTAAATTGCCCTTGGAAATCTTTTGTTTTGTGTACAGCGTCGAGGACTTGCTCACGGGTAGGTTTTTTGCCGCCATTTGCCTTGATGGCTTCCAGTACTCCGTTCAGGATGACGTTCATCGAGTCATAGCCGTAAACGGAATAGGTCTCGAGAGGTTTGTTCGTGGTTTTCTTGTACTCTTCCGCCCACTTCTTGCCCTCTTCGGTCTGGGTCACGTCGCCAGCAACCGACGTGAAAACCACACCTTCGACAGCATCGCCGGCAATTTTAATCATATCAGAAGAGTCCAAGCCGTCGCCACCCATAAAATAGCCTTTGTACCCTTTTTCCCTCGCTTGCTTGATCAGAATTCCGCCTTCCGGATAGAGGCCGCCGAAGAAAATGATGTCGGGGTTTTTCGCGGTCACCTGATTGAGAACGGCACTGTAATCCTTTTCGCCTTGCGTGATGCCTTCATAGCCCAGGATTTGCACGCCGTCCTTTTCGAACTGCATTTTCACCTGGTCGCCCAGCCCTTGGCCGTACGCGGTCTTGTCGTGGATGATGAAGGCTGTTTTCACGCCCAGCGTGTTCTTCGCGTACATCGCCGCTTTCGGCCCTTGGGCATCGTCGCGGGCGCAGATGCGGTGCACCGTCTTCTTGCCCTCCTCGGTCAGCTTGACTGCGGTGTTCGCCGGCGAGACCATGACCAGCTTGCCCTCTTCGTACTTCACGGACGAAGGAATGGCGACGCCCGAGTTCAAGTGGCCGACCACCCCGTATACATCCGGGTTGGAAATGAGCATTTCCGCGTTCGAGACGCCGATTTTCGGGTCAGCCTGGTCATCCTGAGGGAAGAGCTGCAGATCGAAGCCGAGCTTCTTGAATTCTTCCTTGCGCTGGTTCAGTGCATACTCAGCGCCTGTCTTGATGGCGTCTCCCAGGGAGGACTGGTTACCGGAGAGCGGGGTCTGCGTCGCAATTTTGATGACTCCCCCGTCAGCTGGCGAAGCGCTGCCGGAATTGCTCCCAGACTGAGTCTGTGCCGGCTGCTGGCTCCCGCCGCTGGCGCTGTTTCCTCCTGATCCTGATGAGCTGTTACCACCTGCGCAACCTGTCAATGCAACGCTTGCCACCAATACCGCAGAGAGAATGCTGATGTGAGAGCGTTTTTTCATGCGGAATTGAATCCCCCTTTTACATTTCTTTATTTTTTGTTTTCCAAAACCACCTGTCTTTTTTCCCAGGTTGCGACTTGGTAAGCACTGATTCTATTAGGTACAAAGACAGATATGGCCCGGTTCTTCTTTATTGTAAAATAAATCGAAAAATTTACAAGAGAAAAAATATAATTTTCAGATACATGAAGAATCATTACATACTCGTCATTTTTGGAATCAAATTGAAATTAAATCAATATATCATTCCTTCACCGTTGGAAAGCATTAACGTTATCCATAAAAATTTTTTTCCGCTTCAGACGCAAAAAAACTTCCGCTCAATCGAGCGGAAGTGATGGGACCACAATGCGGCCGCTTTTTACGTCGATAATTCCGTCTGCCGTCAGCCTCGCGTACGGCAAGTGCGTGGCGGTAAAAAACAGAATGGAATAGATCGGGTCGAGGTGGAGGTGTCCCTTTGCCCGCAAGCGTTCGACCAGCGTTTCGGCCATGCGGATGACTTCGTCCATGGGGGCCGGGGACAGCTTTCCAGCCAGGGGCAAAGGGCATTCGCTTGCAACGATGCCTTCATCGATCAGCACGACGCCACCGCCAATATCCCGTACCCGCTGCAGAGCCCGGGCCATTGCTTCGGGATCCCTGCCCAGCACAATCCAATTGCCTGAGGCTGTGTAGGTGCTGGCAAGTGCCTCCAGATCGCTTCCGTAGCCCTTCAGCACTGCCGCCGTACGCATGCGCCGAGTAGGATCTATGCAGGCGATCAGAGCCAGCTGCGGGTCGTGGTCGAGCGTGACGAAGCCTTCCCGATCGACCGGCAGCTCTTCCATCTCCAGACGGGTAATCACCGCGTTTGCCATGTGCAGGACTGGAGTTTTAGCTGTTTGCCGCAACCGGAACCAGTCCGGATTCGCCTTTTCCTCCAGGACGTCGAGCTTTGGAAACGAATACCTCTCCCATTCAGGCTGCACTGTTGGGACCAGCAGCTTGCCGTCCTGTACGGCCCGCTTCCCGTTGGCAAACACAGCCACAGGCGTCGGCTCGTCTTTGGCGGACAGCAGCAGCATATCCGCGATTCTCCCCGGTGCGATCCCGCCGATCTCACTGTCGAGGCCGTAGTAGACGGCGGGGTTCAGCGATGCCATGACGTAGGCTTCTTCCGGAGGCATGCCGGCTTCGATCGCCACTCGGATCGTGCCGTCCATCAACCCGTTTCGGTGCATCGGCGGCGTGCTGCCGTCAGATGTGAGCATCATTCGCGGCGACCAGGGCAAGCCCAGCTCCAGCCAGCCTTTGACCAGATCAGGCAGGTCAGGCCGAATCGAGGAATGGCGCAAGGTCGCGTACATGCCGAGCTGAAGCCGCGCCAGCAGATCCTGGGCTGTGATTCCTTCGTGGCAGGCAGTAATCCCTGCGGCAGCCGCTGCATTCAACGTCTCCCATGACGCTCCGGGCAAATGCCCTTCCATCCGTTTGCCCAGATCGCCCGTGTGCCTGAGCCCGAACAGGATGGTTTCCTCTTCGTTCAGCACTCCCAGCCAGCGGGTCAGCTCGCCGCCTTGTATCACAAGCGGATGCTCCAGCATCCGCTTGATGCCTTCTCTCGTAAATTTCGGATGATCGGCTCCCGTTTGCGGATCGAATCTCGCCCAGAAGTACTGCTTGACGGGATGTTCCATCAGCGATTCCATCATGGCCTCGATCTCGGCAAACGGCAGATTCATCAGCATGAGCGTATCCGACACCAGTGTCGTCGTCCCTCGCTGAAGGGCAAAGTCAGCCAACGAAAACGGATTGTACCATTGAAAGGGGTGTGCATGCGGCTCAAAATATCCGGGAACGAGAAAGGCCCCGCTGGCATCCACGATCTCGGTTTTTTCGTCTGTCAACGGCTCTTTTTCCCCCACGTAAGCGATGCGCTCGCCCGCCGTGACCACATGTACCTGATGCCATTCTTTTGTATACACGTTCAGGACTTGGGCGCCCTTGATCCACATACTGGCCGGCGCCTGCCTTCTGCTCACTCGCAGCAGGTGAAGATGTTTTTCTGAGTCTAGTGGCCGTACTCGCATTTGGTTCTCTCCTCCCCGACTTCGCAACGTAAATCCGAACCAACTGACTGCTCATTCACGCAGATCGTTACACCTTCGCCGTTCAGGTATGGTCCTCCTGTCATGGCTAGCAACAATTTCCGCGGCTGCTTTTCCTGTGCAGGAAGCAAACTAGTCATAGAGGAACGACGATAGGAGGCTGGCTATTATGCGCAAGAACGTCGGCACGACAGATGCCCTCATCCGCATTACAGGGGGACTGTTGGGACTGGCTTACGGAATAGGCAAAATGAGTCGACGCCCGTACAATGCTCCGTGGTTGTTGATGGCTTTTTCCGCCATGAAGGTGGCGGAGGGCATCACCAGGCACTGTCCGATGTACAGGGCGATGGGAATCAACACGCGTTCCGAAAAAGGCATGCAAGACATGTGGAGCCAAGCGAAGGACAAGGGTGTTCAAATGGTCATGAAGCAAGTGACGCGCACGCTGAACGCCAGAAAAGACGAAAGCACGCCTGCAAGTCAACAACAGCATACTGCCGCTTCCGCTGCACATGATGCAGCCCGTACCAAGGATCGGAAGCTTTCTCCCGAAGACGAACGTCTCGAGAAAGCAGCGAGAGAATTCGTCTCGTATCGTTCCGAGGACATGGATGAGCACCGAACCGATTCCACGCATGAAAAAAACCAGTCTGACCAATACAGTCACGACGAGCATCGTTACCCAACCTATTCTTAGGAGGCTTTGTCTATGATCACCGGCCCTCCCTTTTACGAATGGCTCTCGCACAACTTTTTTGTCATTGCAGCAGTGATCGGCGTCATCGCCGCCATGGGTTATTTTGTTTACAACTCTTCGCGAAAAAGAGGAAGGTACCGCCAGTAAATATTTGGCGGTACTTTTTCTTTGCAATTTTACTTGTTTAACATATAATTAGTAAAGCAAGTATTTTGGAAGGAAAGTAGGTACCTTTCTTGACGGAACATTGGCAGGATGAATCCATCGGCTTTCTGATCGGCAAAACGTATCGAAAAATCGTCATGCACGTCACCACGCACTTGCGGGAATTCGACCTGACTCCTGAGCAGTTCTCTGTCTTGTTCAGCCTGAGCAAGCAAGAGGGCATCAATCAAAAGGAGCTGGCCGTCCGCACCGCCAAGGACCAGCCAACCATCACCAGGCTCCTCGACGCCTTGTCCAAAAAAGGGTTGATCGAAAAGAGAGCGAGCGAAACGGATCGCCGCGCTTTTTTGCTCATGCTTTCACCGAAAGGCAGGGAATTGATCGGCATTGCTTCTGTGGCGGAAGCGAAGGCGATGGGGGAAGTGCTCGAAGGAATCGCCCCGGATCGGCTTGACCTGCTCAGACAGACCTTGCTGGACATCGCAGCAAACGTGAACAGACATACAAAAGAATAAGGAGTGTCAACATTGGGAGAATCGAGAGAGAAACTGTGGACGAAGGATTTCGTCCTCATTACTGTGAGCAATTTGCTGCTGTTTATGATCGTCCAAATGCAGTTGCCCACGTTTCCTACTTATGTCAAAGAAACTTACTTAGCTAATGATTTTGTCGCCGGCCTTACTGCCAGCTTTTTTGCATTGGGGGCGGTTGTCGCGAGAATTTTCACCGGCGAGCTGCTGAAAAGCAAAAACAGCAAAACCATCCTCCTCATCGGGCTTGGTGTCGTCGGTCTTACCACCGCGGGTTACTACTGGACCGGCTCGGTCATGCTTCTGCTCATCATGCGTGCCCTGTTCGGAGCCGGGTTCGGGATCAGCAGCACGACGCTTCCGACGATCGTGACAAACGCCATCCCGGGTAAGCGGATCGGGGAAGGGATGGGCTACTACGGACTGTCCAACAGCCTTGCACAGGCCTTGGGACCGATGATCGGCCTGACCGTATTGACGACGCTGGGCTTCGGCTCGATGCTGACCGTCGGGGTCGTCTGCATCGTGCTGATTTTGCCGCTCACCTCCATCATTCGCGCCTACAAGGAGCCCACACCTGACGCCCATGCCCACGAAAAAGGACTCAAACGGTTTTACGACAAGAAGATCTTGCTGCCCGCCTTTTTGAATTTTTGCATGTCAATCACCTACGGCGGACTCGTGAGCTTTCTCGCCCTGTACGGCAAAGAAACGAACATGGAAAACATCAGCTGGTTTTTCCTCTGCAACGCCGTCGCGATCGTCCTCGTCCGTCCCATTGCCGGAAAGCTGTTTGACAAAAAAGGCCATATCGCTGTGCTTCCGCCAGGAGCGATCTTTATCGGACTGGGTCTTCTCGGCTTGTCGATGGTCGACGGCAACACCCTGTTGATCGTCTCGGCCATGCTGTACGGACTGGGCTACGGCTGCATCCAGCCTTCGATCCAAGCCTGGATGGTCAAAGAGGTGAAGCCGGAGCAGCGCGGGATGGCAAACGGTTTCTTCCTGAACTCCATCGACTTCGGCATCGCTGTCGGCTCGATCCTGCTCGGCTCCGTGGCGGCCCATACGAGCTACGCCATGATGTACCGCTTGTCGTCGATCCTCATGCTGCTGTTTTTGATCATCTACTTTGTGTCTCGCGCATTTGCCGTCAAACAACGCAAAAATGCGGTAGTGAACACAGTTGTCAGCCAAAATTACGAAGCATAACCAGAAGACAAGCCCAGGCATAGATCTGCCTGGGCTTTTGCATTTCATCCGCTATTTTTGATGGCGCATCGCTTTTGCTGCGATGTCTGTCCGATACTGTGCCCCTTCGAAGGAAATCTTCTGCACGGTTTCATACGCAGCTTCACGCGCTTTGGCGAGGTTTTCTCCCGTCGCCGTGACGCCAAGCACGCGGCCGCCGCTTGTGACGATCCCGTCCTCGGTTGACTTGGTACCTGCATGGAAGACCGTGACGTTTTCACCGGCACTCTCCAATCCCGAAATCAGCTCGCCTTTCGGATAGTCGCCCGGGTATCCGGGTGCCGCCATGATGACGCACACGGCGCTGCCGTCTTTCCACTTCACGTCGACCGCATCCAGTTCACCCTTTACGGTCGCCACTACGATGTCGAGCAGGTCAGTCTCCAGCAGGGGCAGGATGACCTGCGTCTCCGGATCGCCGAAGCGCGCGTTGAACTCGACGACTTTCGGGCCTTGCTCGGTGATCATCAAACCGGTGTACAGAATGCCTTTGAACGGAATGCCGTCCTTCGCCATCCCTTCCGCCATCGGTTTGACGATGGTCTCGACGATTTGCTCTACCAGCTCGTCGGACATGTGGGGCACAGGCGCGTACGTCCCCATGCCGCCTGTGTTCGGCCCTTTGTCATCGTTGAAAATGCGCTTGTGATCCTGCGAGGTGACCATCGGCTTGACCGTCGCCCCGTCGACGAAAGCCAGGAGAGACAGCTCTTCCCCGCGCATGCACTCTTCTACCACCACGCGCGCGCCTGCTTCGCCGAACACATTTTCCTCCATGATTTGGCGGAGCGCCTCTTCCGCCTCTTCCAACGTTTCCGCCACGACGACTCCTTTGCCAGCAGCGAGTCCATCCGCCTTGACGACGATCGGCGCACCCTTTTCACGAACGTAGGCGACCGCCGACTCGTAATCGATGAACGACTCGTAGGCAGAGGTCGGAATGCTGTAGCGCATCATCAGCTTTTTCGCAAACGATTTGCTCCCCTCGATCATCGCAGCCCGGCCGCTCGGACCGAAGATCGGCAGGTTGCGCTCCTGGAAAAAGTCCACGATGCCGCCCAGAAGCGGATCCTCAGGGCCTACGACGGTCAAGTCGATCCCTTCGTCTTTTACGAATTGCGCCAGCGCGGCGAAGTCATGTACGCCAATGGGTACATTTTGCGCGATCTGGGCCGTTCCGCCGTTCCCCGGAGCGCAGTATACCTTCGTGACACCTTTGCTTTGCAGCAATTTCCAGATGATGGCGTGCTCCCGTCCGCCACCGCCGATTACCAAAATTTTCATCGTCTTTCCTCCTGTGCGAGAGGTGATCCGCTCTATTAGTGTTTGAAGTGACGAGTTCCGGTGAAGACCATCGCGATCCCGAAGCGGTTGCATGCGTCGATGGACTCCTGGTCACGCACGGAGCCACCCGGCTGGATGATCGCCGTAATGCCGGCCGCTGCAGCCGCTTCGACGGTGTCCGGCATCGGGAAGAACGCATCTGAAGCCATTACTGAGCCTTTTGCCAGGTCTTTCGCTTGTTCGATCGCGATTTTGGCTGAGCCGACGCGGTTCATCTGACCAGCCCCGACACCCACAGTCATGTTGTCTTTGGCCAGCAGAATCGCATTGGATTTCACATGCTTGACTACTTTCCAGGCGAATTTCAGCTGTTCCAGCTCTTCAGCAGTCGGTACGCGGTCCGTGACCACCTTGATCTCCGCATCTTCCAGCTGCTTTACATCGTAGTCCTGCACCAGCGCGCCGCCGGCTACCGGGGCCACACGGAAGTGGTTGGCCTTTACGGAAGCTTCGTTCAAGGTCGGAATGCGCAGCAGACGGAGATTCTTTTTCTCGGTCAAAACGGCAATCGCTTCTTCGGTAAAATCAGGGGCAAGGATGATTTCCAGGAAGATTTCCTTCATCGCCAGCGCCGTATCGCGGTCGATCGTGCGGT
Organism: Brevibacillus brevis; assembly: GCF_031583145.1. Taxonomy (NCBI): domain Bacteria; kingdom Bacillati; phylum Bacillota; class Bacilli; order Caryophanales; family Paenibacillaceae; genus Brevibacillus; species Brevibacillus brevis. The sequence goes on along the minus strand of NZ_CP134050.1, from coordinate 810,012 downwards.
TCGCCGCCACGATGCCGCCGAAGATGGATACCGGATCCGCTTCGTAAGCTTTTTGGTACGCTTCGCGAATCGTAGCTCCGATACCGACTCCGCACGGGTTGGAGTGCTTGATCGCGACTACCGCCGGTTCGGCAAATTCCCGGACGATGGCCAGAGCCGCATCCGCATCGTTAATATTATTGTAAGAGAGCTCTTTGCCATGCAGCTGCTCCGCGTACGCGATGCTGGCAGTGCCTGCAAGCGGCTCGCGGTAAAAAGCGGCGCGTTGGTGCGGGTTTTCGCCGTAACGCAAATCCTGCGCCTTTTCGTACGTCACCGTGAAGCTCTCCGGCAGAAGCTCGCCTACCTGTTCGCTCAGGTAACGGGAGATCAGCGCGTCGTAAGCAGCCGTGTGACGGAATACTTTGGCAGCCAGGCGTCGGCGCGTCTCCAGCGTCGTATCGCCGTTGGCCTCGATTTCCGCTGCTACGGTTTCGTAGTCTGCCGCATCGACGACGACGCTGACAAACGCGTGGTTCTTCGCAGCCGAACGGAGCATGGTTGGACCGCCAATATCGATATTTTCAATCGCCTCTTCGAAGGTTACGTCCGGTTTGGCAATGGTTTCCTTGAAAGGATACAAATTTACGACAACCAGGTCAATCGTTTCGATCTTCAGTTCTTCCAGCTGCTTGCGGTGGGCTTCATTGTCCCGAACAGCCAAGAGACCGCTGTGGATATTCGGATGCAGCGTTTTGACGCGTCCGTCCAAAATTTCCGGAAATCCGGTTACCTCGGAGATGCCGATGACGGGAACACCCGCGTCTTTCAAGAGAGAAGCCGTCCCTCCCGTTGAAATGATCTCTACCCCGGCAGCTGCCAGACGACGAGCAAACGGAATCAATCCTGTCTTGTCAGAAACGCTGATCAACGCTTTTTTCACACTCACGGATAGAACCTCCTGGACTTTTAGTATGAAAACCTCTGGAGAGGCTGTTCAAAGATGTCTAGATGCGTGATATCGAAGCAAAAACACGAACATTTCAATACTATTAAATCATAATTGTACGTTTTAATCAATGTTTTCATGGCGGAAAACAAACGCAGCCGCCCATGCCTGTTCGGCACTCGCGACTGCTTTTTTATTCTATGCGATTGATCAGCGTTTTTTCTTGTGATTGCCCGACAACTTTCGTACCCGCTCTGCCAGCGAGAGGGATTTCGATTTGGCAACGGCAGGTTTCGGCTTTTTCACCTTGCTGCGCTTGCCTTTCACATCTTTGCGCATCAGCTTTCCGAGTTCATCCATACCGAGACCTTCGCCGCTGTTCATCCGTTCTTTGACTTTTTCCCTGGTCTCCTGCGGGACGTCGAGTCCCATATCGGCTAACTCGTTCATGACCGAGTCGATGTCTTTCGATCCGTCTTTGGGGAATTTCTCAGCGAGCCTCATGATGTCGGCGAGCGTCCATTCCCTTCCTGTCTTCTTGCTTAGCTTGCCCAGCAAATCGGCAACAAAATCCCCGTTCAAATGGGCCCCTCCTCGGTTACGGCTTCGTTCTTCCCTTTACCATATGTGAGGGGGGGTTATTTGGTTTGCTTAATCCGTGCTTGCCTACCTTTTCGGGCGTTTGTTCATGCGAGGGTTTTAAAGCATGCAACATAAGCTGCGGAGTTCTTTTCTTGGTTCGTTCGAACTTTTGTGCCTGGGGCGGAAAAAGGGGAAAACGCTCCAGGTTCGTAGGGACACTTGCACGGATGTTATCTGTGGCCGGCTGCGCTCCAAAAGTGGAACGGCGGCCAAAGTCGCCGTATCACGGAAGCTTCTCATGGGTGGCCGCTCTAGCGTGTTCCACTTTTTCCGCTCCGCCTGGGTGGTGTCCCTAAGACCTTCGCTTTTTTCCCCCTTTTCCCTGGGTGGCTATTTTGTTTGGCGGGCTTTGTAAAGATCCAAATGCTTGTCTGGGTGCCGCTTCGTTGTTCTTATTTGTGCTCGCTCGAACTTCTGTGCCTGGGGCGGAAAAAGGGGAAAACGCTCCAGGTTCGTAGGGACACTGCTTCGATGCTATCTCTGGCCGGCTGCGCTCCAAAAGTGGAACGGCGGCCAAAGTCGTCGTATCACGGAAGCTTCTCATGGGTGGCCGCTCGGGCGTGTTCCACTTTTTCCGCTCCGCCTGGGTGGTGTCCCTAAGACCTTCGCTTTTTTCCCCTTTTTCCTGGGCGGCCTTTTTGTTTGGCCGGCTTTGTAAAGATCCAAATGTTTGTCTGGGTGCCGCTTCGTTGTTCTTCTTTGAGCTCGCTCGGACTTCTGTGCCTGGGGTGGAAAAAGGGGAAAACGCTCCAGGTTCGTAGGGACACTTGCACGGATGCTATCTCTGGCCGGCTGCGCTCCAAAAGTGGAACGGCGGCCAAAGTCGCCGTATCACGGAAGCTTCTCATGGGTGGCCGCTCGGGCGTGTTCCACTTTTTCCGCTCCGCCTGGGTGGTGTCCCTAAGACCTTCGCTTTTTTCCCCTTTTTCCTGGGCGGCTATTTTGTTTGGCGGGCTTTGCAAAAGCATGCTTGGGCATGCGCTTCGCAGTTCTATTCCTGCTTGCTCGAACTGATCTGCCGGAAACAGGGACTCGTCGCTCCGACCAACAAAAAAAAGCGCCTGTTCCTCGAACAGAGCGCTTTTCCTTCCTTCATTCCCTTATGCTTTATAGCAACTGGACGTGGCGGCCTTCCAGTTTGACTCTTCCTTCTGCGATCCATTGGATGACGTCTACCAAAAGGCCGTGCTCGACTTCGTGGATGCGGGCAGCCAGAGTTTCGGCAGTGTCATTGTCCTGCACGGCTACGGGAATTTGTGCGATGATCGGTCCGGTATCGAGACCGGCGTCGACCACGTGTACCGTTACCCCCGTTATCTTTACCCCGTAAGCCAGTGCCTGGCCGATCGCGTCCTTGCCGGTAAACGCCGGCAGGAGGGACGGGTGGAGATTGATGATGCGGCCTTCATAGGCGGACAAGAGCGTGTCCCCGACGAGGCGCATGTATCCCGCGAGGACCACCAGAGAGATTTCCCGCTGCTGGAGCTGGGCGACGATTTCCGCTTCGAAAGCGGCTTTGTCCGGGTACGACTTCGGTTCGAACACGAACGCTTCGATGCCCAGACGATGTGCCCGTTCCAGCACCTTGGCTCCCGGCTTGTCGCAGACGAGCAGCTCGACTTCGACGCCGTTCAGCCGTCCGCTTTGCACGGCCTGGACGATCGCTTCGAAGTTGGAGCCGCTGCCGGAGGCGAAAATGGCTACCTTTTTCACCATTCCACCCCGTTGTATACGACTTTTCGCTCCCCTGCCCGAATTTCGCCGATGCGATACGGCTGCTCACCCAGCTCCTGGAGTTTTTCCGTGACGGATCCCGCATCCTCCGGCTTGACGACCAGAATCATGCCGATGCCCATATTGAAGGTCTTGTACATGTCCGGATAGGAGATGCTGCCGGCGTCTTGCACGAGCTCGAAAATCGGCAGGACTGGCCAGGCGCCGACGTCGATCACCGCTTGGGTGCCTTCCGGGAGGACGCGCGGGATGTTTTCCGTGAAGCCGCCGCCCGTGATGTGGGCCAGCGCCTTTACCTCATGCGTTTCCAGCACAGAAAGCACCTGTTTGACGTAAATGCGCGTCGGCGTCAGGAGTTCCTCGCCCAGCTTTTTGCCCAGTACGTCTACATGGTCGTGGAGCGACATGCCTTTGTCGGCGAGGAGCACCTTGCGCACGAGCGAAAACCCGTTGCTGTGCACGCCGCTGGACGCCAGACCGATGAGGACGTCACCCGGCGCGACGGTTTGGCCGGTGATCATTTTGCTCTCATCGACGACGCCTACGGTAAAGCCGGCGATGTCGTACTCGCCTTCCGAATACATGCCGGGCATCTCTGCCGTTTCTCCGCCGATCAGGGAGCAGCCTGCCTGCGTGCAGCCATCCGCAATTCCTTTGACAATCGCTTCGATCTTCTCGGGAATGACCTTGTCGACAGCCAGGTAGTCGAGGAAAAAGAGCGGTTCCGCCCCTTGCACGACCACGTCGTTGACGCACATCGCGACCGCATCGATCCCGATGGTGTCGTGTTTGTCCATGGCAAACGCCAGCTTCAGCTTGGTGCCGACGCCATCCGTACCGGAGACGAGCACCGGCTTCTCATACTTCTTGGTATCCATGCGGAACAGCGCTCCGAAGCCGCCCAAATCGGTCAGCACTTCGGGACGGAAGGTCCGCTTGACATGCTTTTTCATGCGTTCGACTGCTTCGTTCCCCGCATCGATGTCGACGCCTGCTTGTTTGTATGCTTCACTCATCGTTTCTCCCCCTACAAGAGGTGCTGGGCTGCCTTAGCACTTGAGCGCCGGCAGCGCTTCTTCAAAGTCGATCTCGGTCGGGTATTGCCCGGTGAAACAAGCGAGGCAATGACCGTTGTTTGGAGCCGAATCTTCCCGGCCGATCGCCTGGAGCATCCCTTCCACAGACAGGAAGGAGAGCGAATCCGCACCGATCGCCTGGCGAATTTCCTCTACGGACTTGGTGGCGGCGATCAGCTCGTCGCGCGTCGAGGTATCGATGCCGTAAAAGCACGGATTCATGACGGGCGGAGAACTGATGCGCACATGCACTTCCTTGGCACCTGCTTCGCGCAGCATGCGGACGATGCGATTGCTGGTCGTCCCGCGCACGATGGAGTCGTCGATCATCACGACGCGCTTGCCTTCCACCACTTTGCGGACGGCAGAGAGCTTCATGTAGACCGCGCGCTCGCGCAGCTCCTGGCTCGGCTGGATAAACGTGCGCCCGACGTAGCGGTTCTTGATCAAGCCGATCTCGTACGGGATGCCGGTCGCTTCCGCAAACCCGATCGCGGCCGAAATGCTGGAATCAGGCACGCCGATGATGACGTCCGCATCCATAGGGGCTTCGGCGGCGAGCTGCTTGCCCAGCCGTTTGCGTGCCATGTGCACGTTGATTCCGTCAATGTCGCTGTCCGGACGTGCGAAGTAAATGTATTCGAAGATGCACATCGAGCGCTGCGTCTTCTCTGCATGAGTAGACTCCATGATGCCGTTCTCGTCGACTACGATCAACTCGCCCGGCTGCACATCCCGCCAGTATTCCGCGCCGATGATGTCAAAGGCGCACGTCTCGGAAGCGACGCAGACGGCATCGCCCAGACGGCCGAGCGACAAAGGACGCAGGCCATTCGGGTCGAGTGCGATCACCAGTTGATGCTCGTTCATGACGCAGAGCGCATACGCGCCCTTGATGTGCTGGAGTGCATCTTTCACCGCTCCCGGCAGATCGGTACGCTCGGAACGGGCAATCAGGTGGGCAATGACCTCGGTGTCGCTGGTCGTTTGAAAAATGGAGCCTTTGGCTTCCAGCTCTTTTCTCAGCACAGCGGCGTTTACGAGATTTCCGTTGTGGGCGACAGCCATGCTGCCTTGCGCATAGCGGAAAAAGAGCGGCTGCGCATTCTCGATTTTGCTGGAGCCGGCTGTCGTGTAACGGGTGTGGCCGATGGCGATGTGCCCTTTGAACTTCTCCAGGTCGCCTTTGCCAAACGCCTCCGCCACCAGGCCCATTCCGCGGTGCTTATACCACTTCTCGCCGTCGGAGGCGCAGATTCCTGCGCTCTCCTGACCGCGATGCTGCAAAGCGTGCAGTCCCAAGTATGTCAGCTGGGGAGCTTCCTTGTGGTTGTAGATGCCAAAGACGCCGCATTCTTCATTCAGTTCGTCCCAGATTATCCGATCAAACATGGAATCGCATCCTTCCAGGCTGCTTTCACCTCTTGAATCGAAGCGTTGATTTCTTCCTTACCGTTTACGTTGACGACCAGGCGATCCCCGCCGGTCGTACCGATTTTCGCAGCAGGCACTCCGTGCTTCGCTGCCAGCGCCAGCAGCGCTTCCGCTTTGTCTGCGGACGTGCTGAGCAGAATGCGGGATTGCGATTCGCTGAACAAAAGAACATCCGGACGAAGTGCCGATTCCAGCGTCACTTGCGCACCGAAGCCTTCGCCAAAGCAGGATTCCGCCAGGGCGACACCCAGTCCGCCCTCGGACAGGTCGTGCGCGGACTTGACGAGACCGCTGCGGATCGCTTCCAGCGTCAGTTTTTGAACCGCCGCTTCCTTGGCCAGGTCGATTTGCGGCGGACGACCGGAGATGGAGCCTGTCACCAGTTTTTGATATTCCGAGCCGCCCAGCTCTGCAAAAGTCTCACCCAGGAGGATGATCGCGTCGCCTTCGTGCTTGAAGTTTTGCGTGGTAATATGGTCGACATCGGTGATCAGTCCCACCATTCCGACGGTTGGGGTCGGGTAGATGGCATCGCCGCTGCGTTCGTTGTAGAAAGAGACGTTGCCGCCGATTACCGGCGAATCCAGGGCTACACACGCTTCGCTCATGCCCTCGCACGCCTTTTCAAACTGCCAGAACACCTCAGGCTTTTCCGGGCTGCCGAAGTTGAGGCAGTCGGTGATGGCCAGCGGTTCTGCACCGGAGCAGACGACATTGCGCGCGGATTCCGCTACCGCAATCGCGCCGCCCACTTTCGGATCGAGATACACGTAGCGGCCGTTGCAGTCTGTGCTCATCGCCAGCGCCTTGCGGGTGCCGCGGACCATGACGACAGCCGCATCGGAACCAGGCTTCACCGCGGTATTTGCACGAACGATATGGTCGTACTGCTCATACACCCACGATTTGTTGGCCACGGTTGGCTGCGCCAGAATGCTTTTCAGCGTTTCGTTCAGGTCGGCTGGCTGAGGGATCGCGGCCAGCACGTCTACGCTTGCGCCCGCCTCGTAGTAAGCCGGAACTGCGGAGGGACGATGGTACACAGGCGCTTCGTCCGCCAGGCTGTTCACCGGCACTTCCGCCACGACTTCGCCCTTGTGCAAGAGGCGGAGCATGTTGTCATCCGTTACTTTGCCCACGACAGCGGAAGCCAAGCCCCACTTGTCAAAGATCGCGATCGCTTCCGCTTCCTTGCCCTTTTCTACGACGACCAGCATGCGCTCTTGCGATTCGGACAGCATCATTTCGTAAGCAGACATGCCTGCTTCGCGCTGCGGTACCAGATCGAGGTTCATCTCGATTCCGTTGCCCGCTTTGGAAGCCATTTCGGAGCTGGAGCTGGTAAGGCCAGCCGCCCCCATGTCCTGGATCCCGACGACGATGCCAGTGTCGATCAACTCCAGGCAAGCTTCCAGCAGCAGCTTTTCCATGAACGGGTCGCCCACTTGTACTGCCGGACGCTTTTTCTCTGATTCTTCGGTAAGCTCTTCGGATGCGAAGGTCGCGCCGTGAATCCCGTCGCGGCCTGTGCTGGAGCCTACGTAGATCACAGGGTTGCCGATCCCGGAAGCGACACCCTTCTGGATTTTCTCATGGTCGATCAGACCGACGCACATCGCGTTTACCAGCGGGTTGCCCTCGTAGGTCGGGTCGAAGTTCACTTCGCCGCCTACGGTCGGAATGCCGATGCAGTTCCCGTAGCCCGCGATCCCTGATACGACGTGTTCAAACAAATATTTCACGCGAGGAGACGTAAGCTCCCCGAAACGAAGCGAATTGAGGAGGGCAATCGGACGAGCGCCCATGGAAAACACGTCGCGGATGATGCCGCCCACGCCTGTCGCTGCCCCTTGGTACGGCTCGATCGCAGACGGGTGATTGTGGCTCTCGATCTTGAAGACGACGGCCTGGTTGTCGCCGATGTCCACAATCCCGGCACCTTCCCCTGGACCTTGCAGGACGCGCGGACCCTTTGTCGGGAAGCGGCGCAGCACTGGCTTGGAGTTTTTGTACGAGCAGTGCTCCGACCACATGACGCTGTAAAGACCAGTTTCTGTCCAGTTCGGTTTGCGGCCGATGATCTCTACGACACGGCCGTATTCTTCATCCGTCAGGCCGATCTCGCGGTAGAGCTTCTGATCGGCAATTTGCTCGGCTGTCGGTTCTTTATGCGTGAGTTGTGACACTGCTTTTTTCCCTCCACGTCTTTAGAATCGAGGTAAACATCCGGCGTCCGTCATCGGAAGTCATCCAGGTGTGGACGGAGCGCTCCGGGTGAGGCATCATGCCGAGGACGTTGCCGCGCTCATTGCAGATGCCTGCGATATCTTCCAGCGAGCCATTCGGGTTTTCGCCGTGATAGCGGAAGACGATCTGGCCGTTCGCCTTCAGCTGGGCCAGCGTCGCTTCATCGCAGTAGTAGTTTCCTTCGCCGTGCGCGATCGGAATGTGAATGACTTCCCCGGCCGCATAGTCGCGGGTGAACGGGGTGTCGTTGTTTTCCACGCGCAGCGCGGACAGCTTGCAGCGGAATTTGAGCGAACGGTTGCGCAGCAGCGCGCCAGGGAGCAAGCCGACTTCGGTCAGGATCTGGAAGCCGTTGCAAATCCCCATGACCAGCTTGCCTTCTTCCGCCGCTTTTACCACCTGCTCCATGACCGGCGAGAATCGGGCGACCGCACCGCAGCGCAGGTAGTCCCCGTAGGAGAAACCGCCCGGCAGAAAAATCGCGTCATACCGGGAAAGGTCCGTATCCGAGTGCCATACGTAATCGACCGGCACTCCCATGACGTCTTCAACCGCGTTGTACAAATCGATGTCGGCATTGGAGCCGGGAAAGACAATAACCGCTACTCGCATGTCGTTAACCCTCCACGATCTCAAAGCGATAGTCTTCAACCACCGTATTGGCCAAGAGCTTCTCGGACATTTCACGTACGCGCTCTTCCGCTTGGGCGCGGTCGTTCGTGCCCAGCTCGAGCTCCATGTACTTGCCGATGCGCACATTGTTTACTTCATCGAAACCGAGAGAATGCAGGGCGCCTTTCACCGCGTGTCCTTGCGGGTCCAATACGCTCTCGCGCAAAGTTACGTAAACGATTGCTTTAAACATGTACGTCTCCTCCCAATCTTTTCAGCATTTCCTGATACGCTTCCTCTACATTGCCCAAATCGCGGCGGAAGCGGTCCTTATCCAGCTTTTCGTTCGTTTCGGAGTCCCAGAACCGGCACGTGTCCGGCGATATCTCATCGGCGAGGAGAATTTCTCCGTCCGCCGTTTTGCCAAATTCCAATTTAAAATCGACCAGCGTGATGTTTCGTTCCCTCAGGTAGGGACGCAGCACTTCATTGACGGCGAGGCCCATTTTCTCGAGGGTCGCCAGGTCGCTTTCGCTCGCGATTCCCATCACCTTGATGTGGGACGCATTCACCAGCGGATCTCCCAAAGCATCGTCTTTGTAGTAAAACTCGACAACCGGCTGCGGAAGCACGGTGCCTTCCTCCATGCCCAGCCGCTTGGCCAGCGAGCCTGCCGCGATGTTGCGGACGACCACTTCCAAGGGGATAATGTCCACTTTGCGCACGATTTGCTCCGTGGCTGACAACAGGCGGATGAAATGGTTGTCGATCCCACGCTCTTTTAGCATCGTGAAAAAGATGGCGGTAATCCGGTTGTTCAGTTCGCCTTTGCCCGTGATTTGCGCTCTTTTTTCACCGTTGAATGCCGTTGCGTCGTCTTTATACTCCACCCAGTATTGATCAGGCGTCGATGTCCGATAAATACGTTTCGCCTTACCTTCGTAGAGTTGTTCCTGTTTTTCCACTTTAGGAGCCACCTTCCCAGCTAAAAAGGTTGAGTTAATGCGAATTCACGAACGTTTCAACTACATTAAAACACAAACATACGCATTTATCAACGAAAAAAGCAGGAACGTCTCTCGACAATAGTTCGGGAATTGCTAGCAATTCATCTTTTATTCCTAGTCTAATATTCGTTTGTACACCTTTTTCCCTACCTTCCCTTTGCTCCGCCGCTTCACCTCTCCTCCTTCCTGCCCAAACCTCCCCCGCGCCTCTCGCCTGGGCTCTCCTCCCTTTCATGTGATACACTGAGAGTGGTGCACTCTAATGAAGAACGAAGCAAAGAAAGAAGGAAGGTATTCAGATGTTTCCTTTTGAAGTATCTTTTCCTACCCACATATACTTTGGCGTCGGCGAGCTGAACCGCCTCGGCGAGGCAGCCCGTTCCATGGGCAAAAAGGCGCTGCTCGTCACGGGTGGAAATGCCGCCAAGCGGACCGGGCTGCTGGATCAGGTACAGGCGCTCTTGCAGACAGCAGGAGTCGCGAGCGTCCTTTTTGACAAAATCGAGCCGAACCCGCGCACATCCACCGTCGACGCCGGAGCCGCCATGGCTCGTGAGCACGGCTGCGACTTCATTCTCGCCGTGGGAGGCGGCTCGGTCATGGACGCTTCCAAAGCGATTGCTGCCGCTGCCCGCTCCGGACGACCGATTTACGATTACATGCGGGGCAATCCGAGCGGTTCGGCCAAGGAGCTCGTCCCCGTGCAGGAAGCCCTGCCGCTGATGACCGTGCCGACGGTTGCCGCCACCGGTTCCGAGGCCAACAACATCAGTGTGCTGACCCATTGGGACACACACGAAAAATCGTCCATCAACGGCCCTGCTCTCTATCCGAAAATCGCCATTCTCGATCCGTCGGTCACGTATACCGTGCCCGCTCGAGTCACAGCGGAGGCGTGCGCCGACATTTTCTCCCATCTGTTTGAAGCCTATCTGATCAGCGCAGAAGGCACCCATGTCCAGGACGGCATCTCGGAAACGCTCATCCGCCTGGTCGCACGGCATTCGCTTACTGCCATCGAGCAGCCTGACCATGAAGAAGCGCGCTCTACTTTGCTCTGGGTCAGCACACTTGGCATCAGCCCGTTTGCCAACGCAGGCCGTGGGGCAGGGATGCCATTACACGGCGTGGAGCATCCGCTCAGCGGCATTTACGACATGGCTCACGGCAGAGGTCTCGCCATTTTGTCCCTTCCCTATTTCGAACAGGTGATTCTCCCGGATCGCCCGGAGCGTCTGGCACGGATGGGCCGCCACTGCTTTGGGGTGACCGCCGAGGACGAGCGGGAAGCGGCACTGGCTACTATCGCGGCCGTGCGCACCTGGTATGAGCGGATGGGCATCACGGAACGCCTCGCCGATTTCGGGGTAACTCGTGACGCTTTGGGCAAAATGGCAGAGGAGGCCGTAGTCATCGGAGGGCGCGGCGTCGGGTATTTGCCGAGCTCTCGAAAGCTGAATGCCGAGGACATCGTAGCCATTTACGAAGCGTGCTTATAAGGCATCGCATATAGACTGGCGTGCTCTTCGGGAATTGTGCGATAATAGACCTAATAAAAAAATTTTTATTATGGAGGTTGCGAAACAATGGCAGATCCACGGATTAACGAACTCGCCAGCCGTCTCGTCCGCTACTCGCTCAATTTGCAAAAAGGGGAAAAAGTGCTGATCGAAAACACCGGCCTGCAGCCTGAGCTCGTGCGCGCACTCGTACGTGAAGCGTTTGCAGTAGGCGCCCTGCCGCTGGTCACCCTGAAAGACCAGGAAGTAAACCGGGCCCTGTACCAAGGCACGAGCGAAGAGCACATGGCGCTGATGGCCAAGTACGAGTACGAGCGGATGAAAGACATGGATGCTTACATCGCCGTGCGCGCCTTTGACAACATCAACGAATACGCCGACGTGCCGGAAGACAAGATGGGCATCTATTCCCGCTTCCTGTACCAGCCCGTACATACAAACGAGCGCGTGCCGAACAAGCGCTGGGTCGTCCTGCGCTACCCGAACAAATCCATGGCGCAGCTGTCGGGGATGAGCCTGGAGGGCTTCGAAGACTTCTACTTCTCCGTCTGCAACCTCGATTACCAAAAAATGTCCAACGCGATGGACCCGCTGAAGGAACTGATGGAGCGCACCGACCGCGTCCGCATCGTCGGCCCGAAAACCGACCTGCGTTTCTCCATCAAAGGGATCAACGCCATCAAATGCGACGGCAAACGCAACATCCCTGACGGCGAGGTATACACGGCGCCTGTGCGCGATTCCGTAGAAGGCACGATCTTCTACAACGCCGCGACCGTCTACAACGGCATTTCCTTTACCGACGTGCAATTCACCTTTAAGGAAGGGAAAATCGTCGAGGCGACCAGCTCCAACACCAAGGCGCTGAACGACATCCTCGACACGGATGAAGGCGCACGCTACATCGGCGAATTCGCCATCGGCTTCAACCCGCACATCTTGCATCCGATGCTCGACATCCTGTTCGACGAAAAGATCGCCGGCAGCTTCCACTTCACACCGGGCAACGCCTACAACGTGGCGGACAACGGCAACCGCTCCTCCGTACACTGGGATCTGGTGCAAATCCAGCGTCCGGAATACGGCGGCGGCGAGATTTGGTTCGACGACGTCCTGATCCGCAAAGACGGCCGCTTCGTCCTGCCGGAGCTGGAAGGTCTGAATCCGGAAAATCTGGTGTAGAAGCTTTCCAAGTAGAAAGGGCAAATCCCAATCGTCTCAAAGAAGACGCGGGATTTGCCCTTATTTTGTATTGTGACGTACGGCAAGCAGCTCTTGCGTTACCCTGGACTGGCAACGACTTTCTGTTCGATCAGAATAGCAGGAGTACATCCTCGTCGCTGCTGGGAAACGGTCCGGGTGTGCCGCTTCCCCTGATTTTGATAGAAAAACCGGCAGCATCCTCCCGATTGGAAGAGGGCATTCGCTTTACTTTGGATCTTTTGACCTGATAATAGGTGCCTGGCAACGCAACCGTCTCGTACGTGCCATCGCTGGCTATCAAATAGTAGGGAAAATCGCTCCGAGAAATCTCCGCGCTTTGCATTCCCGCATCCAACGCCTGAAAGAACGACGTGGCTTTGGCCAACCTTTTCGTTTCCCCTGCTTCCGCTATGTCCAGCCTGCGCTTTTTCCAAACAGCCTTCCCGCTCTCGCCTTTAACCGGACAGTCATAGCACGCCTTCGAAAGGTAGCGGTAGAACTGGCCGTCCACTTCGTCCAGGATCCGCAAGCGAAGCGATACTGCCTGTTGCCGCTGATCGTGGATGAGATGGAACTCTTCCACCCTGGCGTCTTCGGATATGCCTGCCTGTTGTCGGAACCGATCCCATTGGTCCTGGAAGCTCACGCGATCCAGAGACGTTTGGGTCAAAAAAGGAACAGGTGTCTCTGCTGCCTCCGTGTACCAGCCGACGAAACCGGCCAGTACGACGACCAGACAGCCGGCAAGCACGATTCCCCTTGAGTTTCTCACTGTCTCCTCCTTACAGCCTTCCTTGTCCTCCTACGACGACAGCTCCTTCTCTTTCCCTTCCCCAAACAGGTCTGTGAGCTTTTGATAGGTAGGCGGGAACTGGGCCTCGTAACGCAGGAAAGACGGGATGGGATAGCGCACGCCGCCTTTTTGCGTGCCGGCCAGCCCTTCAACCAGCTCTGCCGCATCCCGGAAATGGAAGCTGAACGCCATCTCGTGATCCTGCGTCTGGGCGAACAGCCTGTCGCCATAGCAAGGCACGATCACTTGCGGCTCGCCTGTCTGCAGCGGCTTGATCGCGATGTCCGCGCAGTCCGCCCGGCTGGAGAACGTCGAGGGAAGCGAACCGCCCCGCTTGTACAGCATCCCTGCCACCAGGCGCATGACCTGTGCGGAATTGCCGTAGATGACGACGACATCCGGATCTACCTCCGCCCGCTCCAGCGGATAGGACACGTAATACCCGCTCTCTTCCGCGGAAAGCTTGGGGACGTTCTGCTCGCTTTTCGCCCCCGCCTCCAGCGAATCGGTGTACATGCCGCAGGCCAGATTGCCTTCCGCATAGTAAGGCAGCGGCTCCTCGTAGCCAAACGCCACCTGGGCGATGGGACAGGATAGATCAGACCCGTTCATGGCGATGCTCCAGCCGTATCGGCGGGAAAAGCTGACGGCCTGGCAAATGGTGATCGGGTATCCCAGATCGCGCACCGGACGCTTCGCCTTCGCAGGCAGCGCTCCCTTGTCCTTTACGATTTTGACTCCCACAGGAAACGTCTCCGTCCTCACATAATCTCGGATGGCTTGGTTCAGCTCTTTTGCGTTCACGCTCTACCCCTCCTTTGGAAATAAACCGTACTCTGAATGTTTCGTCTCTTCTCCTGCGAACTCCTCTCTTCCTGGAAATGCGGGTCTGCCCGCCTGGTTTCCCCCCTAAGGCGAAGCTTACAACTTCGTAAGGTGCTGGAAAGGAAAATCGATTTCGATGTGACCCCATCCTTGCTAAGATAGACATGACTTACAAGGAACAACGGAGGGTACAATGACAAAGTTTTCGTGGATCAAGCTGCTCCTGTTTGTCTCGCTGCTGACCGGCTGCAGTACAGACTCTTCCCCTGAGCAGGTGCAGGGACTTACCAAAGACGAAGCGGCGCAGATCGCCTCTGCCGCTGTCAGGCAATACTACCATCTCGACGTAAGCGCAGCCGATCGGGAAATCACGCTGGAGGATCCGGCCAAGCTCGTGGAGTCGGCTACCGGCGAACCGATCTTCCGAGGAGTTCCCGTCCATGCCGTCTTGAACCGCAACCCCCAACCCGGAGAAGTTTCCGCCTTTCACGCCATCATCGACCCGAAGTCGAAGGTCGTGCTCTCGGTATCCATCGATGTACTCGGCACGGATGGAGAGCGAACCGCAAAGACGATGACGGATGCCGAGCTCAAGCAGGCCGCGGAAGAGTTCATCCGTACGCAAAGGCTGCTTACCCCTGCGGCTTTCCAGTTGGTCAAGACTTCTCCCCCGAATCCGGACGATCTGAAACGCTACTTTTACTATACCGACGGCCGACAAGCCATCGCGATCGGAGTCGATACCGTGTCGCGCCAAGTGGTTACCTTCACGTACATCTAAAACACATCTGATTAGAAAACCCGGCTACGCCATGGCTTTTGGCGGAGCCGCGGTTGCCTTTAATTTCTATCTGTATGAAAAACAGCGGGAGGCCCATTCCCGCTGTTTTTTTGTTCGGTTTCTATGAAAAAGAGAATCCTCCCCTAGCCGCCGCTGTACTTTTCCTCGATCTCCACGCGCATTTCCTCATACGTCTTGTTGGTGAGATTGACGAGGTAATCGATCAGCTCTTCTTTGGACTGGGTCGCCAGGGCTTCTCTGCTTTGTCTTTGTTGGGTGAAGTACGCTTTTGCCTCATTGCCGATCTTTCCTGTGGCGTACAAATAGTCGATCGCCGTCCCCAGGTTCATGCTCTCGCGCCAGTTTTTCTCGTACCAATCCCGATCGTAGGCATCTATCCACTTTCTTCGGTCGATGAGGATGTTGCCCACTTCCGTCCAGGCGTCGCGTTTCCACTGCTCCCATTTCTCGGCGATTTCCTTCGCCCGCTCCAGCTCCTTCTTGAACTGGTCGCGGTTGGTCACATTCGCGTACAGCCCTTGGGAAGCCTGAGCGATCGCCTTCAGCTGCTTTTGCCCCTCGGCGTTGACGTCGAACCCGATGACATTTAGGAGCGGCATGATATTGGACTGGGACAATTCTCTGGCGACCGCCACGGGGTCGCCGTCGCACGTCTCGATGCCGTCGCTGACCAGATAAATGACGTTGGTGTTCTTCTTTGCGTCAAACGCCGCCAGATCCTGCTGCGCGAGACGCAACGAGTGCGCGATGGAAGTCCATCCCGTCGGCTCAAACATGGCGAGAGCCTGATCCAGCTTCTCGGCGTTATACGATTGCAGCTGGTAGACCATGTCGCTGCTGCTGCAGGAGAGCTGTTTGTGGGTATCGGCATTGCTTCCTTTGTGTCCGTACACCCGCAAGGAAATCTTCGCCTCCTCCGGGAGCGATTCCGCAAATTCCTTGATCGCTTCCTTGGCCAGCTGCATCTTCGTCTTGTCGCCGATCTTTCCGGCCATGCTCCCGCTCGCATCCAAAATGATTTCCACGTTGAAATTCTCGCGAAACTGAAACCGGGCATCCCCGATGTCAGGGCTTCCAAAGGATGCCATTTTCCACCGATCCACAACCATCTGCGGACTGAGGTAATCTTCCGAGAAGAGAAGGAGCAGCTGATTCCAGTACGTATCCAACAGGGACTGGTCCATGCCATCCACCACCGTCGGCATCCTCTCCAAAATGTTCGTGATCGCGGCTCGATTCGGGTACTGGGCGAGGTAAAACTGCGTTCCCGCCAAAGGTCCCGGTTCGGCTGCGATTAACTCCTGCGTCGTTTGCGGCAATCGAGACCCTCCGGACTGCGAACCCGCCCCCGCTGCCCCCAGCGAACATCCGCTGGCCAGAAGCAGAATCAAGAAACTGTTCATCAGGCCAAACAGCCGCCTGTGTATGTTTCGCATCCTTTTGACAGCCTCCTTGTATGATGTCGATGATTACGTGATCGTTTGGCAGGACGTGATTTTACAAGGTGAGGGAAATGGACCCCCAGCCCCCTACGGCATCCAAAAATCCAATCTGTCTGCTCTGCGCGGTCTGGTATACTTCCTCCTCATGCTGCGGGTCGGGCATAAAGGGAAAGTCAAATGTCGTAGAGCGAAAGCGGGCGGATGTCTGTACTTCGACACGCTGCTCCGCATTGAAGATCACAACGATGGAGCCGGATACCGTCGCATGGTTGTCGTTTAAAATTTTGGCGACGACACCCGGTATTTCGGCCTGGGCCGAAGTGAGCCCGTCGATGACATAGCCCAAAAGCTCCGGGTTGGCCGGCAGCCAGTTGCCGAGGACCTGGTCAATGGCCGCATACCGGACTTCGCTCTGCGCCCAATCCCAATGGCTGGCACGAATCGAGCTTTCGGCCAATTCGAGTGCTGGCCATATATACCTTTCGTCATAGTAACGCCCCGGGGCAGTATCGTATCGTCTAATGGCTATTTCCATTTCGTCGTACACCGGCTTGATCGCGGCCAGGGCCGCTTGCTGTGCGCCGTTCGACGCCTGCTCCTTGAAGGCGAAAACCGTCGACAGGTTAAACAGCGCCATGAACAGGATCAGCATGATGACGAAAAAGAAGCTGATGGACAGAATCGTGACATTTCCGCGTTCGTTTCGAATGTACCCTGCGATGTTCTTCATCAGCGAACCACCCGGCTCGTGATCTCGCGTTGAAAAGAAATGACCTTGTCGCTCTCATCCATATTGTGGGTCAAAATATCCGGCAAAAAGATGATGTCCAGATCGACGCCGACCTTTACCTTGAAGTAGCCGTCCCCTGTCGTCTCTACGTACGATTCGCCGCTGCTGTAGCGGATGCCGCCTCCAGCACCGTTCAGCACTTTTTCCGCAGCAGCCAGAGCCGAGCTCTCGCTTTGCGTGATCGCATACACCTTGGCAGCCTCATTGGCCGCTGATTGGCCGGCAATGACCCCGTATACGCCAATCAAAAATTGCCAGCAGATCAGCATGATGATGAAGACCAGCGGCAGGATTCCGAGAAATTCGATCGTAATGGCGCCCTTTTCGTTGGACAGTGCTTGCTTGATTCGCATGCCGCTCGCCCCCTCCTCTCCGCGATTTCCGCTCTCTTTTCCGGCGACTGGACTTCAGGCATGCTTCCTGCGAAGAGCGGCGAGGTGATTCTTGCGCATGAACGGCAGTCCGATAGCAAGTATCACCAGGCTAAGCGGAAAATCCTCTGTGTAGATCGCGCTCACGATCGTCGCCGGCGTGATCAAGGCGTAAAAATAAATCAGCATGAACGTCCAAAAGCGCCGCCAGTTTCGTTCCTGCTTGGACATGGCAACCTCCTCCTCCCCAGGCGGGAATTATCGTTTCAGCTCTTTTTGCCGCAGATGCTCCATCCCCGACTGCTCGATATAGGGGAGCAAAAACCAGAAGAGAATCAAGGCGATCGGAATGGATTCACCCACAATCAAAAACAGGCAGGATAACGGCAAAAATACCCCGTACAAAATGATGGCGGCCACGTTCCAAAACCTCTGCATTTTGGCTTCCTTCGTAGACAACCCGTACCCCTCTCCCTTCTTGTCCCTGCTGCTACCCCTCCAGCGGTTCGCTTTCGGCGCTCTTCGATTCATCCATCCATTTGTGCGTGTACATGGTGAAAATCACCGCAATGAGCGGGAAAATAATCACATTCAGCAGGATTTGGGTAAATAGCACAGCGCCAAAGCTCGTCGTAATGTACGTCACCGTGTACAAACCGATCAGCCCGATGATCCATTCCACGACACTCGCGAGCAAGATGACCCCCAAGATGGGGAAAAAATGCTTCTTTCCGACTCCAAACGCCTTTTTCCAGCTCTCTTTCACAGGCTGTTTTTTGATCACCATCAGGTAGGGCGTGAGATAAAACAGGACGAGGATCACCAGCCCCGGCACCAGAAACAGAAGCATCCCTGTCGACACCGCCAGGACGTAGACCACACTAAAGACAAACAGGGAAAAGCCATTATCCAAAAAGCTGCCCAGCGCCTGGCGGACAGGCCGTTCCTCGCCGTCCAGATGGTTTTGCACGAACTGCGCAAACGGAAGCTGCACGATCGTGATGAACAGCAGCAACAAAAATAGATTGAAATAGCCAGACACAATTTTGGCCCCGGTGAACGAAGCCATGAAGTTGATCGTATTTACGGCGTAGTTGTGGATGAGCAAAAACGGAAGGACCACCACTGCCGAGATCAACAGCATGGATTCGATGTGTCTCGTATAGAAAAGAAAGCTTTCTTTCAATGGATGCTTCAATCGTGTTCATTCCCATCCTCAGAAATCATAGACACGCACCATCTACGCAAACAATTTGTATATTTTTCGGCTCCACTTCACCAGCCGGCTGCCGACCCATAGCGCTGCGCCCACGCTGACCAGGACGACGGCAACGGTTTGCCCGCCTGGGATCATCGCGGCGATGACGGCGGCGTCGATGAAGGTACTGCCCGCAGTCCCTGTTCCATCAATGAAAAAGTCGATTCGCTCGTCTTTCCCTTTGCTTGAATCAAACGCATCGCGGAAATTGGTGAAGGTGTCGTACCCGTCAAAAACCAGGCTGATGCCCGCCGCAGCGATGTTCAGCCCTTTGACGAGTCCCGTTACGGGCAGGCCGCTTCTGAGGTCGGAAATGAATTTGACATTGGCATAGCCCGCCGCTCCGTCAAATCCGTCTACGAACGAACCGCTCAGATCTTCCAAAGGGGTACCCTTCATCTGAATATCAAAGGCCCTCACGCCGAGCTCCGCCAAAAACAGTCCGCGTCCCCAAGCGAGACTGCTCGGGGATACTTCCCCTTGCATGGTCAAATCCGCCGTGTATTTCAGGCTGCCGCCAAAGGCATTGTTCGCTGACCATTTGATATACTCATACGCCTGCGAATCTTTGGAACCACCGAGATCGCCCGGTTTTACGCTTCCCGGCGCGATATTGTCCGGCTTGATGTCGCCTGATGAGACACCCCCCGGCTGCGTATCGCCCGGCTGCACCGATCCTGGCCGCACATTGCCCGGCTGTACATTGCCTGGATTCACATCGCCTGGTTGCACGTCACCCGGCTGCACGTCACCCGGTTGCACGTCACCTGGTTGCAAATCTCCTGGATCCACATTGCCCGGCTTCACATCGCCCGGTTGCACATCGCCCGGCTGGATTTCCCCCGGCTGGATCCCACCCGTATCCCATTGCACATTTCCCGGCTGTATATCGCCGGGGCGAAGCCTTCCGGGGTCAATGTCTCCCGGTGTGATGTCACCGGGCTTGACGTCCCCGGTCGACAGTCCTTCTGCATGGACGATAGCTCCAAACGGCAACAGATTCATCAGCAAAATCAGGCAGGCAATGACTCCGGCCCATTTTGAACGTCGTAACAGGCTGCTCATACACTCCCCCCTTTGCTTGTGCCTGGAAATTCACCCGGCTACGGTTTATTTACGTTTGCGTTGTATTCCTTTTGAATCGCTTCGATCGTTTCCTTGTACGACTTCTTGGTCAAAGAATCCAGGAAATCTTCCAGTTTCTCCGCTGAATCGTTGACAAGTCGTTCCCGCTCTTTCTGCTTCTTTTCCAGTTCGGCTACGAGCTCCTTGGAGAACCGGTCGTCCCGTTCCATCTGACGAATCGCCCATTTGAGATTGTCCGCCTCATCGTCCGCCAGGAACTTCCACTCCAGCTTGAAGCTCGTATTGTTGATCAAATAGTCAACTTTTTGCGAGTAGGCCTCATGGGACTCGTTTCTTTTCCAGCTGTACCACTGGCGCGCCGCCTCCCTGGCCTTGCCAAACTCTTCTTGCAGCGCCTTCTGGTCCTTGATCGTCACATAGCGACCGCCAGCCGCTTCCGCCACTGCCCGCAGCTGCTTCTGCCCATCGCTGTCCACGTCGAACCCAATGACATTGACGATCGGTGTAATGCTGGAAGTAGCCAGCTGTTTCGCAGCTGCCACTGGATCGCCACCGCATGTTTCCACGCCGTCGCTCACCAGATAGATCATGTTGGTGCTTTTCTCGCCTGAGAAGCTCTGCAAATCCTTTTGCGCTTCCTGCAACGAAAAAGCGATCGGAGTCCACCCCGTCGGCTGGAATGCTTTGAGGCTTTTCTGCATGGTTTGTTCGTTGTACGCCTGCATCCCGTACACCAATTCCGTGCTGGAGCAGGAGAGGGCTTTGTCCGCGTCTTTTCCGCTTCCCTTGTGTCCGTATACGCGGAGGGCTACCTTCGCATCCTGGGGCAAGGATTTGGCGAACGACAGAATGGCTTCCTTCGCTGCCTCCATTTTCGATTGGCCTCCCATGCTCGCACCCATGCTTCCACTCGCATCCAATATGATCTCGACATTGTACTGTTCTTTAAATTGGTAACGCGGGTCATCCATCTCAGGACTTCCAAACGCGGCCATTTTGATGTCATACTCGATTTGCGCAGGGTCCGGATAGTTTTCGGCAAACGCACTCAGGAGAGCGAGAAAGTACAGATTGGCCGTCTCTTCATCCGCTTCGTGCGCAGGCGGGAGTTGTTCCAGAAACTCCTTCATCGGCTCTCCCTGCTTGCTGTTGTTCGCACCTGCGAAACGTCCGGCCGGAAATTTTGCTATTTCCTCCGCCGTTTCGGGAACTTTGGTGACTCCCTCCGGCAGCGAGGCTTTGAGCGCCGCCATACGCTCTTCATGGGAGGGCTGCTGCTTGCCGGGTTCATTCACCGCCGGACTTTGCACGGGAGGCTCTGCTGTTTGAGGCGGAGCTGTGGTCTCCTGCGGATCTGTCGGACTCTCGCTGGAGCATGCGTGCAACAAAGTCATCAGCACGAGGGCTAGCGCCAGCATCTTCATCAGCTTCATTTTTTATGTACCCCCGTAACGTTCAAAGACTGTTGTGTGCCATCAAGATGGGAAGCGAGGCAGTGGGGGATCGCATTCCCACTGCCTGCAAGTACGAATCGAATGGCAAGAGAGCATGAACATGATTAGTCTCCAGTAATTTTGTCGCCAACGTGTTCAATGACATCGGAGAGGGTGCCGGATACAGCTTTCCCTACTTTGTCTTCATCGTCGCCAAAATAGGTGGCGACGGCTCCCAAAACCGCCAGAACGACAGCGGCCAAAGCAATCCACTCAATGGATTGCGCACCCTTTTGATTGCGCAGCGGTCTAAAAAATGTACCAGTCACTTTTTTCATCCAATTTTTCATACGAATCTACTCCTCCAAAGCCATATTTTTGAAATGCTTCATCAGAACTGCACGTTGCATTCATGCTCGACTGTGTGCAGCATCACCTCCTAGCAAAGCCCAAGGAACGGATCCTACTTTAAAATGCCTGTAAACTTTTCTGTGTCTTTTAAAATGTTTAACACCATAAGCCCGCCAATCATCAGCATGGCTGTAGGTGCGACTACCAGCGTCGTGATCAGGGTCACTTTTGGCGATGCCTTGGCCGCTTTTTCCTTGACCAGCTCCTTGCGCATCCGCCGCATGTTTTCCGCCTGCACTTTAAAGGTGACGGAAATGGGGACCCCCAGCCGCATGCCCTGAATCAGGGATTTGATCAGCATCTGAAACTCCGGGTTGTCATTGCGCCGCAGCAAGTGCTCGTATGCTTTTTCACGAGGCACCCCGAGATCGATCTCCTGATTGAAGCGAGAAAATTCTTCCCGGATCGGTCCACTAAAGAAACGGATCACCTCGCGCAGCGCATGGTCGAGACTGACCCCTGCCTGCAGCGTGACACTGACGGTGTCGAGAAATTCCGGCAAGTCATAGCGGATTTGCTGCTGTCTCTCTCGCGCCTTCCTTTTCAGCCAGAGGATCGGGAGAAAGTACCCGACGAGCGGCCAGAGAATGATGCCGAATTGCGAAAAGGGCAGGCTCAGAACAAAAAATACGGAACCCGCGATAACCCCCAGCAGGGACAGGACGATCTTGACTCCCTGAAACCGGGCGACAGTCAAATCAAGCGGGCGCCCCGCCTTCAACAGCCAGTCTTCGACCTCGTGCGATTCGCTGAAAAAGTTGAGACGCTGACCTAAAGCTGAATAATCGTCTCCGTAGCGCAGTAGCCGTTTCAGCACCCGCTCCGAGGCTGTTTCCGGCTTCCGCACATCGTAGGACCTGTAGCCGGTCACATCGTACATATGATCGATCAGCTTGCGCTTTTCGCTGGAGTACAAATACCACTCTTTTAAGAAAATGGAAAAGAACAACAAGAACAGAAACAGACATGTGAGAATCAGGGCATCCATGCCATCACACCTTTATGTTGGTCACTTTTTTCACGAGGATATAGGACAATAGCGTGCCTGCAATAAACAACCCGAGAATGATCAGGCCGGCCGGCGTAAAGAGCGGGTCGATAAACCCCCGGTTGATCATGTTCATCATCAGCACCAGGATCACCGGCATGATCGGCACCAGATACGAAACGTACCGCTGCTCGGCTGTCATCGTTTTGATTTCCTGGGAGACGATGCGGCGCTCCTCCATCGTCTCCGCCATCTCCTGCAGCACCTCGCTGAGGTTTCCCCCCGCCCGGCGCTGAATGAGGAGAGTAGCCGAAAAAATCCGGAAGTCGCGTGTGGGAATCCGCTTTTCCATCTCCTGCAGGGCACGGTCAAAGCTGACGCCAAGCTGCAGCTCGCGGGACATGCGCTTGAACTCTTCTCCCGCTGGCGCATTCAGCTCCTTGGCTACGATGGCGATGCCTTGCGTCAAAGTCAGGCCGGCGCGCAGCGAGTTCGCCAGCAGTCGGCACACCTCTGAGAGCTGATCGTTTAATCTGTCCAAATATTTGTTGCGCCTCGTAAAAAACACGAATTTCTGGATGATGTACATCAGGGACACACCAGCGATGATATTGTACGGCGACGGGATGGCGACGACATTGTTCAGGAAAAAGGCGATCAGAGCGGCCCCCACCGCCATTCCCGCGTACAGTTCGGACGGGGTCAGGGGAATGTTCGCCTTTCTCAGCCTTTGACGCACTTCTTTGGCCATGGGCAGCTGGTCAAATTTGTCGCCCCACACGACGATGAAGCTTTTTCGCTTGGTTTTGACCTCGTACCACTCTTCCGCCCGCTTTTTCCATTCGGTTTTCTTCATCCGGTAGCCCATGTACTCGTACAAGCCCCAAAAGCCAAACAGGACAGCGATACTAATAAGAATAGCTATGGTCACGTATCATCCCTCCCTCCGTCCGGAAAATGGACGTATCCAGCTGAATGCCGGAAATTTCGATCCGCTCCAAACATTTCGGAACGATGCCCGTCGGCGTAAAGTAACCGAGCACCTCCCCTTTGCTGCCGATCCCGGTTCGTTTGAAGCGAAAAATCTCTTGCACCTCGATCCGTTTGTCATCCGATTTCGCCACTTCCGAGATCGACACGATTTTTCTCGTTCCGTCCGAGAGGCGTGTGACCTGTACGATGATATCGAGCGCGCTGACGATGTACTCGCGCACGATGGACGACGGCAAATCCATCCCCGCCATGACGACCATCCCTTCCAGGCGGTTGAATGCGTCATGAGGCGAGTTGGCGTGGACGGTGGTAAGCGAGCCTTCATGCCCCGTATTCATCGCTTGCAGCATGTCAAACGCTTCGGCTCCGCGCACCTCCCCGACGATGATCCGGTCCGGCCTCATCCTGAGGGAATTTCGCACGAGCTGGCGAATCGTGACTTCTCCTTTTCCCTCCATGTTGGGCGGACGCGCCTCCATACCGACGCAGTTGGGATGCGCCAGCTTTAGCTCCGCCGAATCCTCGATGGTAATGACCCGCTCGTAGTGCGGGATGGCTCTGGCTACCGCATTCAGGAGCGTCGTTTTTCCGCTGCCGGTACCGCCGGAGATCAGCACGTTCATTTTCGCCTCGACGACAGCCTGCAAAAACTGCGACATGGGCTCGTTGAACGAGTCGAATTGCATCAGGTCTGCCATCAGATACGGCTCTTTGCGGAATTTCCGGATCGAAACCAGTGTGCCGTTCAGGCTGATCGGCGGAATGACCGCGTTCACGCGGCTTCCGTCCTTCAATCGCGCATCGACCATCGGCGAGCTCTCGTCGATGCGTCTGCCGAGTGGAGCCACGATTCGATCGACGATGTGGCGCAGATGTTCCTCGTCGCGAAACTTCAGATCGGTCAATTCCAGTCTCCCGCGCTTTTCGATGTAGACGAGATTGTGGCCGTTGATGGAGATCTCGGTGATCTCCGGATCGGCGAGCAGCGGCTCCAACGGCCCCAGCCCGACCGATTCATTGATCAGACGTGTCAGGAGCAATTCCTTTTCGCCCCGGGGAATGACGACCTTTTCTTCCGACATGTACTGGGAAACCATCCGCTCGATGGCAAGCCGCATCTCCTGAGGATTCAGGCTGGTCAGACGCTCGAGATTCGTTTCCCGCAGAAGACGGGTTTTGTAATGCTCAGCCAGCTCGTCGATGTACGGATTGTAGGAAGGAGCCGCAAGCGAGGCGGCAAGCGTCCGGGGAGCTTCTTCGCCAGGCGTGGTCTGTTCTTGCTTGCGTCGAAATAACGCCATCTAACTCCCACCCTCTATGACAGTTTGTTGAGTACCCATTTGCGAATGTCTTTGGCGGCCGACGAGAGCTTTTTCTCGTTCGCCTCTTTTTGCAGCGGCTTGCCCTGGTTCACAGCTGCCTGCACCCCTTGATGGTCGCGGCTGATCTCGGCGGTGATCGGAACGTTGATCAACCCTTTGAGATCGGATACGAGCAGCTCGTTGTCACGTCCGACCTGATTGACGACCACCTCCAGCCTGCCTGCCGTATCGATCCGCAGGCGGCGAAACAGGTCATCTACCAGCCTGTAAATTTGCACGGATGGCGTATCCAGGTTCATCACATAGTAGATCAGGTCCGATTCCGACAGTGCTGCGTACGTCAGCTCGTTCATATGGGAAGGCAAGTCGATGATGACGAAGTCGTAGCTGCGGCGGCTGGCGCGAATCAGTCTGGTGACGAAAGCCTCCGACATATTTTCCGCCGTCTCGGCATCGCGCGGGCTGACGAGCACCTCCAGCTTGGAGTGGTTCTCTCTCTGCGCGACGTTGCGGATATGGAATTCGTTGATCTCGTTCATGACAGGGATCAAATCGCCAAGCGTGCGGTTGCTGTCAAAGGAGAGAAAGGTTTCGACCCCGCCGTACTGCAGGTTGAGGTCGATCAAGAGGACGCTCGCCGTAGATTCCAGCTTCAACGCCTGGGCATATCCTGTCGCCAGCTGGGTGCAGCCGCTTCCGCCCTTTCCGCTGTAAAAGGAAATAATCTTTCCGCGCCCACGGACGAACGCTTTTCCGGATGCGTCCGTACCGCTCTTCCGCTGCTGAATCTGCGCCAGCTCAGAGATTTTCTCCAGACGGTCTGTAAGCAGATTGAGCTCATCCGGCATCACGATGTATTCCACAGCGCCTGCGCGGACGACATCCCGCAGCAAGATGAAATCCTGCTTCTCCGTAAGAAAAATGACGATTCCCTCTGGCAGCTCGCCTTGTATGTACTGGACCAGCTCGACACCCGCTCCATCTTCCGGCTGGACGAGCAGCACGACGTCGGGACCGATCCGGTCAATTTCCTTTTTCACTTCTATCGAGGTCGTATATTGCACTTGTTCGTAAGCGGCGAGCAACTCTCGCAGCATTTCCTTGACCGACTCGTAATCCGCGACGACGAGAATTTTCAGATCTTTGTTCATGACTTATCCCCCGGTTTTTGGTGTCTGCGTAGTGTGTTGCGTCTGCCCCGCCGGGGGCGGCGCTGCAGGAGGCTTTTGCACTGCAGGCGGATTTTGCCCGGCTGGCGGTGTCTGTCCGGCCGGCGGTGCGACCTGCTTTGTTTCCGCTGTAGGCTTGTCGGCGGGCATTGCTTCCTTTTGCTCCGTCCCTGACTTGGAGAACGGATCAGGGATCCCCAGCTCCCCTTTCCCGACATTGGCTTTCAAAATGCGGATGACTTCCGCGTAATGCTGCTGGTGGATGAACTTGGGCACTTCCTGAAACGGCAATTCCAGAGCGACTCCCTTAAACTTGTTTTCCGACTTGGCCACCATCGCCACAGGTACGTCCTTCATGAATACTTCCGTAACCGGCTGTCCGCCTACCGTATGGGAGACGATGATGTCTACGCGGTCAAGCGCCTCCAGCTCCTGGTCAAAGACGATATTCCCCGAGGCGAACACGGTGACCAGCCGATTGTTTTGGTCCCGGACGATATTGGCCGGCTTGAGGATATTTTTCGTAATGATGTCCCCTTTGGATAAGGGAACGATGGTTACCTGGTTTTTCAAGCTCAGCTTGTCGGTGACGTAGGAATCATCCGCGTACTTCTTCGGTATCTTCCTCACGGTCAGCTGATCCGGCTGGATCAGAGCACGGGAGGGAATATCGGCATTCGCTTCGTAAATCTCCACCATCTCGCCCAGCTGGGCGTTGATATCCTTGATCTTTTTCAAAAACAGAAAACCGGCCAGCGCTGCTAGCAAAAAAGATAAAACAAGGAAAATGATGGCTCTTCGTTTGGATTCCAACATCAGAAAATATCCTCTCTTTGTTCAAAATCAGGAGTCTTCTCCCAAAAATTTTACAGGAGCCCAAAATGGAATCGTGTAAAATACTGTCGATAAAACACCAATTTTTACAAAATAAGGAAAAATACCTACTGATCGAATAGGACTTCATTCCGTGAGTCATTCCGCTCACCAAAGGAAGACCATTGCCAGCAACATGCTCGTTCCCCCTGCAATGAATGGGGCCAAGGGCATTTCTCGTCCGAAAGTCACCCGCTCTGTGAGTTTGGACGCAATCCACATCGGTACAAGCGCGATCCCTGCAAACAGGTAAGTAAGTCCTACAATCAACAGACCGGCCTGCCACCCCAGCGCCGCGCCAACCAACGCAAACAGTTTGATATCTCCCCCGCCCACCTGTCCTTTGCTCATCACCGCCATGAGCAGGGAGATCCCCCCCAGCACGACGACTCCCAAAGCATAGGACACCCACGCTTGTGGATGCACAAACGCATGATACAGGAGAAAATACGCAATGCCCGGCAGCGTCAGCCAATCGTAGATGAGCCTGCGTCGTAGGTCGGTATACACAGCGACAGCCAGGACGAGCAGAATAGGAATGACGACATACATAGATAGCACCATGTACCCCCCTTCCTTCTTTTGGAACAATTTCACCATCACAGACGGGAATATGGTAAATTTTGTTGCAGCATTCCCAGGTTTTTTTGGGACCTTTTTCAAAAAAATCCATCATTGCGCACTTCATACGCGTTTTTCACAGGACGTATAGCCTCTCTCGCGTCTCCGTCGCCCATACAAAGTCCCCCCTGAAAGCTGTCGAATTCTGCGAGATCAGGCCAAACGAAGCAGGCTTGCTTCTGACGTCCCGTTTACTGCAAGTGGAGTTGTGCAAAAATAACCAGTAACTGGAGGTGAAAGCATGTCAGACATTAAAGTTTTGGATAACGGCCCGCTGCTGGTCACGGGCGAGTTCAAGCTGCTGGATGGCGAAGGGAATCCCATGGAGACGAAAGCGCAGGTACATCTCTGTCGCTGTGGTTTGTCCTCGAACAAACCTTTCTGCAACGGAGCGCACAAAGGTAAGTTTGAAAGCGTGGTAAGAGCCAATTCCTAGACCAAAAGCCGCAAAGGCCCTCTGTTTGATTCAGAGGGCTTTTGTGCATGAACCTTTTGGCGGAGCTGCGGTTGCCCTTATACTGGATAGGGATTTTATAAATTCCTCTCTGTACAAAAAAAACCGTATGGAGGCTGCTCTCCATACGGTTCTTCTGCAAAAGTTCCCCTTTCTTGGCCGCGTTCCACGCGCCCTGCAACTGGTGAGCGAAGCATGACGCCTCAAAAGAAAATGACAAACGTCTGATACAGGAGGAACACCCACAGCCCCACGACAGCGAATCCGGCCGCGATCAGCCTCCCTGCCATCGGGGTATTTCTAAATGCTGCCCACTTTTCTTTGTATCGCGGAAGCACCAGTAAAGACAAACCGATGTTGAACACCAAAATGAACAGGTACAGACCCGTGCTCACATTTCCCATCCCCTTTCCTTCCCCAGCGTTTGAAATGACAACGGGTTGACGATCTAAAAAAATAGTATCCCGAATTTTTCCAAATGAAAAGGTCGTACAGAACCAAGTTCCATACGACCTTCGCGTTCCCTTTATTTTTTTACCACGCAGCGATGCAGCTGTCGGCACGCATGTCCGTACCGCCGCTCAGCACGCCATTTTCATCGCGCCAGATAATTTGGCCGCGGCCGAAGTAATTGCCGAGCTGCGCCCATTTGATCTGGTGGCCTTTGCGCTCCAATGCCATCGCCAAATGCTCGGGGAAGTGGCGCTCGAGCTCGACGGTCTTGCCTTCCGTCCACTGCCAGCGCGGTGCATCCAGCGAAGCCTGCGGATTAAGATGGAAGTCGATCGTGTTCATGACGACCTGCACATGCCCTTGCGGCTGCATGAATCCGCCCATCACGCCGAACGGTCCAACCGCCTTGCCGTCCTTGGTCAGGAAGCCCGGGATGATGGTATGATACGTCCTCTTGCCCGGCTCCAGACGGTTGTCGTGAGCAGGATCCAGCGAGAAGTTGTGGCCGCGGTTCTGCATGGCGATACCGGTGTCCGGGATGACGACGCCGGAGCCGAAGCCCATGTAGTTGCTCTGAATGAACGACACCATGTTGCCATCGCCATCGGCTGTCGCCAGGTAGACGGTACCGCTGGAACGCGGATTTCCCGGCTCCGGTGTGAGCGCCTCTTCTCCGATCAGGGCACGGCGCTGGTTCGCGTATTCGTCTGCGAGCAGCTCTTCGGCCGTGACGCTCATCTTCCCGGATTCGGTGATGTATTTCAAGCCGTCGGTAAATGCCAGCTTCATGGCTTCGATTTGCTTGTGGTACGTCTCCGGTGTATCTTTGGCCCCAAAGTCAAAGCCCTTGAGGATATTGAGCGCCATCAGGGCGATCATGCCCTGGCCGTTCGGCGGAATTTCCCATACGTCGTAGCCGCGGTAGTTTACGCTGAGCGGTTTGACCCACTCCGGCTCGAATGCCGCCAGGTCTTCTTTGGTCAAGAAGCCGCCGCACTCGTGGGAGAATGCATCGATTTTGTCCGCCAGAGATCCCCGGTAAAAGCTTTCCCCGTTGGTCTCGGCGATTTCGCGCAGCGTCGCAGCATGCCCCGGTGACTTCCAGATGTCGCCGACCTGCGGGACTTTCCCCTCAGGCGCAAACGTCTTGAACCAATGAGCGTATTCGTCTCCTGTGCACAGCTTGGAGAACTTGTTGTACGCCAGCTTCCAGTAGTGCGCCAGTGTCGGCGACAGCGGATAGCCGTTTTCCGCATAATCGATAGCGGGCTGCAGCACTTCGGTCAACGGCAATTTGCCGAAACGTTTGGACAGGGCTGCCCAGGCAGCAGGCGCTCCCGGCACAGTGACAGGCGTCCAGCCGTAGGTCGGCATTTCTTCATGCCCCTTCGCCTTCACCGCTTCGATGGAAATGCTCTTCGGCGCCGGCCCGCTCGCATTCAATCCGTGCAGTTCGTCTTTGACCCACACCAATGCGAACGCGTCACCGCCGATGCCGTTCGACGTCGGTTCCACGACGGTCAGACAAGCTGCCGTTGCGATCGCAGCATCAATGGCGTTTCCGCCTCTTTTCAGAATATCCAGACCTGCCTGCGCCGCCAGCGGCTGAGAAGTCGCGACCATCCCATTTCGGGCAAAGGTCGTCGTGCGTCTGGATGCGTACGGGTAATCCATCGCGTCAAAATGTACCATGTTGATAGCCTCCTTGAGAACTGTGAGAAATTAGCCTATGAAGATAAACCCGTACACCATTGCTGCTACGATGACGATAGCAGGATGGACCTTCCAGGTTTCCAGAAGCAGGTAGGAAGCCACTGACAGGATGATCGTCTGCATCCATCCGATTCCTTCCACTGCCCCCAAGACAAATTGGTAGGTCATGGTGCCCAAGAGCACCGTGACGATCGGGCGTACCGACTGGGTCATGGCTTTTACTTGCGGTGCGCTGCGGAAAATATTGATGAATTGCAGCAGCAGGATCATCGCAATCGCAGTCGGAGCCACCGTTGCAAACAGCGCCACCGTCGCTCCCGGTATACCCGCTACCTGATAGCCGACATAACCGGCCAGCTTTGTCGCGATCGGGCTGGGCAGCGCGTTGCCTACCGCCAGCATTTCCCCGAATTCCTTTACCGACATCCAATTGTAATGATCGACCACTTCGTTCTGGATCAGCGGAATGCTGGGCGGACCGCCGCCGTACCCCAAGATGTTGGAGATGAAAAACGCCCAAAATAACTGCAGGTAAATCATGCTGCGCCCTCCTTGCCGTCCTTCTTCTTGCGCTTGCGGACCGACCAAGTGGAGTAGCCAAAGGAAATCACCAGCGCGATTGCCACGACGATACCCGGATGCCAGTCGAGAAAGAGCAGCGCGACAAGCGAGAGAGCGAGCGAAATGCTGACCCCGCCTTTATTGGAGGCCCCTTGCCACGACTTCTGCAAGAACTCCCAGGTAAGCACTCCCGTCATGACGGCGATGACAGGTCCGATCGCCTGAATCATGCCGTACACGCCGGGTGCGTCTTTCCACTTGTAAATGACCTCCAAAAGGCAGATCATGGCGACGACGACAGGCAGGACGACCCCGATATTGGCGACCAGCGCGCCCTTCCACCCTTTGACCCTGTACCCGATAAAGGCGGCCAGCTTGGTGCCGATCGGACCGGGGAGCGCGTTGCCGAGCGCCAGGTTGTCTGCAAAGTCTTCATCCGTGACCCACTTATACTTCTTGACGCATTCGGTATGGAACAGGGGAACCATCGTCGGTCCTCCCCCGAAACCGAAAATACCGATGCGGAAAAACGCGAGAAACAATTGCCAGTAAATCATGCTGTACCTCCATCCTGCCTTTAGCGGCGTAGTTCCCCCGATTGCACCAGATGGCAGGATACCATTTGCCCGGCTCCGATATCGGCCAGACTCGGTACCGTCGTTTTGCAAACATCCGTGGCGTAAGGGCAGCGCGGATGGAAGGTGCAACCGCTCGGCGGATTTGCCGGACTCGGCAGATCGCCTGTCAGCAAAATCCTCTCCCGCTTTTGGCGGGGTTTGGCCACCGGCACGGCAGACAGCAGCGCCTGCGTGTACGGATGGCTCGGATTTTCAAACAAGGTGCGCTTGTCTGCGATTTCCACGACACGGCCCAAGTACATGACCGCGATCCGGTCGCACAGATGCTTGACGACCGACAAGTCGTGGGAAATGAACATCAGCGTCAGATTGAATTCCTTTTTCAAGTCCTTGAGCAGATTCAGCACCTGCGATTGGATCGATACGTCCAATGCGGATACCGGCTCATCGGCGATGATCAGCTTCGGCTTTACGACCAGTGCGCGGGCGATCCCGATGCGCTGGCGCTGACCTCCGGAAAAATCGTGCGGGTGACGGTTCAAATGCTCCTTACGCAGTCCGACTACCTCGATGATTTCTTCGATGGTTTTCTCACGCTCGGCCGTTGTACCGATATTGTGCACCATCAGCGACTCCAGCAAAATCTGCTTGATCGTCATGCGCGGATTGAGCGAAGCGTACGGATCCTGGAAGATCATTTGCAGATCCTTGCGCATTTTGCGCATGTCCTCTTTCGGAAGCTTCGCCAGGTCCTTTCCTTCAAACCATACTTCGCCCGAGCTCGGTTCCAGCAGCCGCAAAATGGTTCGTCCCGTAGTCGACTTTCCGCATCCGGACTCCCCTACGATTCCGAGCGTCTCGCCGGGATACACTTCCAGATCAATCCCGTCCACCGCTTTGACGTATCCGGTTGTCTTTTTCAGAAATCCGCCCTTGATGGGAAAATGCTGTTTCAAGCCTTTTACCGTCAGCAGAGGTTTCGTCATGCTTGTTCCCCCCCGTCCGCGTACAGCCAGCAGCGGCATTTCTGGCCTTCCAGCTGCAAGAGCTCTGGCGGCTTTTCATGGCAGATCGCCATGGCTTTGGAGCAGCGCGGAGCAAATCGGCACCCCGCCGGCATTTGATGCGGCAGCGGAACCGCCCCCGGAATCGTCTCCAAATACTCGCGCTCCTCGTCCAGCTCCGGAATCGAGTTCATGAGGCCAATGGTGTACGGGTGTTTTGGACTTTCAAACAAAGTGTCTACGTCGGTCTCTTCGACGACCTGGCCTGCGTACATGACGATGACGCGATCGCACATCTCGGCGACTACGCCCAGATCGTGCGTGATCAGCATGATCGAGGTACCGGTCTTTTCCTTCAGGTCGCGCATCAGATCGAGAATCTGCGCCTGAATCGTCACGTCGAGCGCCGTGGTCGGCTCATCCGCGATGATCAGCTTTGGATCACAGGACATCGCCATGGCGATCATCACGCGTTGGCGCATCCCGCCGGAGAGCTGATGGGGGAATTCGCCGTATATTTCTTCGGCGCGCGGCATTCCGACCGCTTTCAGCATCGCGATCGCCCGTTCCTTTGCCTGCGCCTTGCTTACTTTCATATGGAGCATGACCGCTTCTTCAATCTGCCTGCCTACGGTGTGCAGCGGATTGAGCGAGGTCATCGGCTCCTGGAATATCATCGCGATTTCGTTGCCGCGCACGCGCTGCATGTCTTTTTCCGACAGGCCGAGCACGTCTTTTCCGTTAAAGCGGATCGTTCCTTCTGCTGTTCCGTTCTGCGGCAGCAGTCGCATGATCGACAGGCTGGTCACGCTTTTTCCGCAGCCCGATTCCCCTACGACGCCGAGCGTTTCGCCGGCCCGGATGGAGAAGTCGACGCCGTCAACGACACTGACGACACCGCTGTCTGTGCGAAACCGGGTTCTCAGCTGTTCCACTTCCAAGATGGTCGTCATCTGCTCCACTCCCTTATTTTCTTGTTGCCCGATAGCGCGCACGCCAGGTATTGGCTTGCCTTTTGGCTGGCGATGCTTCGGATGTGTATCCTATCATTTATTTGCGGGCCCGCGGATCCAGAACCTGCTGCAGCCCGTCCCCAAGCAGGTTGAAGCCTAGGACGACCAGAAAGATGGCGATACCGGGATAGAACGTAGCATATGGGGCGACCGACATCAGCGTCTGCGCCTGGTTCAGCATGCTGCCCCACGACGGGGTCGGCGGTTGGACGCCCAGCCCCAGATAGGAAAGGGACGCTTCCGCGATAATTCCCGATGCCATCGCCAGTGTTGCCTGAATCATGATCGGATTGAGCGCATTGGGCAGGATGTGCCGGAAAATGATGCGCGCATCTTTGACTCCCACCGAGCGCGCCGCATGGATGTACTCCATATTGCGAAGAGTCAGAACTTGCCCGCGGGTGATCCGGACAAAAGCGGGGGCAAACCCGATACCGATGGCCAGCATGGCGTTGCCAAAGCCCGAGCCGAGCACGGCGGAGATCGCCAGGGCCAAAATCAGGAAGGGAAATGCCTGCATCGCGTCAACACTTCGCATGACGATCCACTCGTCCCAAAAGCCGCGATAGTAACCGGACAACAGTCCGATCGGCACCCCGATGAGCATCGCGATTCCTACGGAAATCAGTGCCGCTTCCATGGAAATGCGCGCGCCGTAAACGACACGGGAGAAAATATCGCGACCGAGGTCGTCTGTCCCAAACAGGTGGTCGCCGCCGGGCGGAAGCAAAATTTTGTTGTAATCTTGCGCATTGGGGTCGTACGGAGCGATCTGTGGAGCAAACAGCGCCACCACAATCAATCCGAGGATAATCACCGCTCCGATGACGCCGAGTCCATTGCGGAGAAATTTGCCTACGGTTTTCATCACTCACTTGCTCCTTTCCCAGCCTTGATGCGAGGGTCGATCACGGCGTACAAAATATCTACGGCCAGATTGACGATGACAACCAGTACGGCGGAAACGAGAATGGCTCCTTGCACCGTCACGTAATCCCGTTTGAACACCGATTCGACGATCAGGCGGCCGAAGCCGGGAATGGAGAAGATCGATTCGGTAATGACCAGACCACCCAGGAGACCTGCGATCATCAGGCCAGATGTTGTCACGACTGGCACCATGGCATTGCGAAGGGCATGGCCCAGAATGGTGCGCGCTTCATTCAAGCCTTTGGCTTTTGCAGTACGGATAAAGTCCATGTTGACCACGTCCAGAAGCGAAGAACGCAGCATGCGCATGAGGACAGCGGATTCCCGCAGCCCGGTAGCCACACAAGGCAGCACCATCGCCAGCAGGTTTTGCGCAGGGTTTTCAAAGAAGGAGACGTAGCCCGAAGAAGGCAGCCATTGGTTCTCTACGGCGAAGTAGATGATCAGCATCATCGCCAGCCAGAAGCTCGGGATGCTCATGCCCCCCAGCGCAGTAAATGTGCTCGTGTAATCAATCCAGGTCCCGCGCCGCGTCGCCGCCAGGATCCCCGCAGGAAATGCGATGAGGATCGCTACAAGAAAAGTCCCGATTGTCAGCTCTACCGTTGCGGGCAGCCTTTGCTTGATCAATTCAGAGACCGGAATGCGGTCCGTAATGGACATTCCCAAATCACCCGTTACCACTTTTCCCAACCAGGAAAAATATTGCACTACGATCGGCTTGTCTAATCCCAGCTCCGTTCGCAGTGCCTGATAGGCTTCCGGTGTCGCCTCCTGTCCTAAAATGACCCGGGCAGGATCGCCCGGGATCATATGGATCAGAGAAAACGTCATAATCGACACCAGCAGGAGAATCGGGATTGTCAGCAGTAAGCGTCTGACCACAAACATCATGACAATTCCTCCTCGCTCTCGCTGTTATAATGCTTCTGTCTTTATTGCTTGTCCAGAGTCGCGGTACGGATGATACCGTCCGGAACATAGGTGAAGCCGGATACTTTCTTGTTCATGCCGATCAGCACGTATTGGTGGTACAGGTAGGAATAGCCTGCTTCATCCTGCAGCAGCTTGGTCGCTTCTTCATACAGCGCTTTGCGTTTTGTCTCGTCGACTTCGCTGCGCGCTTTCAGCACCAGCTCGTCCAGCTTCGGCAGGGAGATGCGTCCGTCGTTGTTGGCAGTGCCCGTCACGACAAAGTCATGGAAGTTTTGGTCAGGGTCCTGGCGGCCGGACCAGCCCAGCTGCAGCGCGTCGAATTCGCCTTTTTCACCGGTCTCCAGCAATTGGCCGTACTCGAGTTTTTCCAGAGTCGCATTGATGCCGTATTGTTTCCACATGTTTTGCAGAACCGCACCCAGCTGTTCGTTTTCAGGGGAAGACGTGATGTACAGCTTGAAGGAAAATCCGTTCGGCTGTCCGCCTTTCGCCAACAGGTCCTTGATCTCGTCCGCATTTGGCGGTATCGGTTTGTTCAACTCTTCGTTGTAAGCCAGGCTGCCTTTTGCAAACGCCGTGCGTGCAGGTGCCGCATAGCCGTTGAACAGCACTTTCACCAATGCTTCGCGATCGATGGCACGGTCTACGGCAGCGCGCAAGAATTTGTTGTCAAACGGCGCGCGGGAGTTGTTCAGGTAGAGACCTTGATAGCCCCAGCCGGACTCCGCAGTCAGCTGCAGACTGGAATCGCCTTTTACCGCCGGAATTTCTTTGACAGGCGTGTCGTCGATGATATCCAGCATGCCGGAACGCAGGTTTTGTACCTTCGCCGTACCGTTGGTGAATACCTTGTAAGTGACTTCGTCTACTTTAGGAGCGCCGCCCCAGTAATTTTCGTTCTTTTTCAAGGTGACGTGGTCGCCTTTTACTTGCTCGACGAAGACGAATGGGCCGGTTCCCACCGGATGGTTGAGATATTGATCGCCATACTGTTTCACCGCCGCAGGGGATACCATCGTACCGCCACGGTCTGCCAGGATGGACAGGAACGGAGCGAATGGTTCTTTCATCTGAACTTTCACGGTGTTTTTATCGACTGCCGTGACGGATTCCACGAATTTCATGTCGCCTTTGCGTTTCGACTTTTCATCTTTCATATTGCGCTCGAAGTTGAATTTCACGGCTTCCGCGTCAAAATCGGTGCCATCGTGGAATTTCACGCCTTGCTTCAGCTTGAAGGTATAGGTCTTGCCGTCTGGCGTTACTTCGTACGATTCAGCCAGCATCGGGACGATCTTTCCGCTAGGATCGATGTCGAACAGCTTGTCGTAGAGGCTCGCGTACACTTGGCGGTCATACAGAGAAGTCGAAATGTTCGGATCCATGGAAGGCGGATCTGCCTTCAGTCCGATGTTGATGACCTTTTTGCCTGTGCTTTGCGCCGGAGCTTCCGACTTTCCTCCGTCTGTGCCTGGGCTAGCGCTGCCGCCCCCGCCGCAGCCCGTGACCAGAAGCATGGTTCCCAGTACGGCGCTCATCAATGCTTTGCTTGTTTTTTTCGAAAACATAGGATGACCCCTTTTCTCTTTTTTGTCGCAACTGGCTGACTATTCACTTTCCTGCTTGTCGCTCTCTTCGGAAATCAGTTCTCCCAACGGCAGTGACCGTCCGACGGCATTCCCCCTCCCATTGATCGCGATGTCTCACCGAACGAATTTGTACTTGGATTTCAAAATCTTCAATTCGTTAATCACGTTCACCCTGGTGATTCCCGGAATCTTGTTCAAGGTTTTCATTAAAAATTGTGATAATTCTTCATAGTTGCGTACCAGGATTTGCGTAATCAATTGATAATCCCCTGATGTCAACACAACCAGGCGCACTTCCACGATTCCGTTCAACACCGCGACTACATCGTCCAGCTTGTCCGCTTCGACAGCAATCTGCACAAACGCTTGCACATTCAGCCCTGCCTTGACTGGATTGACGATGCCAACCAGACTCAGGACGCCTTCATCCTGCATTTGCTGAACGCGCATCCGGATTGTCTTTTCCGTGACGCCCAGCTCTTTGGCGATTTGGGTAAATGGTACGCGGGCGTTTTCCTGCAAAGCTCGAACTATGCCGTAATCGATGTCATCTAATTCTGGATAAAGAGATCGGCGGAAATTTTCTTCCATATCATCCCTACCTTATTCGTCCTTTTCCCTAAAAAATAAACCACTAAACAGTCAATTGAATTTGAATTTAGGACGAATTACGTTATTGTTGTTGTTACTATAATACGAATTTCGACAATATGCAACAGTTTATCTGAAAATTTGATTTTGAAAGCATTTTCAATTTTTTATTTTTGTTTATCATATTGTGAAGCGATATAAAAATTCGGATGCAAAAAAAAGCATCCACCCGTCTGGATGAATGCTTTTTTTCTGGACAGACAATCAATATTCCACTTTGCTCGGCGACTGCGCCCACGCTTCAAACGGCTTCCGGAAGCTCTCCGGCTGGAGCTGGATGAAGGGGATCGTCCTCTCTTCGTAAGGGATCCCGATCTGCTCGTAAATAAACTGATCGTCGAAGCCGATCTTGGCGGCATCCTGCTTGGTGCAGGCAAAGTACACTGCCTTGGGTCTGGCCCAGTAAATCGCTCCCAGGCACATCGGGCACGGCTCGCAGCTCGTGTACAGCTCGCAATCCGATAACTGGAAAGTGCCCAGCTGGCGGCACGCCTCCCGGATCGCCTGCACCTCCGCATGCGCCGTCGGGTCGTTCTTCGTGGTCACCTCGTTGCTCCCGGCACCCACGATCCGGCCTTCCTTGACGACAATCGCCCCGAAAGGCCCGCCCCTGCTTTGCAGCACATTTTCCAAGGCCAGCTGCACCGCTTTTTCCATCCATGCTTCCCGCTCCATCCATTTCGCCCTCCTCGCTCTTTCCTCTGTCTATTTTATGCAGGTTCGCGATCCGTATTTGAAAATCTGCCCGCGATTTATCTTGCCACCGATCGTTTGAGATGGAACAGATACCGGTTGCGTATAATCCAGAAATAGATGGCCTGGACGGCCACGAAGCTGCTCAGGACAATCGCGGTCGGCTTGACTACTGACGCGACGAGCATCAGCTTGAGCAGACTTTGCAGAGAGACGAACGCGACCATGCTGTGAATGATAGCCACCGTGATCGGCACGAAGAACAGGAGGGCGATCTGGATCGTCACGATTCGGGACAGCTCCCGGTCAGACAGTCCGATCTTTGCGATCGCGCCGTACTGCCGCTTGTCGTTCTCCAGGTCCGTATACAGCCGGAAATACAGGAAGCTGGCCGCTGCGACGAAAAACAGCACGCCTACGAACAGTCCGATGAAAAGAGCGGTGTTCGCCATTTGCTTCAAGGAGTGGTATACCGGAGCCCGTGCAGAGAAGTAGTAGTTTTCGGTCAAGTGGTTGATCTTCTGCTGCAGCAGAAGGCTGATCTCCTGGGTATTTTTCCACCGCGGCACCACGTACCCGTAGCGGACCTCTTCGTCCAAGCCTTGCAAGCGGTTAAAGACCTCGTCCGGGATGACCGCCAGCCGGTCGAATTCGAGGCCGCTCAACAGCGGATTCATCTTCGCGTCCGTCTTGACGGCCAACTGGCTGCCGCCTACGTCCAGCACCTTCGTCTCCACGGAATCTCCAAACCACCGCACCACGAAGAACGCTTCATTTTTCCCCAGCTTGAGCTCCCGCGTATTCGCCGCGATCGCAAACTGGTTGTAGTCCATCAGACTGACGACCCCTACCTTCTCTCCGTTGATCTCTTGCGGCAAGACACGCATGCTCGCCTGATGCTTTTCGAAGGAAAACCCCGCTTGCTGCAGCGTGTTTTCAATCAGGGAAAGATGTCGCTGCGCCTCCGGATTCCCCTTCTTCGTCTGGTATTCAAAGGCAAACGGGTTGGTCTTGATCACCGTTTCCTGGATGGAGCCGGCGAGCGAAGCCAGCGTCCCGATCGCGCAAAATGCGATGGTGGAGACAATGCAGACGAGGAAAAACATCCGCGCGTTGTCCTTCATCCGGTAATCGAGATCGGACAGGACGAGCAGGTTGGTACGCTTCCAGTAAAACGCTCGTTTCCTTTTCAAAT
This sequence comes from Brevibacillus brevis, assembly GCF_031583145.1. NCBI lineage: Bacteria > Bacillati > Bacillota > Bacilli > Caryophanales > Paenibacillaceae > Brevibacillus > Brevibacillus brevis. The sequence continues at coordinate 770,662 of NZ_CP134050.1, read as the reverse complement.
ATCCGATCAAAAACACGCTGAGCTGCGTGAAGAGCAGATACGTCCCCGCGACCGTCAGGACCGTCACCGGGAGCAGCAGGACGATGACCGAAATCCCGTCGGCGGTCAAGGCGAGCAGGTAGGCGATGCCCAGGAGCCCTGCCGCCAAAACCGAGAGAAACACCGACGCCCTTGGTTCCCGCTTCGGGCGTTGGCTCCCCTGGAGCAGATCCATTAGGCTCCGGCTGCGCAACAGCAAGACTGAAAAAACAGAGATCGCGGCAAACAGAACCAAAAAAGCGACAACCGTCAGCACGATGGCCTTCCACGGGAGGTAAAAAGCCAAGGCCTTCACATCTAAAAGGAAGCCCGCGAACTGGAAAAACAGCTTGCCCAGAACGAGTCCGAATCCGATTCCGCAAATGATCGACACGACTCCGATCAGCATGTTTTCCATGACGATCAGCAGATTGCGCTGCTTCGCCGTCATCCCGTGCAAAAACAGGATGCCGAATTCCTTCTCCCGCCTCTTCAGGAAAGCTCCCACGCAATAGAAAAGAAAGAAAAACGCGAACAGGAAGATGATGTACTCCGCCACCATCATGCCGGTCGCGACCGAGCCGTGTATCTCTTCATCCGCGATCCCCGGATGGAAGATAAACATCGCATATACAAAAAAGATCATGACGGAAAAGACGCTGCTCAAGAAGAAAGCCGCATAGATCCGCTTGTTGCGCAGGACGTTGTTAGACGCGAACTGTCGAAAGGTCATAGTTGTTCCCTCCCAAGAACGACAGGGCGTCAATGATTTTCTGGAAGAACACCTGACGGCTCTCGCCCCGGTACATCTCGTTGTGGAGCTGTCCGTCCTTGATGAAAATGACGCGGTGGCAATAGCTTGCAGCCAGCGCATCGTGTGTCACCATCATCATCGTGGTGTTTTCCGATTTGTTGATGGCTTCGAGTGTCTCCATCACGTTGCGGGAGGACTTCGAATCGAGATTGCCCGTCGGTTCGTCCGCCAGCAAAAGCGATGGCGTATGGATAATGGCTCGGGCAATCGCCGTCCGCTGCCGCTGTCCCCCGGAGACCTCAAAGGTCCGCTTGTCCAAAATTTCCTGTATGCCGAGCTTGGCCGCGATCGTCTGAAGCTTCTCCTCCATCACGGCGACGCTCTCGCCTTCCAGCGTCAGCGGAAGCACGATGTTTTCCCCGATCGTCAACGTATCGAGCAGGTTGAAATCCTGGAAGACGAAGCCGAGCTCCCGGCGCCTGAACAGCGCCAGCTTTTCCTTTTTCAGCTGGTGGGGGTTGATCCCGTTTACAAGAACAGCCCCCGAGGTAGGGGAATCGATGGTGGCGATCATGTTGAGGAGCGTCGTTTTCCCGCTGCCCGAAGGCCCCATAATGCCCACGAATTCTCCCTTTCGTATCGTAAAATCTATATCCGTCAACGCGCGGTACGTAACCTTGCCTCCGTATATTTTACTCAGACTTTTCACCTGCAACATGTCCATCGGCCTTACTCCTTTCACACCTTCATCCCCACTATACGGAAGGTCGCGATGCACCGCCATCGAATTAACTTTCAGCTTTCTTACGTTCTTGTAAGGTTGGCACGACGGCGGACATGACGATGCGCACGATGGTGCCTTCGCCCACCTCGGATTCCAGCTCCACCCCGTGATTCAGCCTCCCGCATATCTCCTTGACGAGATACAGCCCCATCCCCGTGGATTCCGGGTACTTGCGGCCATTCTCGCCCGTGAAATACGGCTGGAAGACGCGGCGGATGTCCTGCTGCGGGATGCCGATCCCGTAGTCCTGCACTTCCAGCGCGACGCTGGATCCCCGTTCGTAAGCGCGGACTGTCACCTTGTTGCTTTTGCCGGCCGAATAGCGCACCGCATTGGTCAAGAGCTGATTCAATACGAAGGACAGCCACTTTTCGTCGGATTCCACCCGCCACTGCCCGTCCACCTTCAGCTCAGGATAGACCTGGTTGCGGATGAACAGGCGCTTGTTTTCCGCGAGCACATTTTGCGCCAGGGATTGCAGCGACACCGGCTCGACGATAAAATCCTGCTCGAACCGGTCCAGCCGGGCGATGTAGAGGACGGTTTCCAGCCCCCGCTTGATCCGGTCCACTTCTTCCCGGACGCTCTCGGCCACCGGGTCGTCCTCGTTTTGGAGCAGCAGATGGATGACGGAGATCGGCGTCTTCATCTGGTGCACCCACTGCTGAATAAAGGTGGTGTAGTCGCGCTGCTTGTTCTCGTACGCATGCAGCTGCTCCTTGTACAGGCGATAGTGCTCGAGGAAGGTCTCGTCCAAGGCGCGGCTCAATGCAGCGTTGCCGTGTGTCTGCGTCAGCTCTTCCAAAGACTCTACCGGGTTGCTGAGGCGCTGGTAGATAGCGCGGTGCGTCAAGTAGCGCACGACCATGAACGCCCCGGCGAAAAAGAGCGACAGGAAGACCGCATAGATCATCAACGATTCATTCCAGTACCCGTCGAGCGTAAAGATGAGCAGGAGCAAGATCATCTGAACGAGAAAAAAGGCCGCAAACGCCCATTGATCCCGAAGGAACAGCTTCATTGCCCATCCTCCCAAACCGCTCGCAGGCGATAGCCGGAGCCGCGTACCGTCTCGACCGCTCCCTCCAGGCCCATGTCCTTCAACTTTCCGCGTACCCGCGTGATGTACACATTGAGCGTGTTTTCATCGACAAACTGCTCATCCCACAGCTTTTCCAGCAGCCGCTCCCGGCTGACGACTCGCGGGTACTGGTTCATCAATGCCTCGAGCAGAAGCGCTTCCTTTTTGCTCAGCTCGACCTTGCTCTCGTGCATCATCAGCTCCATCCGCTCCAAAAACAGCTTGAGCCCCGCCACCTCGACCGTCCGCTCGCCCTCCTGCGGGGCGTACAAGCCATAGGCCCGCCGCAGCTGGCTCCGTATTTTCGCCATGACGACGTCGTAGTCAAACGGCTTTGTAATATAGTCGTCAGCGCCGTTTTCCAGCGCCATGACCTGATCCATCTTGCTGTCCCGCGCCGAGATGAAAAGGATCGGGCAATTCGATTCCTGCCGCATCTGGCGGCACCAGTAGAAGCCATCGAATTTGGGCAGGTTCACATCGAGCAGAACCAGGTCCGGGCGGATTTCCTTGAAAACCTCCATGACCCGGTCAAAATGCTCCACGTTGACTGTATGATAACCATATTTTTCCAGTTGGTTTTGCAGCAATTGATTGATTTTCGGATCGTCCTCAACGATCATAATGGTCGACATGAAATTGTACTCCTCTCGTTCCTAAGTCTCCGCCACTCCACCCTCTACTATACCAAAAAAAGGATGGACTTGTTGTCCATCCTAGGCATGAGCTTTCATCATTTGCTGGAGCTTTTTGATCCCGCGGAAATGAAGAATTTTGACCGAGGCCTCGGTTTTGCCCAAAATCTCCGCAATTTCGTTCATTCGCAGGTCAGCTAGGTAACGAAGCTGGATCACGTTGCGTTGGTCTGCGGTCAAGGTATGTACCTTTTCCCATAATACATCGATGGACTCCTGGGTCAAAATGCTTTCTTCCGGCAGCTCATCCGTCGCCCGAAGCGACGAAAACGTCTCCTGATCCACCGGGCACTCCCGCTTTTTGCGCATGTAGTCGATCAAAGCGTTGTGCGCAATGCGGAAGATCCACGCACCGAACGGATGGCGGCCGTCGTACTGCTCCAGCTTCGAGTAGACCTTGATGAAAACGGTGGTCGTCAAATCCTCGACGTCCCAGACGTTTTTCACGCGATAGCGAAAGTAGCGGTATATTTTGGCCGAATATTCTTCGTATATTTGCTGATGAGTCAATTTCGGATAGACAAGTGCGGTATTCATAATCGATCTCCCATTTCATGATCCGTATGAGTTGTTTTCATTGTAAAGCGGATCTGAGGCGGGAACTATCGAGTTTACTTTCAGGAACCTTACACTTTTGTAAGTTTCGCGTGAGGCTGCCGTAATCCGTTCCCTCTCCTCTCCGGACGAGTCCACTATACCAGCAGGTTGTGGCAAGGCGGCGTCAGGAATATGGAAAAATGATGGAACGGGCTCTCGACGCAAAAAGAGGGACCGTATGAGACGGCCCCTCTGAATGATTGAGCGTGTGCTACATCAAGCCCAGACGTTGGAAGATCGTATCCACGTGCTTCAGGTGGTAGCGATAGTCGAAGCACTCGTCCAGCTCTTCCTTGGTCAGGGTCGAGCTGATCGTCGGATCCTCTTCCACGATCGCCCGGAAGGAACGCTGCTCTTCCCACGCCTGCATTGCGCGCGGCTGCACGGTGTCGTACGCCTTCTCGCGGCTCATGCCTTTTTCGATCAGCTTGAGCATGACGTGCTGCGAGTAGATCAGGCCAAAGGTGCGGTCCATGTTGCGCTTCATGTTTTCCGGGAAGACGGTCAGGTTTTTCACGATGTTCATAAAGCGGCGAAGCATGTAGTTCAGAGCTTGCGTCGCGTCCGGCAAAATAATGCGCTCTGCCGACGAGTGGGAAATGTCGCGTTCATGCCACAAGGACACGTTTTCGTAGGACGTCAGCATGTAGCCGCGGATGACGCGGGCCATGCCGCAGATGTTTTCGCTTCCGATCGGGTTGCGCTTGTGCGGCATGGCGGAAGAGCCTTTTTGGCCTTTCGCGAACGCTTCTTCGACCTCGCGCATTTCGCTCTTTTGCAGACCGCGGATCTCGGTCGCGAACTTCTCCAGGGAGGTCGCGATCAGGGCCAGCGTCGCCATATACTGTGCATGGCGGTCACGCTGCAGGGTTTGCGTCGAGATTGGCGCCGGGGACAGTCCCAGCTTTTCGCACACGTACGCTTCCACGAACGGGTCGATGTTGGCATAGGTGCCCACCGCACCGGAAATTTTCCCGTACGCCACTTCTTTTTTCGCCGCGCGGAAACGCTCGAGGTTGCGCTTCATCTCTTCGTGCCACAGAGCCAGCTTCAGTCCAAACGTGGTCGGCTCCGCGTGCACGCCATGGGTGCGGCCCATGCAGACCGTGTCCTTGTGTTCGCGGGCTTTGTCGGCCAGGACCGCGATGAAGTCCTCGATGTCTTTTTCCAGGATCTCGTTGGCTTGGCGCAGCAAATACGACAGCGCCGTATCTACGACGTCGGTGGAAGTCAGCCCGTAGTGCACCCACTTTTTCTCTTCGCCCAGCGTCTCCGATACGGCGCGGGTAAACGCCACGACGTCATGGCGAGTCTCTTCTTCGATCTCGTAAATGCGGTTGATGTCAAAGCTCGCTTTTTCCCACAGCTTTTTCACGTCTTCCTCAGGAATGACGCCCAGCTTGGACCATGCTTCGCAAGCGAGGATTTCCACTTCCAGCCACGCCTGAAACTTGTTTTGCTCTGTCCAGATGGCGCGCATCTCTGGCCGGGAATAACGTTCGATCATGATTGTACCTCCGTCTTCGACTGATTCGTCCATATTTGCAGCTGCTCGATTGCGGCGAGCGCTTCCTCCACGGTGGGAGCCAGCACGTTGATGTGGCCCATTTTCCGCTTCACTTTGCTTTCTGCTTTCCCGTACAAATGCAGCTTGGCTGAGTCTGGCAGTCGATCGATCCGATCCAGGACCGGCTGCAGATGCTCTCCCAAAATATTAACCATCACGACCGGCGAGAGCAACTGGGTAGAACCGAGAGGCAGGTTGCACACCGCTCGAACGTGCTGCTCGAACTGGGACGTCACGCAAGCATCCATGGTGAAATGCCCGGAGTTGTGCGGACGCGGAGCGAGCTCATTCACGTACAGCTGTCCGTCTGCGGTCAGAAACATCTCGACCGCGATCAGTCCGATTACATCCAGTTTTTCCACAATCGTCCGCGCGATTTCCTCTGCCCGCTTCCTTACGTCTTCGCTCACGCGTGCCGGTACGATGCTCAGATGCAGAATATTGTCCTGATGCACGTTTTCCGCTGTCGGGAAAACGGCCAGCTCGCCGGCCGGATTACGTGCCGCGATCACGGACAGCTCCAGCTGGAACGGAACGAACTGCTCCACGATCAGCTCCGTTCCCGCCTTGCTAAGCGTCTCGTACGCCTCCGCAAGCTCCGCTTCGCTCCTGATCACCCATTGCCCCTTGCCGTCATAGCCGCCCGTCGCCGTTTTCATGACGGCTGGCAGGCCCAACTCGCGCACCGCCGTCTGCAAGTCCTCCAGACTGGCGACGACGCGGAAAGGAGCGACTGGAATGCCCAGCTCGCGGATGGCAGTCTTTTCCCGGATGCGGTTTTGCGTGATGCGGAGCAGACGGCTGCCCTGCGGCACGTACGCCTGGCTCTCCAGCACTTCCGCCACTTGGGCGTCCACGTTTTCAAATTCGTAGGAAATGACGTCGCTGGCCGCAGCCAGCTGCATGGCAGCTTGTACATCGTCGTAGCCGGCGACGATTTGCCTGTCGGCCGTCTGTCCGCAGGGCGCGTCCTCCGTCGGGTCCATCGTGACGAAGCGATAGCCCATGGCTCGTCCCGCGAGCGCGATCATCCGCCCCAGCTGCCCTCCGCCCAGAATGCCGATAGTCGATCCCGGCTTGATCTGTTTTTCGTATCCGTGTGTCATTCCAGCTCACTACCCTCCAGCACTTGATTGCGCACCGCATCCCGTCTGGCAACGAAGCGCTCCTGAATCTCCGGATATTTGATGCCCAAAATCTGTGCGGCCAGCAGCCCTGCATTGATAGCGCCGGCTTTTCCGATTGCGACGGTCGCTACCGGCACGCCACCCGGCATTTGCACGATCGAGAGCAACGAATCCAGTCCGTTCAAGTTGGACGACTTCACCGGCACGCCAATGACTGGCAGCTCGGTTTTGGCCGCTACCATTCCTGGCAGATGGGCCGCTCCGCCCGCACCCGCGATGATCACTTCCAGCCCGCGGCTTTTGGCGCTCTCCGCGTATTCGAACATCAAGTCTGGCGTACGATGTGCCGATACCACTTTCTTTTCATACGGAACTTGCAGCTCGTCCAGAATCGCGCATGCTTCCTTCATCGTTTCCCAATCAGACGTACTGCCCATTATGACACCTGCCAACGGTTTGGCCATGGCCCACTTCGCCCCCTACGTCAATATCCTCAGAAGAAAACCCAACCGACTAACGGCACTGGGGACCGTACTCATCGCCTGGGCTATTCGAACTCGTTTTCTTTCGACTTCCTCAGTTTATCAGGGAGAAAGTTTGCCTGTCAACCTTGTATCCGAACAATTTAAAATGATAATAATTACATTATTCGTGTTTACCAGAACGCATCCACGTTTCTGCTGCCGCCTTCCGATCGATTCTGAGCTTGAGCCAATAGTCGATAAACGGAGCCGCGTTCGCGCCCGCTTCCTGCGAGAGCATATCGATCAGCTCCTGCCCGCTCGCCTGTCCGTACTGATTGCGGTGCACGTACGTGCGCAAAAGCCTGTGCAGCTTCTCCTCTCCCCACGCTTCCCGAAGCGTCCACCACATCGCGGAGCCCCGGCCGTAGACGAGCTCCGTATAGCTTTTCCACGTGGGAAACCGCTCGACGGACTGCCCGACCTGGAGCCCTTGCCCGGCGTACGACTCCGCCGCCTCCGACTGTCCCAGCCGCAACTGGATATAGCCCTGGGCGGAAGCTGGATCGGCACGCTGCAAAAAAGCCATCGTGGCATAGTCGGTCAGGCTCTCGTCCACCCACGCTTCGTTCACTTCGTCGCTCCCGACCAGACCGTAAAACCACTGGTGGGCCGTCTCGTGCGCCACCACCGCTTCGGCCACCATGTCGGAGCGGTCGAAGTATTCGTCCTGGATGAAGACGAGGCTCGGATACTCCATCCCGCCAAAAAAGCCGCCGGTCTTGACCACGTCGTACTCCTGGTAAGGGTAGCGGCCGAACTGCTCGCCGAAGTAGCCCAGCGACTGCATGGCTACTTCGTGCAGCCTGCCTCCGATCTTTGGGTCGTCCCCTTCCTGCGACCACGTGCGGACGACGACATCGCCGACCTTTCCCATCTGCTGGCGGTACGTGTCATCCATGATGACCAAGGCGAAATCACGAACGTTCCACGCATCGATCTCGTACACAGTCTGCCGCTTCGGACGCGTCTGGGTCACGACCGCCACGCTCTCGATTCCGCTGGACGCCAGCTGGTACCCTTCCGCCAGCTGCACGCGCAGATGGTAGTTTGCCATTTCGCTGTAAAAAGGATCGCCAATGGCCGAGTACGGATCCAGCCTCCAGCCGTCCGCCCCCTTGACCGCCAGAATCGGCAGCCAGTTGCCCAGCCACATGGCGTGATCGTTGTACGATAGACGACCGTTGTTGTAAGGCACTTGCAGGGTAAAGCGCAATTCGACTTCCGTCTGCTCGGAGGACGATTTATCGGTCAGCGGCACCCGCAGCAGCGTTTGCAGCCTTCCCTGAAGTTCGGCCGGCACCTTTTGGCCGTCGACCCGGACTTCCGCTATCGAAATAGACCCCGGCTCCCGCTGCTTTCCGAGGACCTTTTCCCAATTGTCGCCGCCGAGGTCCGCCTTCGCTTGAAAGGCGTTCGGATACAGATGAAAATACGCCTGGCTATCCTGGGGCGCGAAACGGACAGTCAACGTCCCCGCAACGGTATGGGTTTTCATATCTACGCTCACATCCGCCCGGTACAAAGCGGAGGCAGGGATTTGCTGAGGCAAAAACGTCTCCGCCTCATCGGCCCCGGCCTGTCCTGCCCACGGCCTTTCCCATAAAAAGCCAGCCAGAACGGCCCCCAGCACCAGACTGACTACCCAACCCTTCCGCCACATGGCGATCCCCTGCCTTCGGTTACTTCTCTAACTCGACTTTCCCCCACGGATAGGTTTGGCGTTGGCGCTGCCTCTTTAGCCACTCGGCCGCTTCCTCCCGTTTGCCCCCATCCAGGTTCAGCCAGTAGTCAAGAAAGCTGCCGGCATCCTCTCCCGCCGCTTCCGACAAAAAGGCTCTCCAGGCCGCTCCATCGGCGATCCCGAAGCGATGGGCGGAGACATACCGTCTGAGCATTTCATGCAGACGCTCCTCTCCCCAAGCCTCCCGCAGCGCCCACAGCATCGTGCAGGTGCGCGAGTAGACGAGATCGCTGTAGGACTCGTTGTCGGGAAAAGCCTGCAGCGATTGCCATGGCCGCAGCTTCTCCTCGGTGTAGGCAGCCATCGACGTCGTCCCCTGCTTCCACCTTCGCAGGACCCGATCGTTCCCCAGCTTGGGATAGGTGGCAGACAGAAAGGCGAGGGTCCCGTACTCCGCGAATCCTTCATCTAGCCAGGCCTCGTCGATCTGGTTGTTGCCGATCAAGGAATAGAACCACTGATGCGCGGTCTCGTGCACAGTGGTGGCCACTCCGCCGTCTACGCCCGGCATGAAGTGGCGGCCATCCAGAAAGACCAGCGACGGGTACTCCATGCCATTGATGCTGCCTCCCGTTCGCACCACGTCGTACTCGGTGTACGGATACGTGCCGAACTGTCTGCTGAAGTACGCGAGCGAGTCCGCAGCCGCGAAATGGTTCCGCTTCGCCTGCTCTACGGAGTCCCCTTTGCGGTACCATGTCCTGACCTCGGTGTTTCCTACCTTTGATTCTATGAAATGATAGCTGGAATCCATCGCGACAAGCGCAAAATCCCGTACGTTGTCCGCCTGTAGATGAAACGTCCTTTCCTTCTCACCCGTGTCGACAACGGCAGCCTTGTCCGACGCCGTGCTGGCCAACTGGTACCCGGCCGGCAAGGTGACATTGACTTGATAGTCCGCATTTTCGCTGTAAAAAGGATCCCCGATCGGCTCGTACGGATCGAGATGCCATCCGGCCCGATCTTTCACAGCCAAAATCGGCAGCCAGTTGCCCAGCCACATGGCATGCTCGTCATACGACATCCGTCCGTCGTTCTGGGGAAGCGTCATGGCGAAGTCCAGCTTGAGCGTAATCGGCTCCATGGCCGAGTCGTCTGCCGGTGCTTCCGGGAAACCTGCCGTCTCTTCCCTGCTTGTTTCCTTTGATGTTCCTTCCGACGCTTTCGTGCCTGTCCCCTGCGCTGCTCCATCCGGGGCGGCCGCATGCAGTCCACCCGGCGTCATTTCGTCCGTCTCCGTAAGCGGCACCTCGATCACGTCACCCATGCGCTTGACCGCGACCGGTCTCCCCTGAACGGTAATGCTGCTACTATCATACGTGCCAAGCTTCGGATGTTTGCCTAAAAGTTCGTCCCACAATACACCCTGATGCTCCTCCGTAAATGCGAGGGGATAGAGATGCAGGTAGACATGGGCCTCATCCTTCGGCAGGAACCGAATTTCCACGCTTCCGGCCACCCGCTTCGCCACCGGGTCGATACGGACATCGGCCTGGTAATGCGTAAGCGCTGAGGGCGGGCTGCCATTCGCTCCCACCGGGACAGCCGGGACTATGGCGAGCAAGGATGATACGAGGCCTGCCAGCGCGAAGAGCCGTTTTCTCATGCGTACTCCCCCTTTTCTCCTATCCTACCGGAAGCAGAAAAGAAAGACTACCGGATCATGAGAGCTTCCCGCAGCCGCTGCGTGATTTCGGCGAGCGGAACGGCCTGCTCCGTCCCCTCCACCATATTGCGCAGGACGACAGCCCCGTTTTCGACCTCGTTCTCGCCGTAAATCAGGACGAACGGGATGCGCTCCTTATTGGCGTAGTCGAGCGCCTTTTTCAACCTACGCCCCGCCAGCTCGAGCTCAGTCCTGATTCCGTCCGCCCGCAGCCGATTGGCCAGCCCCAGGCTTGCCGCTTCCGTCCCCAAAGGCACAACCAGCACATCGGCAGCCCGCTCCGCCTGCTCGCTCTCCCGCATTTCCAAGGCGGTCAAAATGACATCGAGACCAAACGAAATCCCTACTGCCGGATACTCCCTGCCATCCCCCAAAAACCGGCCGATGATCTCGTCGTAACGGCCGCCGCTGCCGATGCTCGAGGTGATCCGGCCATCCTGCAGGAAGATTTCGTACACCGTTCCCGTGTAGATCCCCAGGCCACGCGCGAGGAAAGGGGAGAAGCGCACATCACCCGTCACGTTTGCTCCCTGTAGGTACGCAAGCAGCTGCTCGAGCTCAGAGACGCCCTGCTGTACTCCCGGCGAAGCAAAACGACCGGCCAACTGCTCCAGCGTCGTTTCTCCTTCCTGCAAAAACGATACGATGGCAGCGATCAGTGGTTCCTCTACGCCTCTTTCCCGCAAATCGTCCCGCACACCGTCGATACCGATCTTCTCCAGCTTGTCGAGCGAGAGCATCACGTCCCCCGCCCTCTCTTCCGGAACGCCCAGCTCCTGCAAAATCCCGGAGAGCAGCTTGCGATTGTTCACCTCGATGTAGACGTCCAGCCCGAGCCGCTCAAATGCGGCGAACGCCATGCTGATCAGCTCCGCCTCCGCCAGCATGGAAGACGTGCCGACGATGTCGACATCGCACTGGACGAACTCGCGGAATCTCCCTGGCTTTACGGGGCCATCCCGGAATACCTTGCCGATCTCATAACGCTTGAATGGCAGACGCATTTCCGGGTTCATCCCGACTACCTTGGCCAGCGGCACGGTCAGATCGTAGCGCAGAGCCAGCTCCCGCTCCCCCTGATCGCTCAGGCGGTACACTTCCTTCAAAATTTCCGCGCCCCCTCCGTATTTGGAGGCGAGCAGCTCGTACACCGACAGCATCGGCGTCTCCAGCGGCTTGCAGCCGTATTCTTCAAAGACTCCCTCGAGGGTTCGCCTGATGCGGTTACGCAGCGACTGCTCCTGCGGCATGAAATCTCGCGTGCCCTTTACATTTTTCAGAATCCCGTTTTCCATGGTAATCACCCTTTCTTCATCCTCTTTCTAATGGACAAACACGGCTTTGCCGAGCAGTCCCCTTCTCCTGCGCCTTTTCGAATCCACTAGAAAAAGCCATGCAGGCAGCAACATGCCCGCATGGCTTTCATTCACCACCGCAGGCACAAAGCACAAGAAGCGCTTGCACCTGCGGAAATTTCTTCCGAAGATACAAACGCTCTAGCCGTGGTGATGCTGTTGAAGGAATACGTACAGACCGGTCATGGCGACCATCCCTTCCGCTAAAGATTTTCCCTATCATACCGCAGAAGGAGTGCCATTGCAAGCAAGCTCTCGACCCCAGTTGGAAAGCCTGGCTGCGCCATGCCTTTTGGTGGAGCCGCGGTTGCCCTGTATAAAAAACGGCTCTCCGCCCCGGGGCAGAAAGCCGTCTTGCATGCCGTTCTATTCGCGAAGCCAGATGAAGTAAACGAGGAACACGACGAACAGCACGTACATCGCCGGATGAACCTCGCGGGCTTTCCCTTTCACCACTTTCATGATCGGGTACATGATGAAGCCGGAAGCCAAACCAGTCGCGATGCTGTATGTCAATGGCATCATCAGGATCGTCAGGAATGCCGGGAAGGCTTCTGCCAAGTCGTCCCATGCGACCTTCGTGATGTGTGACGCCATCAGTACGCCTACCAGAATCAGCGCCGGAGCCGTAACCGCGGATGTCACCACCGCCAGCAGCGGATGGAAGAACAAAGACAGGATAAACAGGACGCCGACGACCAGTGCGGTAAAGCCGGAACGGCCGCCCGCAGCTACCCCTGCCGTAGACTCGACGTAAGCCGTGGTCGTGGAAGTACCAAGCACGGCGCCTGCCATACCCGCGATCGCGTCGGACGAGAACGCACTGCCGGGGCGCGGCAGCTTGTCGTCCTTCAACAGACCTGCTTGGCTGGCCACCCCCAGCAGAGTGCCTGTCGCATCGAAGAAGTCAACAAACAGGAAGGTCAGCACGACAATCAGCATTTTCACGCTAAACAGCGAAGACATATCCCCGAGATATTGGAAAGCCGCGCCAAACGTGGGTGCCAAGCTTGGCGGAGGTGCAAAAACGCCTTTTGGCAGATCGACCAATCCGAAGATCATCCCGACCACTGCCGTGATTACCATCCCGATGAAGATCGCCGCATTGACTCTGCGTACCATCAGGACGACTGTGACTACCAATCCAAAAACAGCAAGCAGCGCGTTTTTGGCAGCCAAAATTTCTTCCGGCTTCATTCCTTCATGGAAAAACGTAAAATGGCCCAGTGCCACAAAAGTCGATTCATTTCCCACGACAATGCCTGCGTTTTTCAAACCGATAAAAGCGATGAACAAACCGATACCTGCTGATACCGCATATTTCAATCCTGTCGGAATCGCATTGATGATCGCTTCGCGAACCCCGGTCAGCGACAGGATGAGGAAGATCGTACAAGAAAGGAATACCCCGGCCAAAGCCTGCTGCCAAGGAATTTGCATCGTCAGCACAACCGTGTAGGTGAAGAACGCATTCAGCCCCATACCCGGTGCTTGACCGATCGGCAGACGCCCGATGAATGCCATGAGCATGGACCCGATTGCGGCAGCCAGTGCCGTCGCCGTAAAGACAGCATCGAACTGCGGATAGTTGGCTTTCAGATCCGGCGGCAAATCAGCGCCGCTGAGCATGTACGGATTCACAGCCAAGACGTATGCCATTGCCAAGAACGTGGTGACCCCCGCGATGATTTCGCGACGGTAGTTGGTGCCTAGTTTGTCAAACTCAAAGTACTTGCGCACCGAAATGTCCCCCCAAATTTTGTTGTGGCAATAAAAAAGGCCGTAGCGCATTTCTACGCCTGGCCTATAACAAAACATTCCGGGAACAATTTCGATAATAATAACAATTGCCGCATCCCGTTGACATTTTGTTCGTAGCCAGGTCGTTTTCTGGCGACCTCGTAGAAACTCTTGAGCCATATTCCCAAGAATATACGAACCTTCTTATATTACCTGTTCACATTGAGAAGTGTATCAGGCGACATAGTAAATGTCAACGAAAATACGAACATTAATTTTTAGCTACCGTTTAACATCCGGAATTTAGCGATTAGTTGAATTTGCCCACTCAATTTTCGTCTATTTCTGCTTTATTCCCACTCGATTGTTGCCGGCGGCTTGGAGGTGACGTCGTACACGATGCGGTTGACGTTGTCCACCTCGTTGACGATCCGGGTCGAGATTTTCTCCAGTACGTCCCACGGAATGCGAGCCCAGTCCGCCGTCATTCCGTCGATGGAGGTCACAGCACGGATTCCTACGGTGTAGGAGTACGTACGGACGTCGCCCATGACACCCACTGTCGTCATATTCGGCAGCGCCGTGAAGTATTGCCAGATTTCCCTGTCCAGGCCGGCCTTGGCAATTTCCTCGCGCAGGATAGCATCCGATTCACGAACGATCTTCAGTTTCTCTTCCGTCACTTCTCCCAGCACGCGAATGCCCAATCCTGGTCCCGGGAACGGTTGACGCCATACGATTTCATCCGGCAGTCCCAGCTCGGTACCCAGCTTGCGCACCTCGTCCTTGAACAGGGCTTTCAGCGGCTCGATCAGCTTGAACTTCATGTCTTCCGGCAGCCCGCCCACATTGTGGTGGGATTTGATGGTATGAGCTGTCGCCGTTCCGCTCTCCACAATATCCGTATACAAGGTGCCTTGGGCCAGGAAGTCCATGTCCTTCAGCTTGGCTGCTTCTTCGTCAAACACGTAGATGAATTCGTTGCCGATGATTTTGCGTTTTTTCTCCGGATCGGAAACGCCTTTGAGCTTGTTCAGGAAGCGCTCGCGAGCATCGATCTTGATGACCTTCATGTGGAATTGATTGGCGAACGTCTCCATGACGCTCTCCGCCTCGCCCAGACGCAGGAGGCCGTGATCCACGAACATGCAAGTCAGCTGGTCTCCGATGGCTTTGTGAATCAGCGCTGCCACTACAGAGGAGTCCACGCCGCCGCTCAGCGCACACAGCACTTGCTTGTCTCCTACGGTTTCACGGATGCGTGCTACTTCGTCTTCGATAAAGCTCGTCATGCTCCAGGTCGCTTCGCAGCCGCAAATGTTGAACAGAAAGTTGGCGATGAACTCGCTTCCTTTTACGGTATGGCGCACTTCCGGGTGGAATTGCACCCCGTACAGCTTGCGCTCCGGGTGGCTGATTGCCGCTACGGGACAGCTGTCGCTCACCGCGTCTACGCGGAATCCGGTCGGAAGCTCGACCACTTTATCCGAGTGGCTCATCCAGACGATTTCGTTCGCTTCCCACTTGTCGTACAGGTCGTGGGATTGCTGCAGGCGCAGCTCCGCTTTGCCGTACTCACGCTTGCCTGCGCGCTCCACTTTTCCTTCGAGCATGTGGCTCATCAGCTGCATGCCGTAACAAATACCCAATACCGGCAAGCCGAGATCAAAGATAGCCGGGTCTACTTTTGGTGCCCCTTCTTCATACACGCTCGCAGGGCCACCGGAGAAAATAATCCCCTTCGGCTTCATTTCCTTGATTTTTTCCACAGGCGTATTGTAAGGCAAAAGCTCGCTGTACACGCCCAGATCGCGAACGCGTCGTGCGATCAGCTGATTGTACTGACCTCCAAAATCAAGTACGACGACCATTTCCAATGACTTGTCCATCATATCCCCCTTCTCCTGCAAAGCACAGGACTCGCAAGTATCGGCGCTGTCCGCAGCCGGTTTCCCTGCTCGCATCGTAAAAAGTTCCGCTTCTCCCGGATTCACCGACCACGCAATTGTCGCACATTTGAAAAAAAACCGGGACTCCTACCTCCGACTATGGATACGGAGGCAGCGTCCCAGCTTGTGTACACTTGTGCGGTTGCATGTACAAAAATCCGAAATGCTCTCCTCGTAGTCGTCCAATTTACGGTTGGACGGTAGAAACTTTCAGGCCCTATTCCTGATCATTATACGAGACTCATTGATCGTCATTCTAGCAGATGACACAGCTTTGTTCAAGGCTTCAGTTGACGGATCAATCTTTCCATTAACTGTTCGGCCATGGCTCGCGCCTTTTGTTCCATTTCCTTGCAGCCGTAAACCGTTCGCTCGTACAGTTCCGTCAGATAGCGCAGATCCTGCCGCTTGTCTCCCGGTATGGAGATACGGCCCACGTATTCCCGCAACGTCTCTCCCGCCCGGCGGCGCGAGTAGACGCTCTCCATCATGCGCATCAGCAAGTTGTACCGTACATCATACTCTATGCTTCGTTCGCTTTGCATCTGACGGCGCAGCCACCATACCTGGATGTCCTGCCTGCGCTTCCAGGCAGCGTATCCGCCGGCGATCAGAAGGACGACGATGCCCGCCTTCACTCCCCAAGGAATCGTGAAGCCTTTCCCGGACGTGCGGTCCCCCTCCTCCAGCTCGTCGAGGCGGCCATCTCCCCGGTCGGGCGTGGTCCTGTTCCCCAGATCGGGGAGCGGTACGGGAACCTGCGGCTGGACGGTTTGCAGGTCGTATTTGAAGCGGACAGGCGACATGAACGTGCTGGTAGCCTCGAAAGGCACCCATCCGTAGTTCGGGAAGTACACCTCTACCCAGGAATGGGCGTCCTTGTTGCGTACTTCCATGATCTCGTTTCCTTGTCCGTCTTCCCCGACTCGCTTGCCCGGTGCAAATCCTTTCACCCAGCGGGTCGGTACGTCGATCGAGCGAAGCATCACCGCCATCGCGGTCGAAAAATGGTCGCAGTAGCCGCGCTGGCTGTCAAACAGGAAATGGTCCACAAAGTCCTGGCCGTTTTCCGGGACAGGCACATCTTTGGTTTCATACTTATATTTTCCACTGGAGCGCAAGTAATTCTCGATGGCTCTCACTTTTTCATACGGGGTCTTGGCATCTTTGGTGATCGATTGAGCCAGCTGTTTGACGCGCGGAGGCAAGGTCGCAGGAAGCTGCAAATACCGTTGCTCGATATCCTCGGGGTATTTGGTCCCCGCCTCCATAACAGCCTTCTCGCTCACGATCGGCACTTCCGACTCCACCTGATACTCGTTCAGCTTCAGCAAGAGCGTATTCGGCCCGGTCGCAGGCTGTCCTGACGCGCCGGTCGGCTGCAGCAGCTTGATTTTGCCCGCCCGCACTTCCAGCTGCTGATTCACCTTGTCATAGACTACCGTCGCATTCGGCGGGCGATAATCGCTCAGCTTGCTCAGCTGTCCGGGGTAAAACACGGTAGCGAACTGCTGGGGTCCGTTAAACTCCAGGGAGGCATGGACCTTTTTGGTTTCAAAGCCGCTAAACAGCTCGTTTTTCCACTCGTGCTTCTCCGGATCCAGGATGGATTCGTACTCCCGGATGCCTTTTTCCCAGCCAACACCTGTATAAAGGTCTTTGGCATCCCCGCGCCAATAGCTCTCCTCGTTGGTCACTCCGGTGAACACGAGAGTATCATCCTGCAAGAAAGGACCGCCCAGCCGCTCGTCGTTATTGTCGTAGCCGACCTTTTTCATCGCTCCGACCGCCGAGCCCTGTTCAGATCCCGTGAAGTAGGCGATGGGATCCGGCCAACTCGCATCCTTTTTCGGAGCGGTATAGGCGATGCCTACACTCACGGCGATGACCAGCATCGGTGCGAGGAGAGAGCGCAGAGCGATCCAGCTCCGTTTTCCGGACAAAGTCGCGTGTTTGGTCATCGTCGTCAGATGGCTGACAGCGAGGAGCAAAAAGCCGTAAATCAACGTCCGGACGATCCCGCCGTCCCCTTCGTACGGCAAAAACGTATCAAGCACTGCCAGGTAAAGCTCCGTCAATACGACGAACCACAGCCCCTGGCGTTGTTCGAGCACCAAGTACGTGATCATCGACATCAGAATCATCAGCAGCAGATCAAACAAGGCATTGCGCGACAGCGGAGACATCGAGGCCCAATCCTGGTGAATCGCCAAGGGAATGTCCCGCCCGATTTGAACAAACAAGACCTTCAGCCACTTCATCTCGAAGAGCGGAGCGTCAAAAAGCGTAAAGTTCAAGAGCAGAAGGAGCCCCAGCAGCTTGACTGGCATGGTCAGCCAGCGATACGGGATCAGTGCGTCAAGCAACAGAACGCCGGCCGCAATGACCAAAAACGGCCAGAGAATGCCGGTATCGGTCAGTTTTTGCAAAGGCAGCAGCCACTCCCTCAGCATCAAAAAAAGCAAAAGGGCCGAGACCCATTCCAGCAGAGTCGGGCGTTTCCACACACTCATGAGCTACGCACCCCCTATCCGTTTCCACTCGTCGTCGTCGATGTGGACAGACGTACAAGCTACCTTGCTGGCCGTCAACAGCTGCATGACCTTGCTTTGTTCCGGCGAGAGCGCCGCTTCCGTGCGCACCAGGAAGAGCTGGATGCGTCTGCCCTTTTGAGCCAGGGCGATCAGCCTACCCAGGAGCTCTTTCCCCACGCGGGGCGTCACGATGATCAGCGTCACGCCCTGCGGCTGTTCCAGCGCTTCCCTCCCAACGATGCGCGAGAAGGAATCCACGCCCTGCGGCATGACCCGAGCCAGCTGGTCAAACACGTGCAAGAAATGCGTGTGCGAAAGGGCGGGGGTGATGGAGAGCCGTTCCGTCTGTTTGTACACCAGCCCGTAATGATACTGTTGGCGATTGGCGTACGCGATCAAGCTGGCTGTCAGCTTCACCGCCGTCTCGAATAAAGGCTCGGGCAGCTTTTCGTAGCTCGCCTTCTCCACATCGAGGAAAAACACCGCCTGATTCATCGCCTGATGCTCGAATTCCTTCGTCTTCAATCCCGTTCCTCTGGCAGAGGCCCGCCAATGGATCTGGCTCAAACGATCACCGCGATGGTATTCCCGCACGCCCCGCACGGCAGCCACATCATCCGAACGCCGGTGGGACACATGCACATTTCCGCTGAAGCTGCCGTCTCCCAGCGCCCAATGCTCCACGTTTCGGTAAGAAGGGTAGACGAGAAACTCATGCGAGAGCGGAAACACCTTTCGTTGCACGATAAATCCGAAAAAGTCTCCTCCGCTCACGACGCAATCCGTCAGCCGGTAATGCCCGCGCGGCAAATTCGGGATCACGTAGCGAAATTCCACTTCCCGTTTCAACCAGGGAAACACGAGCTGCCGATGCGGCTCGTACACGCCAGCCAGCCTCTCCGGCAACGGCTCGAGTACCATGTTCCAGCCCAGAGGAAACCAGATGCGTCGGCGCAGCCGGATTGTCACGATCACATCGTCCCCGTCCTGCAGCCGCGTCCTGTCGATTTCCCGTACGACCTCCAGCGTCGCAAACAGAAGAAGGTATGTGAGCAATTCATACGCCAAAAAGACCAGGCTGCTGTAAAACAAAAACCAGCTCGCAAACCCGCCCTGGAACTTGGCGAATACATAGGTGAGCAACACCAGCCCGATTACTTTGACTTTGCCCCATCGTTGTTGTCTCATCCGCAGTCACCGCCTCAGCTCACCGGGACACGGGTTTCCGACAAAATCACCGTCAGCACCCGATCAACGGTCGCTCCTTCCAGGCGTGCTTCCGGCTTCACAATCATCCGGTGGGCGAATGTGACCGGGACCAGCTCCTTGACGTCATCCGGAATGACATAATCCCGTCCGCGGACGAAAGCCAGCGCCTGGACAGCCCGATAGAGAGCGAGCGCTCCACGCGGACTCACCCCTAGGTAAACATGGTGATGCTCCCGCGTCCGGTGGCAGAGCCGTACGATATACTCTTTGACCCCTTCGGACACTTTGACGGCTGCCGCCTGCTGCTGGAGCTGCTTGAGCTCGGCTGCGGTCATTACCGGCTCCAGCTGTTCCAGCGGATTCTCATCCGAAAAGCGGGACAGCATGCGCATTTCTTCCTCCACACTCGGATAGCCCAGGCTCAACTGCATCAAAAAGCGGTCCAGCTGCGCCTCCGGCAGCGGGAATGTCCCTTCGTATTCCAGCGGATTTTGCGTCGCCATCACAAAAAACGGATCCTCCAGCCGATACGTGACGCCATCCACCGTCACAGAACGCTCCTCCATGGCCTCCAGCAGCGAGGACTGCGTTTTCGGAGACGTCCGGTTGATTTCATCCGCCAAGATGACGTTCGCAAACAGCGGTCCTTGACGAAACTCGAATTCGAGACTCTTTTGGTTGAAGATCGCCACCCCGGTGACATCGGTCGGCAGCAAATCCGGCGTAAATTGAATGCGTTTGAAGACACCGCCAATGGATTTCGCAAGCGCCCGCACCAGCATCGTTTTCCCCACGCCAGGCACATCCTCCAAAAGCACGTGCCCATTGGCCAGCACGGCCGATACCATCAGCTCGATGACTGAACGCTTTCCGATCAGCACTTTTTGTATATTGTCAATCAGCTTCGCTACTGCAGGATGCGTATGTTCCACTTTTATCGGGTTCATGTTGATACAACTCCTGTTTCTTAAGATTCTTCAGTCAGGTTTGCAACAGCAACGTCTACGCGTCCCCTGTAAACGTTCACAGAAAGCATCTTAATCCTAAAGTAATGGATGCGATTGGGAGTTACAAGGAAAAAATACTTAAAATTTGTAAAATTGCCTGCCGGTGATACAAAAAAGAGTAGGATGGTTTCCTACTCTTCGGTTTCATTATGAAAAAATGGCGTGCCCTGAGAGATTCGAACTCCCGACCTTTTGATTCGTAGTCAAACGCTCTATCCAGCTGAGCTAAGGGCACAATATAAACGCGCCTGAGATACATCATGGAGCGGACGGCGGGTCTCGCTTCCACTGGCGCTGCTGCGCAGAAACACTTCTCAGCAAGCCAGATCTGAAGTACCCGAGCCATCCATCTTGTTCATCTTCGAGGGTGAACCCGGCACGGGTGAGAGATCCTGAGTATCATCATGGAGCGGACGACGGGTCTCGAACCCGCGACCTTCGCCTTGGCAAGGCGACGCTCTACCAATTGAGCTACGTCCGCATAAGGAAAGAGGTAACTCTCTTCTCGACAAACCCTTATATGGATGCTCTTGACCTGAAGCTTGCAAGCAATAGCAACAAATGGTCCAAAAGCAACTGACAGAAGAAGTTTACCATAATACAACCAGACGGGTCAAGATTTTTGTCCAATCTGTTTATGGTAAAGTAGGATAAAACATGCTGCATCTTGGGTATAACCTGGTCTAAAAACTTTCCCAAATATTTGGCTCTTTCTCATTTTTGTTTATTGGAATACTATTATAGTTATTCTTATTCATGTGTTGTACTGTTCTGAGGAGATGAGGTTTATGATCGAAGATTCAAGTCCGCGTATTGTCCCTCCCATGCACTGCCATTCTTGTGGGTGTTCCAAGTTCCATAAGGATGAATGTATTTTGCAACTCAAAAATGCAGAGTTTGGCGGCCAATTTATGCAGAACACTGCCAACATCAATACAAAAGAATTTAGGAAGACTTCATGCTGGATAGAGCATGGCGCAGTCGGTAGCTTTCTCCGGTAAACGCCAGAATATGGGCGTGGTGGACGAGGCGATCCACAAGGGCTGCCGTCAATCGCGTATCTCCAAACACCGTATTCCACTGCCCAAACTCCAAATTCGACGTCACAATCACACTGTTTCTCTCATAGCAGGCCGAGATAACATGAAACAACAGCTCAGCCCCCGTTTGGTGAAAGGGAACAAACCCAACCTCGTCCAAAATCAACAACTCACAGTCTGCCAGTTCTTTTTGAAACCGCATCAGTGCCCCATTCGCGTGTTTTTCCTGCAAGAGCGCAACCAGATCGGGAACACGGAAGAATCGAACGGCATATCCCCTTCGGCACGCCTCTACGCCAAGCGCTGTTGCCAGATGGGTCTTCCCCGTGCCCACTTTTCCCAGCATCAGCACATTTTCCTTGCGCTCCAAAAAACGTAGGTCGATCAATCCCTCCTTTGTACATGTTTCCGGTAAGGTGACTGCCTCAAAAGCGTAATCTTCCAGTGTCTTCAGTTGGGGAAACGCGGCTTTCTTTATCAGTCGCTTCAGCTTTGTCTCCTCCCGCTGTTGAATCTCCATCCGCAAGACTCCCAGCAAGAAGCTCTCCCGATCTTCAAACGGCACCTGTTCATAGGTTTCCATCACATGCGCCAAATGCAAAGTTTTGCACACCTTTGCCAGCTCTTCTCTCATTCCACCCTCACCCCCAGGATCCGGTCGTACTCATCCAGCATGGGTATCTGCCCGTGAAGGGCAGGGGGTGTATGCGACTCTGAAAACGGTTCCGGGCGGAAAACAGGGTGTTTTATCGCGTAAAGGGCATGCTCCAAGGCAACAGCCAGATGCTCTTGCTGATGCGACAATTCTCCCAGTACTTGCCCGATTTCCTCCAACGTATAGGTGTCGAGCAATCGATGGAGCAGGCGAATTCGTGCTTTTCGTGCATTCATGTCTTCCACCGTCAAAAACGTTTGGAGCGCCTGAGGCATCATGTTGGTAAAGGAAGAATACATCACCGCCCGCGGGCGTTTTTCATATCTCTTCAATACCGCCTTCCAATCTACTGAAATGACTTTCTCCGTATAGGGACGAGGCAATGTCACAATCGGGGTATATGTCCCGTCTGCCGTTAACACCTCCAGCACATCCCACTTGACTTTCACCAAAACCGGCTGCATGGCCCGACACTGCGGCAACGGGAAGAGAGCCGCGTCAAACGACAGCTCAGCGTATTTGTTCAGGTGGCACGTCTCCAGCCGGAAAATCTCCAGCGGTGTCGTCGGCAGCGTCAGCAGCTTGCATTTTTCTTGCTCCCACAACTCGGCAATGGTTTGCTTTTTCACATAGTGAGGGCGCTGCATATCCGCACGGGCAGCTTCCGCCAAATACGTCTCCAGTTGTTCCGGCGTATCGATAACCGGTGGCGGAACACACCAGTTCCGGCGTCCATACCCCACTTTGTTTTCCACATGGCCTTTCTCATGGCCGCTGTATGGATTGCAAAACAGGGGCTCAAAGCGGTAATGGGCGCAGAAACGCCGAAACGCTTCCGTACACTCTCGTTTTCCGCCTTGCTGGATGGACACAACAGCAGCGGACAAGTTGTCAAACCAAATCTTGCGAGGAACCCCTCCCATTTGCTGAAATAGCCGCCCTAAGGCCTCCAGAAAGCATTCCGTGTTTTCTTTCGGAACCGGGAACACAAAGGCGGCATTGCTGTACGGAAACGACAGGGTCAATACTTTCCGCTCCACCAGTTCTCCCGACTTGACCACGTACACCGTCCCGAAGTCAGCCTGAGCTTCTCCACCTGGATGCTCCAAACGCTCAAAATGTTCGGCTCGTTCGGCTGCCATGGCTTTCTTCCGTTTGGAGACATATTCGGATACCGTTCGCTGCCCGCCAGGGAAGCCGTACTCATCCCGTAACCGCTGAAACATGCGGACGGCTGTATGGCGTTGCTTGCGTGGAAGACGCTCATCATCCTCCAGCCATGTGTCAATAATCTCTAAGTACGGTCCCAACACCGGATGGCGGCCTTTTCGCTTGCATACCGGTTCATTCCAATCGTCGCGATCCGCATATTTCTTGGCGGTTCGCCAATTCACCTGGACACGTTCCGCAATTTCCTGAATCGAACACCCTTCGACTTCTCGCAAAAATCGGATATACTGTTGTTGTGGCACTTTCAACATTCCTCTCACTCCCTCAGATTTTCGCCAAATCCAAGGGTAGATTTTGTAGGGGGATGTTGGCAAGTGCCTTTTTCATGGCCTCAGAATTGCGGTGGAACTCTGCAGTTTTCCGCCGCAATTCTCTGCACTTTTATCCTGCCATAAACAGATGAAAAACGAACGTACACCTATCAGGATTACGTTGATAGCAGCACGGTAAGTGTTCAGGTGCATCGCCGGAGATATCGTTGTTCTCGTTGCGGTACGAAACAGTGGGACCATGTTTGCGGAGCCTCTACCTATTTGAGAAAAACGTATCGTCTCATTCATTGGGAAGAGCAAATGCACAATTCCAAACGGAAGCGAAAGGCCAAGCAAATGTTTTCGACCGAATAGAGCCTTCTGACTTACCCGTGCTGGTTGTAGCTTGTTACGGTACGAACATACATATCCGCTCCCATCTGGGGGTGTTTTTTTGTTGGAAAGTACTATTGGTGAAAAGGCCCTTCTCAATCAAGAAGCTAACGATTTCGTCCCCAACTTGGATTTAACAGCTGGGGACTTTATTCCAGGTTTCCTGACAAATAAAAAAAGCCTTGATTTCTCAAGGCTTTTTCATGTATGGTGCGGGTGAAGGGACTTGAACCCCCACGGTTGCCCGCCAGAACCTAAATCTGGTCGAGGCCATCTGACAGATAAGAGTGTATCATGTCGAATGCTGATGGGTCAAGGGTTTTGTGCAAACTGTTTATGGTAAGGAAGGGCAAAAAATGAAACCTACTGTTCGATTTGGTCCCCAATTCGTCCCCGCGTCCCCAAGTGTCCGTCGGATTTCTTCTATATTAAATATGCATACAGCGGATTATTTGGATCGATATTGACAGCAAAGACCCGTCTCCGATTAATGCAGAGACGGGTCTACAGCTTCTTATTTGTTGAGCCACTCCATATACGAAATCATCTGTCCGGGATCAAGCCTTGATTCTTTGGTGTAAATTTTATCTGGGGGCCCTATCTGAGATGTCAAAAATACGAGTAAGTTGTCGAACTGTTGGTAATCACCGTTACCAACCGAAATTTTCAATATTTTTCGGTTGTAAGTAACAACGTACGTGGTCCCAGTACTCTCATCTACAAATTGTGCTATCGCTTCTGGTTTTTTAAAAACAACAAAAATAGCTCCAATGATCCTACTTCTTACATCCATTGAATCAAATGAGGTAAGTACATTTGACACGTTGCTCTCCCCTTTATGGAATTACGTCAATGATTGCTTCCATCTGAATCCACCGGCTCTCCTCATCGTTCACCAGTTTAACCCGCCGGCTGTTTTGATCCATCCACTTGATCACGCCCCACATGCTGAAGATTTTGCCCAAGTCCTCTTTGACTGGCTGCCACCAGGTGATGGTGATTGCATAGTCCTCGCGGGCCGAGTCTCTGATGAGGTAATGAAATGACTCAAGCTCGTCTTGCTCGAGTTCCGGCATCTTTACCAGCTTCATATCCTCCCTGTGCTGCAGATACAGCTCGCGCTGCTCTGGCAGCACAAATCGGGATGCTGCAAACATATTGTCTATTTTGCTCGCCATGGATGATGGACTCCCCTTTCCCAGGCTTCCAGCAGCACAATTTTGTCTGGCTGCATTCGGTCCCAATTGATATATTCTTCTCGTTTCAAGACTTCCAAAACCTCCATGATTCCGCCCCGGGATCTCCCGGTTTTGATGCACAGTTCATCTACCGTTGGTGTCCGGCGACGGCCGGCAGAATAGTTGCCGATGATACGCAGGACCTTCCTTTCGATATCAGACAGCATGTCGGGTCACCACCGGGGCGACTGCGAGGATGTTGGCGATTGTAAAGACGCGTTTTGCTTGCCGAGTGAAGCAGTAAGCTTTGACGCGGTTACCGGTTATTGCGTGCAGACGTAAGGTTCGTTTGCTCGTCTGGCCGCGACGATCTATGTAGATAATCTCCACCAGCTGGCCAGCATTGAGGTATCGTTGTAGTTCACGGTGCATACTCATCACCCGTTCAATTTGTTGATACACGGACAATCTTTGCAACGTCGATCCAGACGCTGTCGTGCATGTTTTCCACCCGGATACGGCGGTTGGACGTATCGATCTTCTTTACCACGCCGGTTATTTTGCGGATTTCGCCCAGTTTCTCTTTCACCTTCACCGGATGCCACCAGCGTATGGTGACAGTTTTCCCGTCCTTCTGACTCTCCGTAATCATGTAGCCGTATTCCATTTGTTCGTCTTCGTCGATTGTTGGGCGCTGTACGAGTTTAGTTTCATCCACAAACAGAGCCATGTCGGCACCTCCAAAGAGAACGTTAGTTTGTATTTTACACAAACGTATGTTTGGTTTTCAAGATAAAAAAAGACAGCTGCTTGGTCATAGCCCCGTCAAGTAGACAGTAAGAAAAGAAGGTTTTCCTATGCGGCGATCGCTGCTCGGTATTCCACCGGGGAGAGATCGCCCAGTTTTTTCTGGAAACGTTCGTTGTTGTAGTAATCGATATAATCTGTAATCAATTTGCGCGCAGTAGCCTCACATCCTGGCTTTTCAAGGTAAAGCTTTTCGGTTTTCAGGTGGGAAAAGAACGACTCGATACATGCGTTATCAAAGCAATTTCCACGTCTGGAATGGCTTCCAATCAGTTCTTTTTCCTCCAAAAGATTGCTGTATGATTTCGTTGTGTATTGAAATCCTTGGTCTGAATGGAGAATGGCGCCTTTTGCCTTCAATTGTTTTACCGTATCCAATACCAACTGCAAATCGTTGCGCGCAGATAGCTCCCAGGCTACGACTTCGTTATTGTACAGGTCTAACACAACCGATAAATAAACAAAATCGTGTCCGACCCGAACATAGGTAATGTCCGTTACAAATTTGTGCAAGACCACTTCTGCGGTAAATTCGCGGTTAAGAACATTAGGAAAGACTACGGATGGTTTACAACCCGCAAACGGTCGTTTCTTGCGGATCACGGAGCGAATTCCCAGCTCTCGCATGAGTCGTCGCACTTTCTTGTGATTCACATGAAACCCTTCTTTGTACAGAGCGGTACGCATACGTTTGTAGCCGAAATATGGTCTGATACGATGAATCGCTAAAAGATGTTCTTTGAGATCGCTGTCTTTTTCGATGCGAGCTTCGCGGCATCCCATAGTGGCCTTCCACTTATAGAAACCAGCCCGGGATACTTCAGCGATCTTGCACAACATGACGATTGGATGGTTCTTGCTCATTTTTTCGATGGTTCGATACCGGGCTTGCTGATCCAACTTCCCTCCCCGTGCAGATTCGGATTGAGCTTTTTTAGGTATTCTACCTGCGCTTTCAAGTAAGCATTTTCCTCTTCCATGCTGCTAAAATGTTTCTTATTCCAACGCCCACGGTAATCCTCAAATGATTCACCATTCTGGTGCTTCCGTACCCAACTGATAATTTGTGCATCACTTTTAATCCCGAGTTTTCCCCGTATCATCGGATAGCTCCACTGTTCTTCCAAACGCAGGCGAACGGCTTCTTTCTTGGTCACCTCGTCATAACGATTAAATGTTTGCCCTTTCTTTGGTGGCATGAAAAATCCCCTCCGGTCAACAGTGATGAATTCATGATAGCATGAACTCTTTTTTCACTGTCTACCTTAAGGGGATAATACCATTCCCCGGTGCTTTCTCGCTTCATTTTCTGATTCGTTTGGTCGATTCGCGCACGCACAGTTCCGGCAGCATCACTACCCGCTTTTTCCCTTTCTTTTCCCCTTTGATTTCCTCGATCAACAGGTCCATCACTTGCCGGCCCATATCGTGAAACGGCTGGGCGACCGTCGTTAGCGGCGGATTGGAGATAGCAGCGAGAATCGTGTTGTCGTAGCCGACTACTGAGACGTCATCGGGAATCGACAGCCCCAGCTCTCTCGCCGCCTGGATAATCCCAATCGCGACCAAATCATTGCCTGCGAAAATGGCGGTTGGCCGTTCAGCAGCCTGCAGCATTTTCAAGCCCATCTGTTTGCCGCCTTCTACAGACGACGGACCAAAAAGGACGTATTTTTCATCATATTCCAAACCATTTTCCTGCAAGGCGTGGCGGTAACCGCGCGTGCGCTCCCGGCCGACCTCCAGATCGAGCTGGATTGCGCCAATCTGCTGATGGCCCAGGTCGAGCAAATGCTGTGTCGCGTTGTAGCCGCCGATGAAATCATCCACGGTTACCGTATCGACGGACACAGTGGAGACGTCGCGGGCCAGTACGGCGATCGGAATTTTCAGATTCAGCAAGTCGCGGATCACGGCATCATTTTGAAATCCGGACGCAAGAATAAACCCGTCCACGCTCTTTTGCTTAAGCAGCGAGATGTACTTCGACTCCTTTTCCGGGCGATAGTCCGTGCTGCACATGACGATGCTGTAGCCCAGCTCGTGGCCCCGGTCCTCGATACTTCGCGCCAGCTCGGCAAAGAACGGGTTCGCCAGGTCGGGAATCAACAGGCCGATGGAGTACGTCGACTTGCCCGTCAAGGCGGAAGCCACGAGGCTCGGCTGGTAATCCAGCTCCTTCATGACCTGCAATACTCTTTGGCGCGTCTTTTCCCCGATCCGCCCCGTGTTGTTGATGACCTTGGACACGGTTGCAATAGACACGTTCGCTTCCCTTGCCACATCATAAATGGTTTTTTTCATTGTAGTTTCCTTCCATCATAGTGATAGCGATCTATCTGACGTCCGGGATGAACTTCGTTTTCATTCCAAGTGATTAAGCGCTTTAAGCTTATATTTATTGTAAAGAACAAATAATCGCGAAGCAATAACCCATATCCGCGCTCGCGCAAGCACAGAGGGGACACGGGGCATCCCCGACCGCGTCACGGCTTCTGGTTGGGCCGCCGCCAATAAAAAAACGCGTAGCAGAAAACCGCTAGGCGTTTGACTTTTGCTTGCTTATACTTCTCTCTTTTTTCAGCCGCGTGGTCGAGTCGCGGACGATGCGTTTCGTATTCAGCACGATTCTGCTTTTGTATTGCTTTTCCCCTTTGATCTCGGCCACGATCAGGTCCATCACTTCGCGCCCCATGTTCTGAATCGGCTGGGCAATCGTCGTCAACTGCGGATCAATGATCGTCGCAATTACCGTATTGTCAAAACCTACGACCGAGATATCCTCCGGGACGCGCAGCTTTTTCTCACGGATCGCCTCGATTGCCCCGATTGCCAGCAGGTCGTTACAGGCAAAAAAGGCAGTCGGCGGGTCGGGGGAGTTCAAATAATCGAGCGCGATTTTTTTGCCCCACGGGACGTTCGACTCCAGCGTAAACTGGCTGAAAGCGTACTCGCGAATCCCGCCATGATCTTCCAGCGCTTTGCGAAAGCCGCGGATTCTTTCCCGGTTGCTCCAGACGTCGCGGGCGATAATCGCGATTTTTTGATGGCCCAGCTCGATCAGGTAGGAGGCCGCATCGTACCCGCCCTGAAAATCGTCAATGCACACCGCGTTCACATTGAAGGCTGGGACGTCGCGAGCGACGATGGCGACCGGATACTTTTCCGCGATCAGCTTTTCCACCTCCAAGGTGTTCTCGAAGCCCGAGGCCAAAATGAACCCGTCTACATTTTTTCGCTTCAACAGCTCGATATACTTCGCTTCTTTGTCGGGGTTGTAGTCCGTGCTGCAAATGACCAGGTTGTACCCTAGCTCATTCCCGCGGTCTTCGATGCTGCGCGCCAGCTCGGCGAAAAACAGGTTCGACAAATCCGGAATCAAAAGTCCGATGGTGTACGTATGCTTCCCGGTCAGTGCAGTAGCGATCACATTTTGCTGATAGTTCAGGCTGCCAATGACCTTCCATACTTTATTTTTCGTTTTCTCGCTGATTCGGCCGGTATTGTTGATGACTTTCGAGACAGTAGCAATCGACACCCCCGCTTTCTTTGCTACATCGTAAATGGTCGGCTTCATCTCTACCCTCTCTTTGTAAAGAAAAATCGGTCTTGAAACATGTTTGTGCCAAAAAGCGGCCGTCTACGCTTTTCCCGAGGAGCCAAACTCTCTCATCTTTCCTTTCACCGCGTCTTTGATCGCCTCTCGGGCAGGGCCCAAATATTTGCGCGGATCGTAGACGTTCGGGTTTTCGGCCAGCACTTTGCGAACGGCGGCTGCCGAGGCGATCTGGTTTTCCGTGTTGACGTTGATTTTCGCTGTGCCCAAAGAAATCGCTCGCCGAATATGCTGGGTAGGGATGCCCGTCCCTCCGTGCAGCACCAGCGGCAATCCGGTCAGCTTTTGCACTTCCTCCATACGGTCAAAGCCGAGCTTCGGCTCCCCTTTGTACGGTCCGTGCACAGACCCGAGCGCCGGGGCCAGGCAGTCCACTCCTGTTTCCTTCGCCAGCCTGTCGCACTCGGCCGGAATGGCGTACATCGCTTCGGCGTCATCGACCACGAGATCGTCTTCCTGCCCGCCGATTCGCCCGAGTTCCGCCTCTACGGATACTCCGAGCACATGAGCGACCTCGACGACCTTTTTCGTAATCGCGATGTTCTCCTCCAGCGGATGGTGCGAGCCGTCGATCATGACGGAAGTAAACCCGGCATGAATCGCTTCCACGCACTTTTCGAAGGAAGAGCCGTGGTCGAGATGAATGGCGACGTCAACCGTGATCTTGTACTCCTCGATCAACGACTTCACCAGGCCGACAATCAGCTTGAAGCCGCCCATGTAGCGAGCCGCGCCTTCACTGACTCCCAAAATAACCGGAGATTGTTCCTCCTCTGCCGCCTGCAAAATCGCTTGCGTAAACTCCAGATTGTTAATGTTGAACTGTCCGACTGCATACTTTTCTTGTACTGCCTTGTTCAGCATCGCTGTCATGGATACGAGTGGCATCTGAATCCTCCTATAGTAAAAAATGGTATTTTGTCGCTTGCTCGTTTTATTGTTCGTTGCAGCTCCTGCTTTTACGCCTGTGCCTTGGCTGCCGCGTGCATGCTCGCCAAAACCTCGACTACCCGATCGCCAACCTCGGAGGTCGAAGCTTTTCCGCCCATGTCGGGCGTCAGTACTGCGCCCTCGACCATCACCTGCTCGATCGCCTTCAAGACGCTGCCTGCCAGCTCTTCATAGCCGAAAAACTCCAGCATCTGACTGGCCGACCAGATCGCCGCCAACGGATTCGCGATCCCTTTTCCCGCAATGTCAGGCGCTGAGCCGTGAATCGGTTCGAACATGGAAGGATGCGTCCGCTCCGGATTGATATTCGCTCCAGCGGCAAAGCCCAAGCCTCCGGCGAGCGCTGCCCCCAAATCGGTTAAAATATCCCCGAACAGGTTGGAGGTAACGACTACCTGGAATCGTTCCGGCTGCTTAATCATCAGCATGCTGGCTGCATCTACGAGATACGAGTGCGTCGGGACATCCGGGTATTCGCTCGCCACCTCCGCAAACACCTGGTCCCAAAACACCATGGAGTAGTTCAGGGCGTTCCCTTTGCTGATGCTGGTCAGCGATTTGCCCGTTTTGCGCGCCGTTTCAAACGCGTAGCGAATGATCCGCTCCGTCCCTTTGCGCGAGAAAACGCTCGTTTGCAGCACGGTCTCGTTGTCTTTTCCCTTGAACAGCCAGTCCCCCGCTCCCGCATATTCGCCCTCGCTGTTTTCGCGGATGAACAGCATATCGACCTGTTCCTTCCCCGTGTTTTTCAGCGGGCACGGCGCTCCATCCAACAGCGTGATCGGGCGAATGTTCACGTACTGGTCAAACTCCTTGCGAATCTTCAAGAGCAAATCCCAGAGCGATATGTGGTCGGGAACGCCGGGAAAGCCGACTGCGCCCAGGTAAATGGCGTCAAACTGCCGCAACTGCTCGATGCCATCCTCTGCCATCATCCTTCCGTGCTGGAGGTAATACTCGCAGCCCCACGGAAAGTAATGAAAATCGAATCGAACATTTGTCAGCTCTACGACCTTTTCCAGCACCTTTACCCCTTCCTGGATCACTTCAGGGCCAATCCCGTCTCCCGGGATGACGGCAATTTTGTACAATTTCGTCATACGTTTCTCCTTTCGCAATCGCTTGCATTGTTGTTGGATTGTGGCGTTTATACACCCGTGTTCATTACTAATCGCATCGAATAACAAGGAAATCTTTTTCGCGCTTCCGGCGTCCCCGCTGCGGACAGCATTCATAAAAAATAGCGAATTGACGCTAGATTAAGCGGTTACCCTAGTATTATAGTTTACGATCAATTCCGGTGTAAATGTATTTATCGAAAAAATGTGAGTATTTTAACGAAAGCAGGTTAAGCGGTTTCTTCGAGGGAGGGGGAGGCTTGCGTCTGGGCTTTCTCTGGATTTCATGAGTCCATTGGAGCGCTGGCGCGGAGTCAAGTCATGAGCGAAGAGTTTGTCTCCAAAGGGCACAAGTCTTGGTCTTGGTCTTGGGCTTGGTCTTGGGCTTGGCCGTGGTCTTGGCCCTGGCCCTTCATTTGGAGCCACACTATGCTGCTGCCCTGCAAAACAAAAAAACGGAGGCACGAGGCCCCCGTCGAGGATGTTAGCTGAACCGTTGATGCGCGTTGTTTTGCATGAGAAAATCATTCATTTTGGCAGCCAGACCGCCGTGACCAAATCGCATCCGTCTCCCCTGCCTGTTCTGCTCGCGAGCGATGCGGAGAAACTCGATCAACAGCTTCCTTCTTTGCGTGATCTCCACGTACCCGTGCTCGTAAAACCACGCATCCATCGTATTGAAAACGCCGCGATTGATGCCAAATTCCCGTTGCAGATGCTGCGCAAACGTCAAGTCCGGCAAATGCACAATGCTCGCTGCTGTCACAAGCCGATCATCGCCTCCTGTTCCGCTCTGCTTGTCCGCCCTTTTTGCCCGGACAGCCGAAACGCTGCCTTCACGCTGTTTACGTCGCGCTCGATCTGCTTTTGCA
The DNA here is from genome assembly GCF_031583145.1 of Brevibacillus brevis. NCBI lineage: Bacteria > Bacillati > Bacillota > Bacilli > Caryophanales > Paenibacillaceae > Brevibacillus > Brevibacillus brevis. The sequence goes on along the minus strand of NZ_CP134050.1, from coordinate 738,203 downwards.
ACTGAGTGAGATCGAAAAAGGCCATTTCCGGCCTGACGTAGAAATGTACGTCCACGTATACACACGCTCCGTAAAGGTCTCCGTCCCACTCAAACAAATGCACTTCATGGCTGATTTGCACTCCATCGTGAAAAGTAGGTCTGCGGCCGACATTCATCACGCCCGCATGCGTCTGTCCGTTCCACAAAAGCGTCACCCCGTACACGCCCTGCTCCAGCCTGGGATGCGGGGGAAGCAGAGACAGATTCGCGGTCGGGAAGCCGAGCGTTCTGCCTACTTGCTTGCCGCTCACCACCTGGCCGTGCAAAGTACAAAGGGGCTGCTCTATCTTCTTCCCCTCTTTCCGTAGCGTATTGGTCGCTCCAATTGTCTTTGTTGCGGTTTGTGGCCGCGGTTTGTAGCCGCGGCGTTCCAAGCACACCTACCCGAAGCACGGACTCGCTTTGCCAGAACCCCCACACGCTGCATCGTCCTTTTCCGCTCGCTCAGTTTCCTTTGAGCGCCTTTTGCATGAACACGATCTCCTGCGCCAAAAGGGCGATTCGCTCCAAGACGTCCGGAGCGACTACTTCGTTATTCGCATTGAAATGGTCAGCATGCGCATAGACGTAGCCTGGAGCCGTGAATGCGCGAAAATAACCGGCAATCGGCTTCAGTTGATTTTCAATGACCAGGTAATGCTGGTACGTTCCGCCTGTCGCGACAAACCCCATCACTTTATGGCGCAGGGCAGAGACGGGAATCAGGTCAAACAAATTTTTCAGCGCTCCGGTGAGCGAACCTTGGAAAATCGGTGTTCCGATGACATAACAATCCGCAGCCGTTACCAGCTCGATCACTTTTTTGGTGTCGCCCGTATAGGTCCCAGGGTCCCGGCCATCACAAAACTGCACCTGGTACTCGCTTAAATCCAGCAATTCCACCTCTATGCTGTCGTCCTGCTTTTTTACGTGACGCAAAACCTCCTGGACAACAGCCGCTGTTTTCCTGCCTGTGACCGTCCCGGAAATTCCCAACAGCTTCATAATAAGCCCCTCCCTTCTGCTTAGCTGCAAACAGCGCAGCTCGCTTTTCGGCTACACCGTCTGCGGCTTTACATGCAGGCGAGGCAAAACTTCCTCGACCAGCAAGCGCATGGACTCTTTCCATATTTCCGGCGATTCGCTGTAGTCGTAGCCCGTAATCAGCAAAGTCCCGAAACCGCCGACCGTGTCATACAGCTTTTGCAGCTTTTTCGCGACCGTTTCCGGCGATCCTACCAGCCAGTCGGTTTTGGCCATTAATTCGGCAGTTACCTCTTCGTCGGCAAGCGCCGGATCGGGCTTCAAGTTTTTGATGTCGCCCTGCTTTTTAAACAGCGGCAGCCATGACTCGTCAAAGAATCGACCCATCATGCCTCCCAACGCTCCGGCCATTGCTTCTTCATCCGTTTTCGCGACAAAGACGTCTTGCGTGATGCGCCAACTGCTTCTGTCCGCTTCTTTCCCTACAGAGCGCGCCCCTTCTTCCACCGCATTCCAGTGCGATTTGATATACTCGCTGTTCCAGCCGAGACTCATCGGGATAAATCCGCGTTCGCCCGCCATTTTCAATGTGGCTGAACCCGCGCTGAACCCTGTAATCCCGATAGGCGGATGCGGCTTTTGGAACGGCTTGATATGCGGTCCGAGAATCCCGTCATGCCGCGCCTTTGGCTGGTTGGCGCTGTAAAATTTCCCCCGGAACGAAAAGGACTCCTCGTCTGACCACAATCTCTGCATCAGCTCCCACGCTTCCATCATCATTTCCCGGTTTATTTTTCCGTCGACAGCAAACAGCTCCCAGTCTGTTTGGGTTCCGCCTGCCCCGATCCCGAGCATCAAGCGGCCTTGGGCGAGATGGTCGAGATAGGCGACGCGATGCGCCAACTCCACCGGATGATGATAGGGCAGCAAATGGGCACCGGGCGCCAGCTTGATTTGCTTTGTCCGCAACAGCGCCTGCGCGATGATTAAATCCGGGGATGGAATCGGCTCCCACGGCGCGGTAAAATGCTCCCCGATCCACACTTCGCTATACCCCAATTTGTCGGCATATTCAATCATTTCCAGATCCCACTGGGTCGCATCGTACAAAGATCGCTCCGGCGGATGCTGCGGCATCAAAAACATTCCGATATTCAATTTCGTCATAATAATCCCTCCATTTATGAAGAAAAATGCTCGTTTCTCAGTCCGTGCACATTTACGCGCACTTTTTGTTCGGTTTGGCAAGAGGTTTTGGCCGCATGGGCGATTTCCTGCGCGATCAATCCGTCTTTGATGCCGACAGCAGGCTTGGCATCGCGGTGCAAGCACTCGATAAAATGCTCCAGCTCGCGCAAGTAAGCGGTCTCAAACCGTTCCATAAAAAACGGAATAATGTCAAAGCTGCCCTGATTCGGCCCGAGAAGCGTCACGTTATGATTGCGCAAGCCGGCGATGACCAATGTCCCTTCCGTCCCGATCACTTCCGCGCGAATGTCGTAGCCGTATTTGGCATTTCGGTACCCTTCCACATCGCCTGCGGCCCCATCGGCAAACCGCAAATACGTTAACGCCTGGTCCACATCGTCATACTTGGCCACGATCGGCGAAGCCAGGACCGATCCCATCGCATTCACTTCCACGATCTCCTGGCCCATCAAAAAGCGGGCGATATCAAAGTCGTGGATGTTCAAATCGGTAAAAATGCCGCCGCATGTCGCCACGTACTCTTCATGCGCGACAAATGGGTCCCGCGTAACGCCTTTGAAATAGAGCGGCGTCCCGATATCTCCTGCCGCAATTCTGTCTCTGGCATGCGCGTAAGCCGGATCAAACCGCCGCATAAACCCAAGCTGGCACGTAATCCCTGCTTCCTCAATCACGCTCGCCGTTCTTCTCGCGACCTGAATGTCTGTCGAAATCGGCTTTTCCAAAAACAGCGCTTTTCCCGACCGGGCCACCTTCCGAGCCAGCTCGGCATGCGTGCTGGTTGGCGTCACAACGATGATGGCGTCAATGTCATCGCGCGCTATGATCGCATCCGGCTCTGTGGACCAGTATTTCACCTCATGCTCCCGGGCGAATGTTTCCGCTACGCCCGGCATCACATCGGAGACAGCTACGAGCTGCGCTCCTTTTATCTTCCCTGCAATATTTTCGGCATGAATTTTGCCCAATCTCCCCAACCCCAAAACGGCACATCGCACTTTCCGATCCACGACACTCGAACCCCTTTCCTAAAATGGCAATTGAACACCGCTTTTGCACATGCGCGAGTTGAACACGTAGTTTCCCAGATGCGTACGGGTATGGCTTCGCGGCGTGCGCTGGTAAAGCAGCAAGGTAACAAACGAAAGAAACAAAACACTTCATTTAGTTAACCGCTTTTCGTTACCCCCTTTTGTTTCCTCGCGTTTTGTTTGGTAGCGCACTGTAAAAAGTGGGCTGTTCCATTTGTAACTCAGTATAAACCCTCTGTTTTATCAATTCAACAAGAAAGTTAATTAATTTTCTGAATAATTTTTTCGTGAGTTTAGTTAAGGTAACAAACTTGATTTTGTTACCTTAAATTTCGCTGTTTTACCTTTAAGTTTCCCTCTTCGCTATGGTATAGTTTACATAGAGCGGTTGTGGCTCACGCAGTTTTTCGCGGGGCGGCGTTGGGCTGGGCTTATCACCTGAAAAAACAATCCGCTCGCCCGCAAACACCCGAAGCCATCCGGCAAACACGTGTTGCGCCAGCGCAAAACACGGCGTTTCCGCTGGGGATGGATCATCTGTCCGCTTATTTGCTTAAAAATTGGGGGTACATGCATGAAACCGACGATATACGATGTGGCAAAAGAAGCGGGAGTATCGACTGCTACCGTATCGAAAGTCATCAATAATACCGGGAAAATTGGCGACAAGACCAAAGAAAAGGTGCTGCGCGTGATGGAGCAGTTGAACTACCAGCCCAAGACGGTGGCTTCCGCGCCGCGCGGGAAGCTCTCCCACTCGATCGGCTTGTTGATTCCGGACTTGGCGAACCCGTTCTTCGCTGAATTTGCCCGAAGCATCGAAGACTGTGGCCGCGAATTAGGCTACAGCATCCTGATTTGCAGCACGGACTTCCAAAAAGCGAATGAACTCAAGCACAGCGCTTTTTTGATCGACAAAAAGGTCGATGGAATCATCATCATTTCCGGCTCGCAGGACGAGTCGTTTATTAAAGAGTTGCTCGACAAGCAAATTCCTACTGTAATTGTGAACAAAGAACTGACGACACCGCTGCCGATCGACAGCGTCTCGGTCGACGATTTTATCGGCGGCTACGAGGCCACGAAGCATTTGCTGGAGCTTGGGCACCGCCGGATCGGTACGATTCAACTGGGGGAGCTGCTGCTGGGGAAAGAACGGCTGCGCGGCTACAAGCACGCGCTCGAGGAATTTGAGGTGAAATACGAGAAAACCTTGACCTTTTTCAGCTCTCCGAATGCCACAATCGAGGAGAGCAAGCAAATTTCGCTGGAGATTCTTTCCGCCCCCCAGCGCCCGACTGCTATTTTCGCCGGAAACGACATTCTGGCGCTCGGCGTCATCCACGCAGCTATGGAGCTGGGGCTGTCTATTCCGGATGACCTGTCCGTCATCGGCTTCGACAACACTGTGCTCAGCGCCATGTCCAACCCGCCATTGACGACCATGGCGCAATCCATTCAAGACATGGGGCGTCTCTCTATTAACCTGCTGCTGGAGGAAATCAAAGGGATGCAGCGCAACAAACAAAAAATCCAGCTTCGGCCGGAGCTGGTTGTCAGGAGGTCGACGAGGGAGTTGGTGCGTTGAAGGCGGGTGGGATAGGTTGGGTTGCGGGGTTGCTCGGCTGAAAAGCTGATGGCTTGTCGGTTGAGGTAGTGATGGGCCAACGGTAGCTGATTGGCCTATCACCTGCACCTTTCAATCTACCACGCTACCGACCTCGGCGCAGAAAAGCAGCTTCCTGAGAATGGCGCGGTGTTTTTTGGTTCAATCCTGTCTTGGGTCGGCGCTGTTGCGACAAAGCTGAAGCTCCCACGTCTCCCCAATTAACTTATGTAAATGGCACTTTAGCAAAATGAAATTGGATAAATCGACACACGAGGGATGACAGATCGCCCCAAAGATCGGAATCGACGATGTGTTTATGCAGCAATGTAATCTCGGTAAAGAGGCCCTCCACTCTATCTGTAGTCTTATTTGTGCTGACATCGCCCGAAAACAGTTCGTGCAACGGATGTTCCGCGAATTTGTTATTGTAAAAAAGAAACGAAACAACTTATCCAAAAACTATTATCCGCATGCAAAAACACCGCTAAACCAAGCGGACAGGCTGTCGAGAAAGTCGACAGCCTGTCCGTAGATTCAAGGTATGTTGCTCTGCCCTATCCGAGCGCATGAGCCTATATGAGCCTATGCTCTATTCACGGTGACATTGAGATCGCCAATTCTAGCAGGTTCTTTTTTCGTGCTCTCCGTATTTATGCCGCTATTTCGCCTATCGCTTTACAAGCACCCAGACGATTTCGCATTCTTCGCTCCCGTCGTTGTATGCCCAGTGGGCCTCACCAGCAGGAATAAGAGACGCATCATTTGCTGACATACGATATTCTCGCTCTTTAGTACCGGCAAGAATCGTTCCTTTTACGACGATTGAATACTCGTCCTGCTCATGACTCCCCAAACCGCTTAAAGGAATACGCGCACCAGGCGGAACGACGACGACACCAAAAGTAGCTTTTCCGTTCTCTACCTGGTTTTCGGTAAACAAGGTTTTCAGGGTTACACCTGGACGATCTTCCGGCTGAATCGCATTGGCATTTACAATGAGCATTGCTGTTCCTCCTGTTCAAAAGACTGACGCTGTGGTGTCACCCCTTCTACACGATACGTTGCCTTGTCCAGCTCTACTCCGTACAAGTCTCTTGCTTGTTCTACGGAAATATAGCCATTTTTGGCATCTAGGACGACCTTCTCTATCGGACGTTCCAGCGGATTGCCATATCCTCCACCTGTTGCGGTAACAAGGCGCACGACATCTCCTTTATTAAGCGGAAAGCGTGCATATTTGCCAAATGGACCAGCCACTTCGCCATTTGCTTTGACGATCTCAAATTCATTGCGGGAGCCGTCATGCCCCCCGTTAAAGCCCCATGGCAAATATTTGTGACGGCCAAAGGTTGCCGTGATCGTCTGACCATCAGACATCGCGCGGTACGAACGGATAGCTCCTGAGCCGCCGCGATATTTACCGGCACCAGCACCATCCGTACGCAGGCTGTACTCCTCGACCATGATGCCATAACGTGTCTCGGCTACTTCGACCGGCACGTTGTACGTTTCCCCATCGCCGATGCAAAACTGTCCGGCCATCCCGTCCAGTCCGTCTCCTGCCCCCCATCCTCCGACTGAAGGTTCAACCACAAGGAACGGTTCGTGCGTATCCGGATGGATGCCGGATAGCACCACCCCGCACACCGAAAGCAGATGCCCCGCATTCAACCGATGGGGAACGACCGGTGCAAGTGCCTTCCAGACGAGATCCGCTCCATACATCATGGTTTCCCAGTAGGTTGATACGGCTGCCGGGCGTTCCGCAGAGAAAATGGAGCGGTCATCTACAAGAATGTGGAGCGGGCGGAAAACGCCATCGTTTACATCCTGACACGGGTTCGTCACCGCAAGGAAAATAACGCGAACGGCGGAAACCAAGGCGGTATAGGAGCAATTGACTGGCCCCAACACCTGCGGATGACTACCGCGGAAATCACAAATAAACTCGTCATCGGTAATGGTGACCTTCACCTGTACCTTGAATGGACCGTTTCCAACTCCGTCATCATCAATAAAATCTATGGCTTCATACGTGCCCTTCGGCAGCTTGGCAATTTCCTTTACTGCCAACTGTTCGCCATGTCTTAACAAATGGTCAATGGCATCCTTCACTACCGCTTTTCCATGCTTATCGCACAATTCGCGAAAGCGCTTCTCCCCTGTTCGCAATGCTGCAACCTGCGCCCACATATCGCCAAGCGAGAGATCAGGGAAACGGACATTTGCTGCAATGATATCAACCAACGGCTGATTCAGCTTGCCTTCTTCAAATAGCTTGACGCAAGGAAATTGCAAACCTTCCTGGAAAATCTCCGTAGAGTCGGTCGTCCAGGAACCCGGGTCTTTTCCGCCTACTTCGGTCCAGTGGGCCTTATTGGCCGAGAAGGCAATCAGCTCGCCCTCGTAAAAGATTGGCAGCAAAAGACCTACATCAGACAAGTGGGAACCTCCTCCACCGTAAGGATCATTAATGATGATGATATCCCCCGGCTTTAGCTCCCCATTGGCGGAAAACTTTTTCAAGGTTTCCTTCACCATAAAGGTCAGCATCCCGATAAATCCGGTTACACCGTTGCCTTGAGTCAGAAGTTGACCTTTTGCATCTGTCAAGCCGCTGGCGAAGTCGAGCACCTCGTAAATAATCGGACTCATCGACGTGCGCGCCAATGTATGAAACATTTCTTCCCCAATGGCGATCAGGGAATCTTTCACAATCTCAAGCGTAAACTGGTCATGTTTCAACGTTGTCTCACTCATCTGACTACACCCCCGTAGTAATGATTAGATTGCCATATTCATCAACAATGAGATGCTGTCCAGGATAAATGACCGTTGAAGAAGAGGTTTCCTCGACAATTGCCGGACCCTTCACCGCGCTTCCGGCATTCAGTAGCTCGCGATCGTAGACTGTCGTGTCAATCCATCCATACTCTTCGAACAGAACCGGACGCACTTCCTTGCGCGCTTCCTCGCTATTGTCCCCTTGTCTTCCCAGACTGGCTATCCGTGGTTTTTGCACTGTGCCGAACGCCGTTAGATGGAGGTTTACAATCTCCGTCGGTGCATGCTCTAGTTTGAACGTGTAATGCTGCTCGTGCAGGTCATGGAAACGATCAATCACTTCCTCAATCGCTTTTGCATCCATCAGTCCATTTGGCACGGGAACCTTGACAGCATGCTCCTGTCCGACGTAACGGATGTCCGCATATCGTACAAACAGTACCTGATCCGCTGCAATTCCTTCGCGCTCGTATTGGTCAATCGCTTCTTTTTCCAGTTGGTTCCATTCACGATTCAGTTCTTCCTGATTCAGTCCGTTCATTCGGCGAATATAAGTCTGGATGTAGTCATGTCGCAAGTCAGTCATCAGCATGCCCCATGCGGAGAAGACCGAAGACGCAATCGGGATGATAACTTTTTTCACACCCAATTCCTTGGCCAATGCCAGCGCATGCATCGGTCCTCCCCCTCCGAATGCAACCAGGGAAAACTCTCGCGGGTCGTAACCCTTGCGGATGGAAATGAGCTTCAACGCATTCAGCATGTTGGAGTTGGCGATGCGGATAATTCCCAGCGCCGCCTCTTCCACGGAGATGCCGAAGTGTTTTGCGATCTTTTCGTGGATCGCTTGCTTGACCGCTTCCATATTTACCTCGTTTTGAAAATTGGCAGGCGATAACCGCCCTGTAACCAAATTGGCATCGGTTGTAGTCGGACTTTCACCGCCACGTCCATAGGCGACCGGCCCTGGCAACGCCCCGGCCGACTGTGGCCCCACCTTTAATGAGCCGGCACCGTCGATCCAGGCAATGGAACCTCCGCCATTCCCGATCTCCACGATGTCGACCACGGGTACTTTAATCGGATATCCAGCATTTCGTTCATCTTTCTCAATCCGGTATTCCGTCGTAACCTTTACTTCCCCCTTGTCGATCAGGGAGCATTTGGCCGTCGTTCCTCCGATATCAAAAGCAATGATGTTTTCTTCCCCAAGAATTTGCCCCAAGATGGCTGAGCCAAAAATCCCGGCTACTGGCCCCGACTCGACCATGTTGATCGGCGTTTCTTTTGACTGCTCAAAAGTAGTCGTGCCAGAGTTGGACTGCATGATATATTTATTGCCATCAAGCCCGATGTCGTGAAGATGGTTACTCAATTTGTCGATGTAGGACTTGGCAATCGGCTTGACATAAGAGTTCAGCACTGCCGTACTGGTCCGCTCGTACTCGCGCCATTCCTTGGTCACCTCATGGGAAGCCGTCACTGCTACCTCCGGCCAAATTTCCCTGATCGCTTCCACCGCCAGCTTTTCATGAATGGGGTTGGCGTAGGCATGCAGAAATGACACCGCAATAGCCTCGACTCCCTCCGCCCGCAGTTGCTCGACAGTGGCCTTCACCTCTTCCACCGCCAATTCGGTCATGACTTCCCCCTTATAGTTGATCCGCTCGCTGACCTCCTTCCTCAGAAAGCGCGCGACAAACGGGGTCGGCTTCTGATAGCGAACATTGAACAAATCGGGACGGTTGCCTCGGGCGATTTCCAGCACATCGCGGAACCCTTTTGTCGTGATTAACCCGGTCTTTACTCCCTTGCGCTCCGTCAATGCGTTGATAATTACCGTCGTTCCGTGGATAAAAGTCGCGATTTCCAAAGGATCAATCCCAGCCTTTTGAATCACTTGGATAACCCCTTGCTCAAAATGGGGCGGTGTTGTATCGCTTTTAGCGGTACCGATTTTACCGTTCTCATCTAGGTACACCAGGTCAGTAAACGTTCCTCCAATATCTGTAGCTACACGCATAGGAACCACCCTTCTAGGAGTAATGGACTGTTACAGCATTAATGCAAAATCTCGCCTTCCGTTTCCTTCAGGAAAAGCGAAGCCACAAATGTAACGACAAGAAAAGCGGAGATAAAGGAAACCGTAGTCAAAAAGCTGCTGTTGATCGCCAGCATAGCTCCGATTACACTTGGCGCAATCGCGTTGGCTACCCGTTGGCCGGTCATCCCTACAGAATAGCTGACACCGCGGACCTCTGTCGGATACAGCTCAGCCATCCATGTATCCCATACTCCCCACGCCCCCAAACTGAAGAACGAAAGGGCAAAATTCCAGATATACATTTCCTGCAAGGTATTTGCGTTGGCAAAGCCAAACCCGCTGACCGCTGCAAAAAAGACGAACAGCGCCATTACCTTTTTGCGTCCATATTTGCCCGTCAAATACGAGGAGACCATGTAACCGGGAAACATGAAGAGGGCAGATATTGCCATAAAGCCCATTCCTTCCGGCGCACTCAATCCTTTTTTCGCCAAAAGTGCCGGCATCCAGGAGGACAGTCCCCAATATCCCCAGGAAAAACTAAAGTTGATGAGGAGCTGCAAAATTGTCGAACGCCGGAATTGCCCTCTAAAAATCTCCAGGAAAGAACCTGTTTTCACATTCTCCACAGCAAGCTCGACGCTGTTAATCTCTCTTTGCATCGTGCCTTTGGAAAGTTTGTCAATAACCTCCTTCGCCTCCGAATGGCGACCTTTTCCGGCCAACCAGTACGGCGACTCAGGCACAAACGCCGCGATTGCCAGGAACCACAAACCCGTAAGCGAGCTGACGCCAATAATCCAGCGCCAGCCAAGCTCCATAAAGAGGTAGGTCGTGCCAATGGCAAGCAAATAGCCCACAGGCCATCCAGAAGCCAGATACACCGCGGCCTTCCCACGCACCTTCATGGGGAGCAGCTCCTCGAAGTAGGGGAACGTTGCCACCAAAACCCCAGAGAGCGCCACACCGGACAAGAAGCGGGTCCACCAAAGCATTTCGTAGGTGAGTGAGAATGCGCTAATAAGCGAAATGATTCCATAAAGCCCAAAACTGAAAATCATTGATTGCTTGCGGCCGATTTTATCAACGAGCTTTCCCCATAGCAGGCATCCCGGGATCATCCCAAGATAAATGGAGCCGATGAGCGATCCGATTTGAGTGCCGTCCAGTTGAAACTCGCCGCCAATTGAAGCGCTTGCCAGAATGACAATCATCATTTCCCACGATTCAATCACAAAGGAGAAAAAAAGCACCAATCCCGCTTGCCAATGCTGACTGGTAACCGGCATGTTTTCAAACAGCGCTCCAACGGGTACTGATCGCTTTTGCAGTACCTCCACTCCGCTTTCTGCTCTCATAATGGCCCCCCTTATCTCTTCTCACAGCCGCTAACTCGTTTTTTAAAACAGCTTCCAGCAGGCCACTTCTTCATCAGGCGGCGATTGGTAGCCATCCAGCTTGCTGTGGCTCCAACCGAATTTTTGGTTGAGCTCTATCAAAAATTCGGCGTATTTAAAAGGTGCAAGGCTTGCATCAATAACCGGAACACCCAGCTCCTCCTGAATTTCCCGATAAAAGCCAAATTCAATAGTGCATCCCAGCACAAGCACATTGGCTCCATCCTTCTCGACAGCCTCTCGCGCTGCCTCACGCATTCGCTGCATGGTCACCTGATGATCTTTCTGAAAATCGTGCACGCCCATATCGAGTGACTTGAAAGAAGCCAATTTGTCGGCAAAGCCATATTTATGGACGTTTTCTCTCATCTCGGGTATCCACTTGCGCCGCCCGACAATGATCGAGATACTCTCTCCCAATGTCGACGCAATATGCAAGCTGGCTTCAGCCGGAGCCGTAACGACCATTTTTTTCGAAATCTCTCGAGCCGCCCTCAAGACAGGATCATAGAAGCAGCCGATAATTGCCGCATCGTAGCCTTCTTCTTCGGCTCTTTTAATCACGCGGAGGATTTCGGGCATCAGCATCACTTCGTAGCAGTTGTACTCCAGATGAGTCGGTCCAGGCCCCAGGGTCAAGGAAACCACATCCACAATCGTCCCCGCCTGCTTGATCCTGTCAAACTCGCTCTTGAAAATGGTGTCGAACAAATCAGTAGTGACCGGATTGATCCACAAAATTCTTTTATCCATGTGAATGCCCCCTCATCGGTTTTGGTTTTTCCCAATCTTGTGTGTCCATCATGCAGCCCACAGCCCCCTCTCCTGCATAGCTTTCAGTCATACTGCTTGTTTCTGTTCACATTATTTCACACAAAAATAATAATCTTAATATTTCAAACAAACAAAAAACAGCCCGTTTCTTTGTCTATCGCAGACAAAACGAGCTGTTTTGCGCTTCTTTTATGGCAATAGCTTCCTGGCCTTCAGCGCCAGATGGAAATTCAATCTTTCCTCAGGCTTTTTAAATGGATCAAACCCGAGAATCTCCTTCGCTTTTTCAATCCGGTATTTGACCGTATTGGGATGTACGAACAACCGCTTTGCGACATCTGTAAAGATTTCCTTTTCATCCAGATACGCTTCCACCGTCTTTACGAGATCCGTTTGATTTTTGGCATCATATTGATAGAGCTGATCGAGAAGCCCCGTTGTAAACCGGTCTAACAACTTGCCGGATATTTCCCCCAGAATCCCGAATACCCCCAGCTCATTCACTGCTGTAATACTGCCTGTCCCAAACATTTTGCAGCCGAGCTCAAGAGCTTGCAGCGCTTCCCTGTAGCTTTGGTCCAAATTCAACGGCGACGGATAAAAACCGCCGATCCCAGCAGATGCGCGGGCTTTGCCGCTTCCCGCTTCGATAGCATCTTTTAAGAGGACCGCAAGATTTTTCGCCTCTTGTTGCGAATGTTGCTTGTCAAATTGCCTGTCAAAATGAATGAAAATGACCAACATGTCCCCCTTTACCACAAAATTGCATTTGGGAGCATGCTGATTGATTGTTGACCGGACCGCCGCGTGGATGCGGCTTTCCAATTTACCCATCTCTTTTTCAAGACCATCGCTGAAGTCAAAACGCATGACCAGCACCATATGTTTTTTCACCAGATTGAGCCCGACCGCTCTCGCTCTCTCGTACAAATCCTCTTCTCTAACATATTTCCCTTCGAACATTTCCGTCAAAAAGTCACTTCGCATTCGCCTTTTCGCTTCGGTAATCGCCCGCTGCTTGGCAATCTCCAGAGCGACCGCAGTAGAAGCGTGCGAGATAGCAATGAAATCAAGCTCTTGTAAGGGAGCCCCCATCTCTAAGGTAAAAATGTACCCCAGAGGATCGCTTATTACTCCTGCAGGCATAACGATCAGCCGTACAGACTGCCCCTCTATCTCAAACAAGCTGGAGTGAAACACCATCTCCATCGCAGAATCGTGTGTCCAGTTTCCAGCTTTATCAAACTGAATCCGCTCCGACATTTCTGTCATAAGCAAACACTTTTTTAAAAACGAATGTTCTGCCGCTTCTTTTGACCCTAAAGCCAAAATTTCGAACATATCGTCGGTAATCATTACCGGCTGCTTGATTAATCCGGTCAACGTCTTGGCAATCGCATTCACATCACCGCCATACAGTATGACACGGGTCATCTCCCGGTTAATCTCTTCCGATTGTTTCAACAACTGTGATTGCCGATTCAGGATCGTCCCCAACACGGCAGAAAAAACCGTAGCATAAGGCATCGCAGGAGGCAACAAAATGACAGGAAGGCCAGAAATATTCGCTGCCTCCACGATCGCCTTCTGCATGATCTTGTCAGCAATCATCGGATGAATCCCCAAAGCTGCTGCCCCGTTTTCAGCAAGCTTTTTAATCGTATTCACTTGTGCCTCCAGATCATCTTTCAAGCTGTGAAAGGTGGTCAGCACAAGCTCGCCTCCCAAAACCAAATGCTCCACTTCGGTTATGGGCATTTCCAAAACATTTACCTGATTGATGATCCTGTCCAAACCATCGAAACCGGCGATAACACGTAAACTTTGCAGCGCGTCCAACCGCAGCATCTCCTGCACCGTGATCCCCATTTTCGATCCTCCTCTCGGCCTAACCTTCCTAGAAGTAGATAATGTTCAGTGAAAATAAAGTATTAGACTACAATTGCTGATTTGACGCGGTTTTTGAGGTGGAAAATCGTCAGCTTTTGAAAAATAAGTTTTAGACTCATTCAGGTCAGGGTTTATTAAAACGATTCCTCGAAAAAATAAAGTATTAGACTAAGAAACTACTATGAAGGTCGTTTTTGATCATTCACCTTCAAGTATAGATTTCCATGAAGAGAACGAGTTAGTATTATTCGCAGTTTCAATCCGCTTTAGTAATTGTTTAAAAGTTGTACTCACTCTTTGACGTTCAACACTATTTGCCCCACCTAAATAATTATCTACATGAACGGATTGACCAGTACTATCAGTTATTGGTCTCAACACTGCTTTTTCTGCATGTCGGCAGAAATGCTCCACCATTCCTTTGTACGTCTTAGGTACAGATGTAGCATTCTTAAAAGCATCAATTGCAAGAGACTCAATGTGATACCCTGAAAGTTGCTTATGAGGCGGAAAACTAGCATTTATCTTTTTCATGAGCTTAATCAGTGGAACCACTTTATTAGCGTTCGCTTGATTAACAGAGGTCAACTTCTCTGCAAATTTCTTTGGTTTAATGACATTGCTCCAACTATTTTCGCCAGGACGAGCTATGCGATATCCGGATTCTGTTTTTACACTGGGTAACAACTGAACTTCATGTCCTGAAGCAAATTTTACTGTAACTGCCAACTTTCCAATCTTAACTTCTGTGTTCGGAAGACGACGTTTAATCTGTTCACTAAAAAATTTCAACACATCATTCGGTTTTGCGCCAGCCAATTCACTATTATTGATTTGAACCAGCATATCAACGTCACTTAAGCCATCAGCATATGTGTTTTTCATGATGGAACCACCAAATTTAAGATCCACATAACCTTCTATGTCCTTTTCCAAAGCATTTCTCAATGTTTCTAAGTGTCGGTTTATTCCTTCCACATCACGATCGTTTATGTCTTTCAATAACTCTTTGATATACTTATTTAGTTCAGTTTCAAATTTTTCACCTTCTTCTTTTGCTGCTCTTTCTTTCTCCAGTTCGGCAAGTGTTTTTCTCGGAACACTGTAGCCACCACCACTACCGCTCATTCTTTTTCCCCCTCTACTCATTACTTTTGTGTTCCCCGATCTGTTCTAGAAGTCCGGTGATTTAAGTCAGTTGTATCCGTCTCTTCGGCATGAAAAAAGAGGAAAACAACCCAACCAACGCCGAAATGAGCAGGTCCGACACCGCCTCCATCATCACGGATTTCGGTTTTGGACATGCCGAAATACCGGTTTGGGGTCGTTTCTTCTTAAACCGGCATAGTTTTTTCAGATTTTGAACGATTGCCGTGAGCAGTGCCTGCTCCTGCATGCAATCCAGGCCGCGGCTCCGCGCGCGACCCAGGCCATGCGCGACTTTGCTTTCGGCAAACACATGCTCGCACCGCGTCCGTAACTTTTGCAGATGACGGTAAGAACCCTTGAGCTGAATTTGTTTGGCTTTGTTGCGGATTTGGATTTCTCGGATTTTGGCCAGACGCTTGCGTTGTTTCTTCGGATCGTTCGTTTGGCGTTTCCAAGTCGGTACATCTTCCAGTGCCAGGTTGCGAAGCGAAACCAGAGGAATAATCCCTTGCTCGAACAGCGCTTGCAGATAATCTGTCGTACCGTAGGCTTTATCGGCAGAAAGCGTGCGAATCCGGATTTGCGGATGGGCAAAACGGATCGCGGCCAGCTGTTGCAAGCTCGTCTCGCGTTCAGCCGTTCCGGACGCGATGCTCGCTTGCGTAGACAGAATGACGCCGGATTTGACATCCGTCACATGATGCACCAAATACCGCAAATGCGCTTCCTGACCGTTGCTCTTTTTGTACAAGCGAGCATCCGGGTCCGTCACGCTGCGGTAGGTCTTGTTCGAGAACCTTTTGCCATGAAAATCTTCATGTGTCGCTTCGTCTTCCAGACGCCGTTCTGTTCGCGTGGGCGGTGCGGGCGGCCGTCTGTCATCATCGGAATCAGCGGCGTCACCTTCGGGTTGCTCGTCTTGCCGGGCCATGCGAGCCAGGTAGTCTTCAATCGACTCCACAGGTGCCAGAGTGATTTCTTTCAAGCTGTGGATAGAAGCGTTGGCGCGTACTTGGGAACCGTCGACTCCCGCATCTACATCGGGTTGGACCAGTCCGGCGGCGATGCACTGATCGACGACATGTTTCATGAGCGTGTCGAAAATACCGTGTTTTCGCCACAATTTCCGGGTCTTCACCAAGGTCGTCCGATCCGGCAGGGACGGCCTGGATGGATCCGGGCGCAAGACGGATTCGAAATCCAGTCCGCAAAACCACAAGTAGCCCCCATGCATGGGCAACAGTTGATACAATTCCCGTTCGGAATGGTTGAACAAATACGAAAGCAGCATGAGTCGAACCATCCGCTCCGGGTCAGCCGCCGGGCGTCCGGTACGTTCCGTATACAGCGGCGCCACCCAATCATGGACGATGGAAAAATCAAGCGCTTCGTTCAGTTGGCGCAAGATGTGCTTTTTCGGTACGAGTTCATCCATATCCACAAATTGGAACATCTGAGGCTGGATAGCCGATGACTTATAGGCTTTCATGTTCAATCACTCTTTCGATCATCGTGTTACGATATAAATTCGACAAACCCGTGATAAAGGCCTGCTTACGCGGACTTTTTCACCGGACTTCTAGAATAACCATCAATTGCTTAAGATCATGTTCTGATACTCCAATATCGTCCCAATCCGATGAACGCAAGAACTTTTCCAACCGATATTTTAATTTGGATAACTCACATAGGTTCTCTGAAAACCCCAAAACCTTAACTTCATTTTCATGTTTGTTCCAGTAGCCGTTACTAATTGAATAATGGTTCATATAAACAGGTATTCCGTTCTTAAATGAGAATCGGAGCCAAGACAGTCCATCAAATATGTCTGCACCACAAAGAAAAAATAAAGCAACCGATAACGGATCCAAACATCCGAAAATATGTATCGGTTTATCCAATCCAGCATCGGTTAGTGCTTTTCTGATCCTGTAGATATTGTTAACCCTTTCAAGTATTGAGTGGCCCAACTCCTTTTCAGTAAACCCTAATATGTCAAAAGGAGCTAGAAGATTTACATTTTGAACAACGTCATTGACGTTAATTAGTGATTCTTCATTTGATGTTGGTTTGCATAAAAAGTCCGACGCGAAGTCTGGAAACTTCTCAAAATTTACTCTTGCGCGATTTAATTGAACTTCCATTGGGAGCGGTTCTTGATAATCATAATTAATAAGCACAATATCTGTTATGGTTTTTAGTTTACTTGCCTGTTCTTCGTACAGGCTAACATTCCATTCGTTTGGAAAATACAAAGTACCATAAATATCTGAGACATCATGTTCACGGTTTCTCTCGTAGCCACCGCTATCAACAAAAAGAATATCGGACTCATAAATTTGATCAATTTCTAAATTTCCATAGTACAAGTCATAAGTGCTGACCAGGGATGCTTCTGTGAGTTTATGTTTCAGATAATTATGCAAATCTTTCACATGGGGAAAACCTTTGCTAGAGAACGAAGGAATAAGAATTGGGGTTCTTTTTCCAATCTTTTCAATATATCTAATCTTTCCTTGGTGATTTTTCATCTAACATCCTCCTATCAATGCAAGATAGACAGCTTCCACATGGCTCTTGTTGTCCCATTTCACAGCTATATGTTAGGTGAATGGGCACACTTTCACGCAGAGCGTATTCATACACTTGTTCTTTTGAGAATTCAAGGAATGGTGCTGTGATTCTAAATACGCCACCGAAATAGCCATCAAGTATCGTCTGAGTATCTCTAATAAACGCTGGTGTTGAATCATAGTATGGTGTACCAGAATGAACACCTATTGAGATATAAGATGCGGAATTTCCAAGAAAACTGCATGCAGCTAAAACAAAAAGAGCGTTACGACAATAAAATTCACCTTCTTGGTCACGAATCGTAAACCCTAAGTTTACTCGTTTAATTTGAATGTCGTAGTGTTTACTAATTGCTATAGCTGACTGATATTCTCGCTCGCAACTTAGTTGGCCGTAATCAAAAAAAATTGCTTCTATTTTTTCTCCTTTTGAGAGGTAATAATGAACTAAGGAAGTAGAGTCAATTCCGCCGCTCAATAAAATCAACACTTTATTGGTTTGGCTCTTCTCGACCATTATCTTCACTCCTACTTTCCAGCGCACTAAATTGTTTAATTTTCATTCTCAATCTATAAAACCATATGCTCATGTGCGGTGTTACTTCAAGTTGTTTGCTAATCCCAATTTTGATTCTAAGACGTTGTTTTTCCTTCAAGAATATACGATCTGGAATGATTGGAGCATTTTCATGAATGCTATTATATTCACTTGTTAATTTATCAATATCATCGCCTGTTATAACTTCGTAATCTTCAATTATGCTGGCTTTACGAATAAATAAAGTCAGTTGTTTTCCAATCGATTCGTGAGAAACTGCCTTTTCCCCGAACCGGAAGTATTCTTCTAGGATTGTTAAAATAAATACAAGTCCTGCAAAAACACCAATCGTAAGTTTATATTCACTATCTGAAAGATCCGGAAACCATGGAAGGAATGTTTTATACTCAGAGAAGGTTAATATCGCTGTTGCTGAAGAACCTATTAATGCTAAAGCATGTAATGTTTTATTTAACCGATTAGCTTTCCTACACATGCTAAAATGCATTTGTCTGTTTTGTTCAGCTTTTCTTTTAAGTTCCTTTACTAGATCAATTGGGTTATTAATCACATTTCTCCTCCAACAAATCAAAATACATAGGACGTGGCAATAATAAATCTGCCACGCCCTGATGTCATTTAATATTTAAATTCTTCCGTCTCCGCCTGCGCCATTAATTCCGCCTGCTGAAGCACCAAATCAATTGCCATTTTCTCCAGATCCGGCGGGTAACCGTATTTCTTCAACAGCCGCTTAACCGTAATCCGCATCTGAGCCCGTACATTCTCACGAAGTGTCCAGTCGACCTTGATGTTGCTCTTGATCGCTTGGGTCAGCTCATGTGCAATCTGCTTCAACATGAGATCGCCCATCAGTTCCTTGGCCGATTCATTCGAAGCGAGCGCATCATAGAAAGCCAGCTCTTCCTTGATCAGACCGAGATCTTCGCCGCGCTTAACGGCAGCGTTCATTTCTTTAGCCATCTGGATCAGTTCTTCAATAACCTGTGTCGTTTCGATGGTACGATTGTTGTATTTCCGAATGGCTTCCTCCAGCATCTTGGAAAATTTCTTCGACTGCACAATACTGGTCCGGGAAACGGCCTTCACTTTACCCTGAAGCAACCTGCGAAGAAGTTCCACAGCCAGATTCTTCTGCTTCAACCCGCGCACATGTTCCAGGAACTCATCCGAAAGTATCGCGATGTTCGGTTTCTGCAAACCAACAGCTTCCAGAATATCGACAACTTCATCGGATACGACCGATTTCGAAATGAGCTGATTCAACTCAGCGTCGAGTTCTTTCGTCGTTTTCTTCCTGTTCTCATCAGTTATCAACTTAATAATACCGGATTTTACCGCTTTGAAGAAACTAATTTCGACATTAACTTCCTCAGCGGCGGGAGTCGTCGCGCAAAGCGAGAAGGCTCTCGCTAATTCCGTCGTCCAATTTAGGAAGTTCCGTTTGCTATCTTCACCTAATCCAAGTACGTAATCGACCGTCTCAACAATGGTCTTCATCCGTTCGGATGCTTTCTCGGAAGCAAATTTGCTATAGTCATACCTATGGAGCAATTCGCGGATGAGCTGCAGCCTTTCCAGCATAAAATCAACGGCTTGGTCTGTATCGATACCAGCGGTTTTGCGGTCATTTTCCGTATATTGTTGTAGCGCCGATTTCAGTAAATCCGCAATTCCGATATAGTCGACGATCAAACCACCCGGCTTGTCACGGAATACCCGATTCACGCGGGCGATCGCCTGCATCAGATTATGACCTTTCATCGGCTTGTCAATGTACATGGTATTCATGCTCGGCACGTCAAAACCGGTCAGCCACATATCACGGACAATGACGATCTGAAGCGGATCGTTCACATCTTTCATCCGCTTCGCGAGATGTTCACGTCGCCGCTTGTTGCCGATAAACGGTTGCCATTCCTCCGGATCGCTGGAACTTCCGGTCATGACGATCTTGATCTTGCCTTCATTGTCGTCGTCGCTATGCCAATCCGGTCGGAGCGCCACAATCGCTTTGTACATATCGATGGCAATCCGCCGCGACATCACAACAATCATCGCTTTGCCGAAGCCGGCTTTCTGCCGTTGCTCGAAATGTTCGACGACATCTTGCGCGACTTTCTTGACCCGCTTCTCCGTACCGGCCAACGCTTCTAGCCGAGCCCAACGCGACTTCAAACGCTCCCGCTGCGTATATTCCTGATATTCCGTAATTTCCTCATACTCGCTGTCGATGACTGGGCGCTCCGCCTCCGATAACTCCAGGCGGGCAATGCGGCTTTCATAATAAATTCTGACCGTCGTTCCATCTTCTACAGCCCGGGTCATATCGTAAATATCGATGTAGTCACCGAAAACGGCGGGCGTATTTTTGTCTGTCAATTCGACCGGCGTTCCGGTAAAGCCAATATAAGAAGCGTTCGGCAACGCATCGCGCATATATTTGGCATAGCCATACTTAATGGCCGCTTCGTCGTCCCCGGCGACCATATCCGCCTGAAACCCGTACTGGCTGCGATGCGCCTCGTCCGCAATCACAATCACATTGCGGCGTTCCGTAAGTACAGGATATTTGTCTTCATTTTCATCGGGGGTGAACTTGTGAACCGTTGTGAAAATGATCCCGCCCGACTCCACCGACAAAAGTTGTCGCAAATGAGTCCGATTTTCCGCTTGCTGAGGCGTTTGCCTGAGCAAGTCCTTCGACTTGCTGAACGTGCTGAACAACTGATCGTCCAGATCGTTCCGGTCCGTCACCACGACGATCGTCGGGTTGTTCAGCGTCAGAACAAGTTTTCCCGCGTAGAAAACCATGGACAAGCTTTTACCGGAGCCTTGCGTATGCCAGATGACGCCGATTTTGCGGTCCCCATCATCCATCGTCGCTCTTTCCGTACTTGCAATCGCCTTGTTGGTGGCGTGGTATTGGTGGTATCCCGCCAATATTTTGAACAGATGCTCCCCATCGGTCTGAAACAGCACGAAATGCTTGATAATATCAAGCAGTCGGCTTTTCTCGAACATTCCTTTTACAAGCACTTCAAGCTGGGGCAGGGAGGAGGGCGCCACGTCATCGCCGTCGATCGTGCGCCACATCATAAAGCGGTCTTCATTGGCGGTCAGCGTGCCAACCCGCGCATTCACACCGTCACTGATGACCAGGAACGAGTTGTAGGTGAACAGGGACGGTATCGCGCCTTTGTACGTCTGCACTTGATTATAGGCATCGCTGATCCCGACTTCTTCGTTGGAGGCGCTTTTCAATTCAAATACGGCGATCGGCAATCCATTTACGAACACGACGATATCCGGGCGCTTCTCTCCCTGATTTTCAACGATGGTAAACTGGTTGACGACCAGAAAGTCGTTGTTGTCGATCCCGTCCGGATCGGTGTCGAACAGCCATATTTTCTCTGTCGGATATTCGCCATTGGCGGCTTGATACTGCACGTCGATTCCGTCAGTGATCATCTTCTGGAACGCCCGGTTGTTGATCAGCAAACTGGGACTGCGCGGCACTTCAACGATCCGGATCGCTTCCTCAATCGCTTCGCGCGGCACATGTTTGTTGATGCGAATGAGAGCCTCGCGCAGCCGATCTTTCAGGATGACGTCATGGTAAAACTGTCGTTCGGGATACTCGCCTTCCGGAGAAATATCCGGGCCGTATGCTTTCTCGTAGTTCAGTTCTTCGAACCACTCCAGTGCGGCCTGCTCCAGGTCGCTTTCGGTATAGGACGTCGTATAGTAGGCCATGTTGCACCTCCTTTGGATTAGGGCTGATAGATTGCGCTGCTCTCCGCAACCTTTGGCAGATCGGGATGATTATGATCCTGCTCCACAGGGACACGGATCTCGCCCGACATCAGTTTGGGGAGAAGGGTGTCGCGGATTTGGGTTAAATCTTCATTTTCTTCTTCACACTTTTGTGTTAATCTCCCTATCGGTTCAACGATCTCATTAAACTTCGCAAGGACATTTTCTGTAGGGATAAGAACAGGCACTCGCTTCATTTCTGTCCCGGATATCTCCTTAAAGGTTGAGCCCGATGCACGACATTCAATCGTCTCAACATTACTCTTCAAGAGATAATAGACGAATTCTGAACCAACATGTTTGAATGGAATAACGGACTTAAATCCCTGATTTGTTGTAACTTCATTTTTAGCTATTGCAATATAACCAATAGGAGCTCGCGAACTAAATAAAACTGTCCCTTTCGGTAAAAGCTTTACACTGGAGTTGCTAAACCCTTTCTGTGTAATATCTATTTCGCCGCGCGAGATATATTTGTTGTTAGTTTTCGATAGATCTTTAGGAGTGATCCAAGGAATGCCTCTAACGGTATAAAAGTCTTCGTTTTTCTTAGAAGGCGTTGCTCCTCCGGCAACCTCACCAAGTTCACTAATTGTCCCCTGCTTCCACCCCTTCGGAATGAGCCCCAATTCACTTTCCTCAAACTCGCCGCCACTGGATTTATACGGTTCTCCGTTTTCATTTGGAAACTCGAAGTCCACAAACCAGCTATTAAAAAGGGCTTGGGCCATTTCTTCAAGGTTTTTGTTGATTGCGTTGTTGAGTTCGATTTTATCGTCTAATACTGAGAGCAAATTTGCTATCTCTTGTTGTTCATAAATATCTGGTAGATCAACTTCAATTGAGTAAAAATCACTTCTACTCGTGGAAGGAATTGCAGAGCCTGAATCCATGCTATTAATATCTATATTACGCAAACTATAGTATGCCCATCTTAAATTTAGTTGGGGAATTTTGGGTGATAAGTAATAGGCGGTATCGATAACAAAAAAAGGTCTATTGGAATAGTGAACTCCTCGGTATGCACCTTTTCGCCCAATTATTACCCCTGGCTTATCTGAAAGATATTTTTCAGTATATCCTATTAAACCATTAGTACCATAAACCGGATATCCACTTGTTTTATCTTTATAATCCCTAAGGGCTTTCCCATATTCAAGTGTAGAAATATCTCCCCAAGTACACTTTCTCCATCCAGTTTCAAAACTCAAACCCAATCCCCCCAAGCCGCTTGCGAATTTCGTCTTCCAGTTGCCGGGACTTGGCGAACTGTTCCGCTAGCTCCGAAGTCAGCCGTGCCATTTTATCCTCGAACGGTTCGCTGTCTTCCTCCACATCTTCAATCCCGACATAACGCCCCGGCGTCAAAATATACTCGTGCTCCTGCACTTCCGCAAGTTTCACTGCTTTGCAGAAGCCCTTCACATCCTCATACTGTCCAGCTTCCGCCTGACCGCGCCATGCGTGGTATGTATCGGCGATCTTCCGGATATCCTCCGTACTGAGTTCGCGATGTGTGCGATCCACCATATGGCCCATTTTGCGGGCATCAATAAACAGGATTTCACCGCGGCGGTCCCGAAGGCCCTTTGGCGCTTTATTTTTAGCAATGAACCAGAGACATACCGGAATCTGTGTGGAGTAAAACAACTGCCCCGGCAAGGTGACGATGCAATCGACCAGATCGGCGTTAACCAGCTTGCTGCGAATCTCAAACTCCGCCGTCGTGCTCGTCGACATGGAACCATTCGCCAGTACGAAACCTGCAACACCGCTGGGCGCAAGCTTGTTCACAATGTGCTGAATCCAGGCGTAGTTAGCGTTCCCAGCGGGAGGCACTCCATATGTCCAGCGGGCATCCTCTGTCAGCCGCTCGCCGCCCCAATCGCTGATATTGAATGGCGGATTCGCCAAGATGTAATCGGCCTTCAGATTTTTATGTAAATCATTATGGAACGTATCTGCATGATGCTCCCCAAGGTTGCCGTCGATGCCGCGAATGGCGAGGTTCATTTTGCACAACTTCCACGTCGTCGGATTCGACTCCTGCCCGTACACCGCGATATCGCCAATGCGCCCCTGATGCTCCTCTACAAACTTCTCGCTCTGAACGAACATGCCGCCGGAACCACAGCAGGGGTCGTATACGCGGCCCTTGAACGGCTGTATCATCTCGACGAGCAGGCGAACAACGCTGTTCGGGGTATAGAATTCCCCGCCGTTCTTGCCTTCCGCGCTTGCGAATTTGCTAAGGAAATACTCATATACCCGCCCCAGTACATCCTTCGAACGGCTTTCTTCATCGCCCACTTTGAACGAGAATAGGTCGATCACTTCGCCAAGACGGGTTTTATCGAGCGCCGGGCGGGCGTAATCTTTCGGCAGCACACCTTTCAGCGTTGGATTTTCCTTCTCGATGGCAATCATCGCATTATCAATGAGCTGCCCGATTTCCGGCTTTTTCGCGTTATCCTTGATATAGCTCCAGCGCGCTTCCTTCGGTACCCAGAAAATGTTTGCAGCAACATATTCGTCCCGGTCTTCCGGATCAGCATATGGCTCATTTTTCAAAGCTTCGTATTTTTCTTCAAATGCATCAGACACATATTTCAGAAAAAGCAGGCCGAGAGCTACATGCTTATACTCCGCTGCATCCATGCTGCCACGCAGCTTATCGGCCATGCTCCATAATTTTTCCTCGAATCCAATGTTCGCTGTTGCCATGATCCTGAATTCCTCCTCAGTAGAGTTGCTCATATAACTGGTTCTTCACTTGTTCCCAACGGTTAGCCGCTTCCCGAACGACCTCTTTATATCGTTCTTTCTCCCGGATATATTGCTGTATTAATTCTTGCTGTATATCTTCCGGTACCAAAGGCAATTCCAATTCCGCCACATCCGCTGGATTCAAATTCATCACGGTTGTTCCCCGCTGGAAGCTTTGAATAAGAGCTGTCCCGACCGGGCTTTCCAGAAATATTTTGGCAAAATGGCTCTTGATGGCCGACTTGAATCGGATCACGATCATATTCGAGGAGGCGATGACCATCCCTTGAGCCTCCGGAAATACAGCCAGCTTGTTCACGGTGCCGCGACACGTCATGACCAGGTCACCCGGGAGAATCTCGTAACGTTTCACTTTCCTCTCTTCCTCGTCAATCGTTTCAAGTTGATCCAATAGCACTTCGCCGTCATCCAGATTGGATATATTCAGCACCTTAATGTTCCCGGGCTTTAGATCCTGCTTAAGAATCGATTTTCCCCGAAAAATTTCTGCCACATCGCGCAACTTCACTTTCGGGGTCGCCGCCTGCTGGAACGAACGAAGTGTATCCTGATCTTCATCCAGCAGCAGTTCGATTCGCCAATGATCCAGCTCTCGGAACCGGTCTGGATGGATGGCAATCTCCCGTTCCGCCACAAGCTTTGACTTCTCCATATGGAGCCGCCCGAGGATCACCTCTTCCACAGGCGCTTTTCCAAAGTCAACCTGATAGGTCTTGATGGAAGTGTAGGGACGAAACAAGCCGTCCGGAAGCGAATAGATCGTTTGCACCGGCGCCTGATCATTCATTTGCTTCCGCCAGCTGGCGATCGCGCCGGATTGAAACAGCATCCGCGCGGGCAAGGTCACGCTTAATCTCCCGCCATCTTGCAAGAGTGGAAGCAGATAGCTGGCCGCCGCGCCCTCGGATTCCCGAACCGCAACCTCGTCATCGTTCATTTTCATACCGAAATTCGGCATCGCCAGGATCGCGTCGAATTGAATTTCTGCAGGTAGCGGCTGATAAATGGACCCTTGAACGATGCGGATATTGGAGTAGGACTCGAAATACGTTTTGAACAACCTGCCTACGATGTAGTTTTCCGTTAACAATGTGATTGTCCATGGGCGATGGTAACATTTCGTCTCGACAAGTCCTTTGATATACTTTTCAGCTTCTGCAAGCAGAATGTTCTTGCAACCACGCCGCTCACACTGATCGACAAACTTTTCGACGATTCCAGGATGGACGACAATGCTCCCTGTAACCCGATCTTGTTGGATGGTGAGCATGGCGTATTCCAACAAGTCCATGTCCTTGCCTGCATGGTATAATTTATAAAATAAATCCCGATCGCCGGGGAAATGGCCTAATTCCCTGTCTAAAGCGCGTTCCTTCATCCACAGAAACAGCTTCTCGGGTTCCGTAATTAGCTCCGTTTCGGCCAACTGTTGTAGTTTCAGTAGTTGTTGTGTCCGCTTCACTCGAATGGCTTCGCGCAGCAGCTGATCACGGGTTGTGATATCATGAAGCAAACAAGTATTCCAGAACGATTCAATCAATTCATCACCTTCTTTCACTGCCAATAGCCAACTAAATTATACCATCCAAGAATCAAGTATTTCAATACCAAAATAAATCAAACATCTATTGTCTAGCCGGATAATTTCCCGTTTATCCGATACGCCCAATCCCTAACTGAGTCACTCTGATAATGTTTAACCTTTTCGATATTGAAGCCGTTGCATTGGTTTAAAATGTTCTGATCCCAGTGACCGCCTTTTTGAACAAGCCCTTCAAGGAGTAACTTAATATCACGCTCAACTGTCTTTAGTGAAATCTGCGGGGTTGGGTGGAGGATCAATGTCGAAATGGACCAATCATCCGGCCGGGCCACTTCGACAATAAACTTAGTCGTGATACCATGATCCGCCTGTACGATCGCACATGTTCGTCGGGAACCGTTTGGACATACAGAAAATCTTTTGCCGGGAGGAATCCTGAGCACAGACATCCGGATATGACCGGGAAAGACATGCTTCAAGATTTGAGTCATTTCGAAAAAAGATTCAAGACCGATAGCCTCTGTAATTGGTATAGTTTCAAGCGTCTGAAAATCGATAGGAGGCGTATCACCGCCGACCATTGAATCCTGTGTGCTTACTTCCTCTAATCCTCCTGAGTTCTTCCCGCCTCTCCCGGAGGTGATGATCACGTCGTTGCCGGTATGGGAATGCCTCACATCCTCTCGACGAGTAGTAACTCTCGGATAATTGGAGAAACGCATAAACGTAGGAGGGGCCTCCAATACATCTTGCCGCGTGTTTTCCCTGGCATTTTCGCTTTGATCATTCAATATGTAGTCTTTATTTTCAGATCCGGACGTAACTCGAACTTGTTTATCTCCTGAAATCGACTCACGGCGTTTCTTCGATGGGTGCCAAAAGACGATTTCTTCCGCCGGATGCTTAAAACCGCCAATGCCGAGAATTTCTTTCACCAAGAAGTAGTTATTGAATTGTTCTCCTCGAACGTGAAACTCAAGAGGACCAACAGCCGGGAGCTCAACGCCAAGCGGAATTCCCTTCTTCATTCTGGCGCTCGGATTCTGAGGCGAGTCCTTGATCGCTTGATTAAACATCAATTGATAAACGGAATCCCACATGGTACGAATAGCGGGATCGATGTAAATCCAGGATAGGTGACGTGCGTTACTTTCGCTTGCCAATTTGGCCGGTACACGAAAACTCAAATCAAAATACAGAGTTGTTCCTCTCATATCGCTGTTATCGATCAACATTTCCAGACCGTGCGGCTGCATTAAATAATACGCCAAATACCTGGAGTTAATAAACATGGCTCGAATGAATTCGAACACTGGAAAGCAATAAATCATCCCGTCAAACTGAAACTGAATAATTTTCTGAAGCCCAAGCTCCGGATTTTGACGGAAGTCAATCAAACGCTTGGGCAATTTAAACCCATTGCTCATCAAACCTTGATCCAAGCTGCTTATCGTTATTCTATGTACAATGCCTTCCAATGGCTTGATTTGATCAAATACTCCGTTGGTGTAGACTTGTCCCATGCGCAAATAAGGTACTGTTCCCCATGGGTAGGATACAACTTTCAAGTCCCCGGTTTCCGTCCGAAATGCGACTCGAACTCTCCAATTCCCTTTGTAGTCCATGAAAGGGGACCCGAACCAAAATAACTCAACCCCCTGATTATCCGGAAACGGCCATGAACGCAATGTCAATGCAGCCATAATGGTGTCACCTCAGCAGATGCAATTCGGTTTATTGCAGCCCCTTGTCCAATACAACGATCGATTTCATCAGATACCTCTTGGGCATATCCTGGTCGCAGTCCGGCTTTTTTCACAAGTTTCCACCGTTTTATGGGCCATTCGCCAGCCATTTGTTCAGCAGCCCATCGAACTCTTCTAATTTGAAATTGAGATGTAGACTCAAGGTAGCCGGACAAGACTGCCATCGTTACAGGGAGCTTTTGTTTTTGCTTTTCTAGCAAACTCAGTTTCCCGATTCGTTTGCCTATCGCTGAAATCGTAATTCTGACAGGTTTATTTTTGCGATCGGATAACATCCTTCTACATGCTTCCTCGACAATCCAACTTAGCTCCAGATCACGTTTCCCCCAGTCGACTCGTGTATGTTTAGATCCCTTGGATCGGACAGGTTTGAAAGATTTTCTTGGACTCTCTAATAATGCAGGTTCCAAGTTGCGTGTTGTCACCGTACCTTTGGCGTACTTCATGACTGTATTCGTATCAACCCCCAATAACGCTGCCATGGAACGATAGGAAATGCCCTCTCGCAAATGTACCTGAAGCTTATCCATCCAAACAGGACCAAACGATTTGATACGCCCTCTGCGGTATTTATCTTCTTCGGATTGATCCGGTCCTCGTCTTGAATAGGCGAAGCCGCATTCACAAGTAAAGGTTCCTACAGGCCGGCCGGTATCTGTACAACGCGTAATGCGCAGGTCCGTTATTATTGAGGTTCGATAATGTTCCGCTGCTTTGTTCAGACATGGCCATGGCCCTTTACCGAAGGGTGCGTCATCCACCTCGGATTGTTCTAAAAATCCATTGAATGACCCGTATAAAAAACGGATCAGCAGCATCTGCCGCAGCGGATGAATCGCCCGCCGGGCGGACCTTGTCGCCAGATTCAGCCATGTGTAGTCCTTACCGTATGGAAGGCTGCCCAGCATCTCCAGCAGCTCTCTCCCATAGCAAATGACGAACTGTTCCTCAAGTTTTTGCTGGCGAATACGCCCGCCTGCGGTTACATACCCTTGCTTCCGTAAGCGTGGTAGAAATATGTTCCTGGATTCATAAAGAACTGGCAAATCGTTGGTTTGCATTAATGCCTGAATGTCTCTTGCGATGTCTGAAAGCTGATTGATTGTTTTACCTGACAAGTTGGCGACAATCGGTACTGAGCCGAACATCTTCTTCGAAATAGGGAGAACGGTCAACCCATATCGATCTGAAACCGGGTATGTCATCCGATGCAGAACATCCCGATGAACCGGACAAACCCATACTCCCGGCAACTGGTGAATGCGGTGCCAATACGGTTCCCCAAATTGATGGATATCTTCTTTATAGCATTGTGAACAGAACCGTAAATCACCGCTCCTATCCACTGTACTGGCGGTAATCCCAACAAGTGCATGTATCCCCGAACCATCCGGCCCTTTCATGAGTTGCTTTAAACGATTGGCACGATCCTTTGGCAAGAAGGGAGAATAATACGGATAAAAAGTGTGGTCTTTGATCCAATCATCGGCTGTCATTTCATGCCACATACTTCTACGCGAAAATGCCTCGATATGACTTGGCAGGTCAATTGTCGGGATGACATTCTTCGTGCCATACACTTCTTTAAACGTGCATTTTGGACTTGTGTTATTAGCCCTTAAGTGATACCGACTGATCACGCCGTATAAGAGCTCATCTGGATACGGAATTGGAATTGGAAACCGTTCATTCATGGGTTCAATGCCTCATTAAGGAACTCCAAAGGATTTTTAATATATCCGGCTGCCTTCAGCGCCTCGTAAGCTGACAACTTCTTCTTTTTCCCTTGTGATACGATTACTCTCAAATCGTCAGGCTCGGTCGGAATCACTCTTGAACTGCTTCTTCCGCGTTGCTTAGGCGAAGAACTTGATGGCACAGTCGGAGTTTGTAAAGCCAGCTTTAAGGCCTCCTTATGTAGGTCTACACTATCAAGTTCGTTCAAAAACGCCTTTACAACCTTCTCGGCCGATTGCTTCGCTGACAGTTGATCAATCCCCGCCTCAACAAGCCATGCGCAGACTTCATTCACGGTTTGTTCCACAACGTCGTAACCAAGTTCATTCCGAATCAATTCCAATCGTTCCGCTTGCCGCTGTTCAGCTTCAATCCGATCCAAATAATCGTCAATGGACACACTGGAATAAATGTCGGCGAAATTCTGAATTTGTTTTTTCTTGCCGGATCGTAACGCCTCGAGAGCCGGGCGAATCAATGTCAGCCGATCCTTTGCAACGGTGTGAATGTCAACCAAAATGTTGACCACAGTGCTCATCAAAAAATTGACCACCATGGCAAAAATCAATCCACCCGTCGGGTGGGTAACTTTTTCATGATCACGATCTTTGAATGCTCTGTTTAAAGCGATAACTGTCCCCATTCATTGCAAAGATGTGGGCACGATGGGTAAGCCGATCAACCAGGGCTGACGTCATTTGCTCATCTTTGAAAATCTGTGTCCATTCCGTAAATTCCAGATTACTGGTAATGATCATGCTTCCTTTCTCATAGCGGGCCGCACAAAATTGGAATAATAACTCCGCCCCGGTCCGACTGAGAGGGACAAACCCGACTTCATCCAAAATAATCAAATCTGTTTTCAACCATTGCCTCTCTAGCTGGAGAATTCGCTTTTGGGACTGAGCTTCCATAAGCTCATTGCATATTTTAGCGGCAGTCCAAAACTGGACGGAATAGCCATGATGGCAAGCTTCCTTCCCGAGTGCAATGGAGAGATGAGTTTTGCCAGTGCCAGAGTTTCCGATAAACATGATGTTCTCTGCCTTTTCGATGTACTCACAACGAGCCAGTTGAAGCAATTTGGGCTTATTGAGGGACGGAATCGCCGAGAATTCAAATTGATCGAGCGTTTTCATGTAAGGGAATTTGGCGTGCTTGATGCGACTCGCGATTTGGTTAGCATCCCTTGATCAAGTCCATATTTGTGTGTAAATTCTCCCTCGGTTAGAACGCCCCCTTCCGTCCCCCGAAGGAGAAGACGCAGGGAGTTCGCCCCCTGCACCCCGTCACTCGCCGTATGGCAGCCCCAGCAATCTCTTGCTGGGTTTTTCAAAAGTGTGTTTCATTCAGCCTGTCAAGGCTAAATGGAACGCTTCGCGGCCTTGACAGGCTACGTCGGTCAACCGATGCGTGTAACTTTCGAACCGGGAGATCCTGCTTGCGATTCGCGCCATGCAAGATAGTCGGACGTATCCAGATACTTCTTCCCACTTGCCCACTTCTCGTCGATCTCCATGAGCAATGCCCCTATCAAGCGGATGGCAGACTCTCGATTCGGAAAAATCCGAATCACGCGTTCACGGCGGCGGATTTCCTCATTCAACCGCTCCATCGGATTGGTGGTGCGAAGACGCTTGCGGTACTTTTCCGGTAATGCCAAGACGGCTGTGACATCTTCGAAGCCTGCTTCCAGGACAGCCATGGCCTTCGGCGCTTTCGTTTCATACTCCTCCAGTACCTTCTCTAACAGCATCCGTGCCGTCTTTGCATCCGGTGCCTCCAGAATGGGGCGAATCCGGCTATGAATCTCGTCCTGCAAGGATTTGGGTGTGGCGTCAAGAATGTTGCGCATGAAGTGCGTCTGGCATCGCTGCCAGGTCACCCCTTGGAAGTTCCTGCGGATGGCTCGAACCAACCCTCCATGGTCATCCGACACAATCAGATCGACGCCTTTTTAAGCCCACGGCTTTTCAGCCAGCCAAAAAATTCGCTCCAGCTGGCCTCCGACTCGCTGTCGCCGAGCATAACGCCCAATACCTCCCGGTATCCGTCGGCATTGACACCGATCCCGATGAGAGTGCCGCGTGACCGCACTCGTCCTTCTTCGCGTACTTTCAGGTACAGGGCATCGACGATGACAAAGGGGAACGAAGAAGCGTGCAGCGGACGGTTATTCCAGGCGGTCACCATGGGATCTAACCGTTTGCAAAGATCGGACACGGTCGATTTGGAAAACTCCGTACCGCACAATTCTTCTGTGATCTGGGCCACCTTGCGGGTAGACACACCATGGACGACCATCTCCATGAGAGCCAGCACCAGTGCCTGT
The DNA here is from genome assembly GCF_031583145.1 of Brevibacillus brevis. Classification (NCBI taxonomy): domain Bacteria; kingdom Bacillati; phylum Bacillota; class Bacilli; order Caryophanales; family Paenibacillaceae; genus Brevibacillus; species Brevibacillus brevis. The sequence continues at coordinate 706,199 of NZ_CP134050.1, read as the reverse complement.
TCGCTGAGTTGATAACGGGCGAACAACTCGGTGGAGAACTTCCCGCCGCGAATGCGAGGGACACGAAGCGTGATCGTACCGACACGTGTAGTCAATTGATGTGGGTATGTACCATTTCGATATGCTTGACGCTCATCTGTCCGTTCGTAGGGTTCCGCCCCCAACTGTTCGGTCGCCTGTGCCTGCAAGACTTGGTTCAATACGGATTCCAACAACTTGGACACTCCCGAATCCTGTGAATTGCCGAGAAAAAGCTGATGCAAAAGTTGCGAATCTACGGTAATCTGGTATTGAGCCATTTCAAATTCCCTCTCTTTCGAATGTTATCTAGTCAACCACATTCTATCCGGAGGGAACTGAAATGGCTCCCTTATTTTTCAGAGAGATTCTGTTTTTACACAATTATACGGACTCAACCGCGATGATCTCGTTGATTTCGCGGAGAACTTGCTCGCCCAGACGTTTGCGAAAATGCGTCATGAGCGACGGGTGGAACGGCGGATGATCCTGATAGCCTTCCAGCCCGATGAAATATTGCAGATACGGGTTTTCGACAATCTGCTGGACCGTTTCCCGGTCCGACAACTGCAAGCGTTCCTGAATGATGAGGGCACCAAGGGCGACACGGATAGAAACGGCCTTTTGTCCACGAAATGATTTGCGAAAGGATTTGGCATACTTTTTCTCCGCATATACCCACGGCACCAACTGAGCCAGTTTGACCCAGCGATTTTCTTTATTCAACTTGCCGCCAAACGGCAAGAAGAAATCATCGGGGAGAAGCAATTGGTTTTCACGATGAGAGATATATTCGTACATCCATATCCGCTCCATGTGCAAGGAATTTGCAGGAAAATCATCGATTTCCTTGCACATGACTTCGATGAAAACGGGGCAAAACCCTTGTGGTTACTCAATTTTTCATTCGTTCAGCAAGCCCTATTTAGTTATATATCTGTTACACCACCTTCCGCTCCATCGCCCGGTAGCGAATCGCCTCCGCCACGTGCTCTGCCCGTACCTCTGAAGAGCCTGCCAAATCGGCGATTGTCCTCGCCACCTTGACGATCCGGTGGTACGCCCGAGCACTTAACCCCATGGATTCAAATGCCATGCGGAGCAATTTCTGCCCCTCCTGATCCAGGACAACGTATTTGCGAATATCGCTCGGTGTCATGCCGCTGTTGAACGGAAAGTCTTTTCGATGGGGAATACGATCGACTTGCCGGGAACGTGCCTGCTCCACCCTGCTGAGGATAGCGGCAGACGCCTCTTCGCGCCCCCCGCTGTCCAGCACCTCTACCGGTACGCGGGGCACCTCCAGGTGGATGTCGATTCGATCCAATAGCGGTCCCGACAATCGAGATCGGTACCGCTGAACCTGCTGCGGCGAACAGCAACATTCGATCTGTTCCCTTGTGCCGTAAAATCCGCACGGACAAGGGTTCAGATAACACCTTTGAAATTGTGATTAAGAAGAATGTTTCGTTATCGCCACCTTTACCCGAAGATGATACACCTGGAGGCAGACTCAGACGTGCTAGGTTAGACAAAAACTTGCTTCTTGTTGACCTATCTGCTAGGACAGGAATCAGCGTGGTATCGTTAAGGAATGCGGAACAAAACAAAACGACTGTCACCCCGCCCAATCTCAGAAAATTATCTAAAGCGCTCGGTGTTTCCATTGCGTTTCTTGGCTGTTTCGAGGATCTCCCGGAAGAGACACTTGGGCAACGGATAAAAAAAGCCCGTCTGTATCATGGATACACCAAAAAAGAGTTCGGGAAGTTAATGGGAGTAAGCTCACGGATGATTTGGGGATGGGAGAAAGATGAGTACCTTCCTTCAGAAAAACACACGGAAATACTGGATTCGTTTTTAGCTTCACTTTGCTAAAATGTTAAAATTCAACGCCCTTACTCAAAACGAGAAGGGCGTTACAATGTTATTCACACGCTACTCCATCACGATCCCGATCCAAAGCAAGTCTATACCCAGCTCTTAGCCACATGAAGTGTTCATCGCGGTCAGTCGATTACACAGCCATAACGCCGGAGCGAGGTAAGCACTCGCCTGCTTGGCCGACCAGTTGAAGAGGGAGTCACGCCTCTACGCAGTGCTTCACAGGCTAGCGCAGCATAAAAGCCCTTCCCCGAATAGAGAAGGACTGTCTTTCAACAGGCAAAACGATGACCACATCTCTGGTACGCTGCTGGGCTGTCGCTTCCAGCGTATGCGACTCGCTTAATCATGCTTTTCCGGAAGAATCTCATTTATCAAAGTGTACACAAGGAAGCCCATAACAGAAAACGAAATGGGAGCCAATTGATAAATGAGCGCAACTCCTTTTTAATTACATATAGTCATCGTTTGGGCAGGCAATACAACTTCAGGGAGTACAACTTCCGGCAAAACCATTTCCGGATAGTAAATGCCGTTGATGGTCCGAGCAGGAATGACACGTTTGGGAATCACCCTTTGAGGTATCTTGCGTTCTGGAATTGTGATGGATTGGCATCCCTTCGCAGGCTTCGGCGACATAAATGTTTCTGGTGCCTCTGGCGGGACAGGTTCGGATTGAGACGGCGTGTAATTCGGTTGTGAGTACGTTGGAAAGTCAGGCAATGTCGGTTCCGGTAACGTTGGTGTGTACGGTGTAAACGATGGCGTGTAAGTCGGCCATGATTTCGTTCCAGGTTCCCCTGTGTATGGATTTATGTTGCCCTTGGTGCTCCAATTGTTCCAAAAGTTGCCGTCTGGATTACTCCGCATATGTGGTTTGACGTATGTACCGTCTTTTCTGAAATATCCCTTAACAGAAACATCTGCGGAAGCAGTTTGTGCCCCGAGGCAAAGAAGAGCAATAAACGCCAACATAAATCTTCTAAGCATCCCCATCCCTCCTTCCAAACAACAGTATATACCTGATGGTAAAAAACGACAACGGGTTAGAATACAGTCGTGGGCAGGGAGCGTGGAAAAAGGAAGATTTTGATACATATTTTCCTCGATTATCCTGCTCAGATCAACCCAAAATGCCTCCTCGTTGTTTACCGATACGCCGACCGACCGGATCAATATCACGGATCCAATCCCACAATGGAACCATGTTTTTGGCGATCGAATTTTGACAGTGGCAGTGATTGATCGTTTGATTCATCACTCTCATTTGATCATATTCAATGGCGAAAGCCATCGGTACAAAGAATCGCTTTTACACGGTAAATAAAAAAGTTGAAGGCAAGTGGTACATTTTTAATTGCCATTTACTACATTTCTTACTTGCCAAAAACAGGGAACGAATGGTCATGAAGCGGACGGTTGTTCCAAGCTGTCACGATTGGGTCCAGCCACTTACACAGATCCGACACCGTGGATTTCGAAAACGCCGTGCCACACAATTCATCCGTGATCTGTGACACCTTGCGGGTCGACACCCCGTTTACGACCATCTCCATCAAAGCTAGCACCAGAGCCTGTTCGCTGCGTTGGTAACTGGCAAACAACTCCGTTGAGAACTTCCCGCCGCGAATCCGGGGGACACGAAGCGTGATCGTACCGACACGTGTAGTCAATTGGTGTGGGTATGTACCATTTCGATATGCTTGACGCTCATCTGTCCGTTCGTAGGGTTCCGCCCCCAACTGTTCGGTCGCCTGTGCCTGCAAGACTTGGTTCAATACGGATTCCAACAACTTGGCCACTCCCGAATCCTGTGAATTGCCGAGAAAAAGCTGATGCAAAAGTTGCGAATCTACGGTAATCTGGTATTGAGCCATTTCAAATTCCCTCTCCTTCGAATGTTGTCTAGTCAACTTCATTCTAACCGAGGGGGATTGAAAATGGCTCCCTTATTTTTAGAGAGATGCTGTTTTTACACAATTATACGGACTCAACTTGATCTCCAATTGGATGGATGCCACTTTCACGTTTATTTCACTCGCTTTCTTGTATTGCATTTTGCAGTTTCAAAAGGTTGCTTTTTTTCGAATCCTGTAATGAGTATACACAAAAACGATCGGAAACACGAAACGGCAAAATTCCCGCCATCCGACTGTCCAGGCAGAAACGTACAGCGACACTTGTACAAAGAAGCCGTCACCCCCAAAAGGACAACGGCCCGCCCATTTGTTCCTGTTTGCGGGACAAATCCTTTACGTCAACAGTTCCTTGATCACTTCATTCGTCACATTCGGCACCACTTCCGCCGAGTACGGAATCTCCATGCGCTCATACCGATTGTGCGCGTCGTATCCATACGGTCCGATATTGATGCAAGGGACATCGATTTCGCGGACATCCTGATAATTCACGAAATGCTTCGTCCCCCAAGCCGGATTGTTTTCCGCAACCGCCCGGATTCCTTCCTCATCGTCGGAGAGGGATACAAAGCTCATGTCACATACGAACGGAAAGAAATGACGCGTCACGATGGGATGCGGATAATGCGGTTGGACGGTCTCGACAGCACGCTCTAGCGCATGGATCAGATTTTGCTCCCGCTCATCCCTGCCCACCAGCTCGATCCGGGGGGAGTAGAGAGAAGAGTAAAACAGGATGATGGCCGGGCTCCTGTCCTTCATCCACTTCCATTCTTCCTCCACGACACGGGCAGCGAACATCCGGACATCCAGGCTCTTGTCTTCCAGCAGCTGCTCCTTGAACTGTTTCATATGGGCAAGGAAGGCCTCGCCGTTCTCCTCCACCAGCTGTTTTTTCATCTCCTCGTATACGAGCACGCGCGTTTTCCACGGCAGTTCGGTCCAGGCCTGCCCGCTCCGCTCGCAAAAACGGCGATGGCGTTCGCGAAGAAGCGTGAGCGCGTTCTCAAAGGCGATTTCCGCCTGTTCCTTCAGCATCTGCAATACTTGCTTCGGCGACCAGGAGTGGATGAAAAAATTGAAGTAGACATAAGCGGACAATGCCGTCTGGATCGTGTAGGTGGGCTTGAGGTCGGTCTGCTTCAAGGAGACTGGCGGCACCGGCATTTCGCCGTACGCCTCGTCGCAAAGATCGGGATTGTAGCTGATTTGACGCGTGAGCTCGGCGGCGATGAAATTCGGGTCAAGTCCTTCAAACGCCGACCCTGCGTGCGTTTCATATCCGGTGATGAAAAACGACGGTAGCAGCTTGCCCACGGTCCCCTTGTAGATATAGCGATTGGGATCGCCGTCGTAGCGCGGCGCGACGAAGTCGGAGTTGATCAGGGCGATGTACTCGAAGCCGTGCTCGTCCCGCCATTTTTGCAAATCCTTTAGTGCCGACAGGACACCGTGGGAACTGTCTTCCTCGTCGCACTCGGCCAAAAACAGCAAATTGCCGGCCAATTCCTCCGGATGCTCGGCGTAGTGGCGCAGCAGGTAGAGATGGCTGGCGACACCGCCCTTCATATCCAGCGCGCCGCGGCCGAAGTACCATTCCCCCGATTCCAGCTGCTGCCTGACCAGTTCCGGCAAAGGCTCCCGCGCCAAGGCTTCCATCAGGGGGCGCGGACGGCAGGCCTTGTCTCTCAGGTGGTTGTAATCCTCGATCCCCACCGTATCGAGATGCCCCATCAGGATGACCGTCTTGCTGCTCGGTCTCTTGGTGCCTTTGACAAATGCCAAAACGTTGTACCGCTCCAGCTCGTCGTTACCTGTACGGGAGAGGACAAGCCGGTCAGGGTTTTCCTGAAAATAGGGGAGCGTATTCAGGTATTGGTAGAGATGGCGGGCGATGTCGATTTCGCCCTTTGTGTTTACAACGCTTTCCACACCCACCAACGCTTCGGTCAAAGCCAGAATCTGTTCACGGCAATTCAACATGTGTCCACCTTCTCCTTATAATAGTTGCTGCAGGAACCGACGCGTCCGCCTTGTCAGTCAGTCCCACTCTTCCCAGTAAATTCATCGCCTTGTCAGCCGCTTCCTGCCTGTTTTTCTTTTTTACATGAATGAACCGGCCTTCAATCACATTTTCCAGGCCCGTCTTGCCATCCGGGCGGCACGCAGGAAGCACGGTGCGGATCGTAAGGCAAGCAGGAAGCCGCCAAGGAGCCGGGCATCGGCATACGCACCTTGCACCGCAAGCTGAAGGTATACCGCATCACTTGACCCGGTCGATGGTCACTTGCGCTAACCGCCTTTTTGCGTAAATCCGGTTGGCTGTCTTTCTCCGTCGCGGAAAATGATTTAAGATAAAACTAACCTCGGCAAACAGGAGAAGATCCATGAATCTCGATCACTTGAAGGTATTTTACGTGGCGGCCAAGAAGCGGAATTTTTCGCAAACGGCCAAGTCCCTGCACATTTCCCAATCCTCCGTCAGCATCCAGATCCGGCGTCTGGAGGAACATCTGCAGACGAAACTTTTTGAGCGCACCACCAAGTCGATCCGGTTGACGGAATCCGGAAACCTCCTGTTTCATTACGCGGAGAGAATCTTTCACCTGGTGGAGAACGCCGAAAAGGAAATATCCCTTTTGTCCGGCGCTTTAACCGGCGAGGTCCACATCGGCGCGAGCACGACGATTGGCGAGCACGTGCTCCCCTATGTACTGGGCCGCTTCAAGAGGGATTATCCCCAAGTGACGATCCGTATGCAAATCAACAATTCCCATCAGATCATCAACCAGCTGCTGGACCACGAAATACAGCTGGGATTCATCGAGTCTTCGCTGCGCCACCCCAAGCTTTCCTACCAGCCCATTCTGGATGACGAACTGATGGTGGTTTGCTCACGGGAATCGCCCCATCCCTTGCTTCAAAACCGCGAATCCATCACCCCATACGAACTGTTTTCCCTCCCGCTAATTCTGCGGGAACCGGGGTCAGGGACGCGTCAGGTCATTGAAGAAACGCTGGTAGGGCTGGATCTTGATCCCGAGAAACTGCACATCGTGATGGAATTGGGAAATACGGAGGCGGTGAAGGCTGCCGTGGAAACAGGGATGGGGATCTCGATCCTGTCCCGGTTCGCCCTGACACGCGAATTGAAACTGGGGACGCTGCGGATCATTCCCATGAAAGGCATGCATTTTCACCGCTCCTTTTACCTGGTCAGCGACAAAAGCAAAGTGCTACCCAGCCAAACGGAAACGTTCCTGCACTATATCGGAAAGTATTTTGCATCCTGAAAAGTCTCGATAAAAAAGGAAAACCGATCGCCGCAAGAACGGCAGCCGGTTTTCCTTTTTCGTTTCCTTCTTGCTTAAGCCAACTCTTTGACTTGCTGGAAATTGACGGCACCTGTTGGACGGTCGCCTTTCAGTGCGGCCAGCAGCTGATTGGCGCTGGAAACCGCCAAACGGTCCCGTGCCTGCAAGGTTCCTGTGCCGATATGGGGCGTAAAGACGGTGTCCGTCTGGCGGGACAGCAATTCCTCGGCGATATACCCCGGACGATGGGGGTTCGAAGGATCTTCAAACGCAAACACATCGGACGCGTATCCTCCCAGATGCCCGGCCTGCAGGGATCGGGCGACGGCCGCCTCATCCACGGTGGATCCCCTGCTGATATTGATCAGACAGCTGCCCGGCTTCATCCGCTGCAGCTGATCCCCGCCGATCAGATGATAGGTTTCCGGCACCAGATTGACGGCGACGATGACAAAATCCGATTGTTCCAGCAAACTTTGGAGGTCGGTATAGCGAATCCCCCATTTCTCTTCCTTTTCCGGAAAACGCTGCACATCGGTGTACCACATCTCCGTCTGAAATCCTTTGGCTCTGGCGGCAATCGCTTCTCCGATGGCCCCCATGCCAATAATCCCCAACGTGGAATGGTGAAAATCCTTTCCCAGCAGGTTGGTGGCATGCCATCCGGCAAAAGCCTTTCTTCTGACATGAGCGTCTCCCGGCAAAATGTTGCGCGAGAGGGCGAGCAGAAGACCGATGGCCAAATCCGCCGTGGAATCCGTCAGGGCGTCCGGATTGATGGTAACCAGGATGCCCCGCCTGGAACACGCTCCCACATCGATGTTGTCATACCCTTTTCCAAAGCTGCTGATCACTTTTACCTTGGGGCAATGGTCCAAAATCTCTGCGTCGATCACATCCGGTACGAAAACCAGCAGGGCGTCCGCGTCTGCTGCCCGGGCAATGAATTCCCTCTTGTCCAGGGGAACCGTTCCGTCGTAGTAGTCAACCTCGCAGTGCTGCCGGATCATGTCCACGCCGATGGCCGGCATCCAATGCGAAATAAACACCTTTGGCTTCTTCATGATTACCTCTCCCGCACGATCAATTTGTTTCGAATTGCGTTTCCGAACGCATCGACAAGCTGAACCATGACAAACACGGCCACCAGGATGGCCAACACCTCTTGATACTGCAGGATCCGCAGGGAGGCCATCAGTTGGAAGCCGATTCCACCCGCTCCAATCATCCCTACAACGGTTGATGCCCGAAAGTTGTACTCCCAACGGTACAGGGAGAAATCGACGCAATGGCTGATAATCTGCGGAATCACGCCAAACACGATGACGTGAAAACGGGATCCGCCGCATGCTTCCACCGCTTCTATCAGTCCCTTGTCCACCTTGTCAATGGCTTCGGCGTAAAATTTCCCAAGCATCCCCGCTGAATGCAGGCCCAAGGCCAGAATTCCCGGCAGGATACCAAACCCAACCGAAGCGACAAAAATGATCGCCAAAATCAATTCAGGAATGGTTCGCAAGGCATTGAACAACCCTTTGACCAAATACCGCACTGTCGGATGGATGGTCGTGGTTTCCGCGGCGAGAAAGCCGAGCGGAAAGGCGATGCAAACCGCAAGCAGGGTAGCCATTACACTCATCGCCAACGTGTCGATGATCGGTTGGCCCAATGTGGCGATAATCGACAGATCGGGCGGAAACATTTCGCCGATGATGCGGGACATGTTTTCCAGAATGTCGCCTGCCATCAACGCTTCCCAACTGATCACGAGGGTATAGACCAACGCTCCGACGATCAGGACAGCTCCCGTGCCGATCACCCAGCCCCAGTTCGCCCAGAAGCTGTTTCCGGGCGAGAGAGCTGCTTTCTTGTGGACTGCTTCTGATTGTTCCGGTTTCATCAGACCGACTCCAGATCCACGCCAAGCAATTCCACCATGTTGCGGATTACATCATAATCCTTGTCCTCGATCGGAGCAAAGCCTTCCCCTTTCAACGGTTTTAAGACAGCCTCGTCCTTCAGGTTGTAGAAAGCCTGTTTGATCTGTTCCTGCAGCTCAGCGTCCAATTCGCCGTTCAATACCCATGGGTAGTTCGGATACGGTTTCGATTCGGCAATCACTTTGACTTTGTTCGGGTCGATCGTCCCTTTTTCCACCATCGATTCAAAGATTGGCTTGCTCAGCCCGCCAGCCTGCGCGTTTCCGTTTTGTACTGCCATGGCAACGGCATCATGCGCTCCGACAAATTGTTCCTCGTAGTCCTTGCCTGCTTCCGCTTTTCCTTCCGACAAGAGCATTTCCTTGGGGATCAAGTGGCTGGATGTGGACGATACATCCCCGTAGGCAACGGTTTTTCCTTTGACATCGGAAAGCGATTGAATCCCGGTATCGGCGCCGGCAATCACGACAGCTTGGTAAGTAGGAGAGCCGTTTTCCACTTTAGCCGCAAACGCCACCGCATTCTCCATTTTTTGCTTCAGCAGCACGTAGGAAAGCGGGCCGTAGTAGCCGACATCGATTTTTCCGTTTCGCATCGCTTCAATCATGGAAGAGTAGTCCGTGGTCACCACCAGTTCCACTTCCATGTTCAGCGTTTTCGACAAATACTCTTTCAACGCGGTATTGTTCGTAATGACCGTGGACGGCGATTCGTCCGGCAGCAGCGCTACCCGCAGCTTTTCCGGCTTGCTTGCCTTTGCGGCATTTGTCTCATTGGCGGCATTTGTCCCCGCTGGCGCCGTGTTGTTGCTTCCGCATCCGACAGCGAGCATGGCGGTGAGTGCCAGAATCATGCCAAGCACAAATCGTTTTTTCATAAAAAGCCCTCCTCGTTGTTTAGGAATGAACCAATTGTGCAGCAGTGCGTCCTTCCTCTTCACGCTCACCCTGTTCCAGCATGTAAGCATTACCGTAAATGTTCCGGATATCCGCTTCCGTAATCCGGGATGCCTGCCCGTCATACTGAATCATTCCGTGGCGAATCCCGATAATCCGTTCCCCGAAAGTGCGCGCATACTCCAGCTGGTGAAGATTGCAGACAATGGTCGTGCCTTTTTCCTCCTTGATTCGCTTGAGCAGCGAAAGGATTTCCAGACTGGTCACCGGATCCAGACTGGCAACAGGTTCATCGGCCAAAATCACCTGCGGATTTTGAAAAACGGCCCGGGCAATCCCGACCCTTTGCTTTTGTCCGCCGCTGAGCTGATCGACCCGTACATGGACCTTGTCCCCCAGTCCGACCAGTTCGATGGCTTCCGCTGCCTTGACGCGCTCCTCCCTGGAAAAAAAGACATTCCAGAAGGATTTTGTACCCAGGCTGCCCAGCAGGACGTTCTGCATCACGGACAGGTTGCCGATCACCTCGTAATGCTGGAAGATAAAGCCCACTTTTCTCCTTAATTCCCGGATGTTCTTTTGTGTATAGACCGTACCGTCCATTCGGATCTGTCCGCTTGTCGGCGCAAGCAAACCGTTGATGCAGCGCAGCAGCGTCGACTTCCCCGCCCCGCTGGAACCCAGGATGACGAGAAATTCCCGGTTATGAATGGAGAAGGTGACCTTGTCCAGAACGATATTTCCCCCGAATGCTTTGGTCAGTTCCTGAATCTCGATCAAGTATTGGATCACCTCACCTTGCGTGATTTACATGTTCCATCTTCGCATGGCTATGTTAATGCGAATCCTCACCTTTTATGAATAAATAGTTAATAAAACGAGCGTTTTTTAGATATCATTTATTCGATTTCGTAATAAATGATCTCGCTACTTTGCCCACCCTGGATAGCCGCCTGTGTCCTATTAAGAAAACCCGGAGCGAAGCTCCGGGCCTTTTTGCGTTAGAGGATATCCGAAAGTTTGTACTCATATCCATGCAATCCTTTGTAATACTCAGGGTACATGGGATTTCCGCAGTGCTCACAACCAAATTGAGGGGGGACAGATGGATCACCATCATCCATTGCATCAAAATCACGAACTACACTCAATGGAATTTCCTCTATTTCATGACACGTCAAACAGACATATTTGACGACTTCGTTCTTCTCTTGTTTCCTTCGGAAACTTTCGAGTAGTGCTTTGTGGTTTTTCTTTGCCTTTTTCTTTTTTGACACCTGTGAGATCTTCAATCATCCTTTCTAAACAACGCCTTGAAAGATCGCATGCAGCAAACGCGATCGTAAGTTGTCCATCTTTTAGGCAGACTTCTCCCTTGTATTCATAGTAACATTCGCATCTTGGGCAGACCATAGGATCTTTACCTGTGTGATGGATCAGCTTTTCTCTCCAGTTCCTACGACGAAGAGCTTGTTTTACTTTCACAACCCATTTTCTTACGGTTTTTTGCCATGCAGAAATAACCTTTTTGCAAAGGCTTTTGATTCTGCGCGAATAAACGCCGTAGTATCGAATCGTCTTGAAGCCCTCATCTGGAATATGCCGTATTAATCGTGCAATGAACTCCTCGACCGTGATGGTTTCTGTCTTCTCTTGTCCATCTGTCTTGTCATGGTAACGATACGTTACATACTGTCCGTCATATTCCTCGATCCGTCGGATCGCAATCGCAGGTCGACGAATATAACGGTGTAACCGCTAAACTAAAATTAACAAGAAACACGAAATAACTCTCAACACAAATTCCCTACTTTTCCCTCATCCGATATAATAGTGCTGGAATTTTTTTTAGATTTGGGTGAGGAGAATGAAATTTGCGGAAAGGTGGCCTATGTACATCGAAATCTATCAACTGAAACAGTTGGGGCTTACTGTTTCACAGATCGCTCGTAAATTGAAGATCTCGCGAAACACCGTGTACAAATACTTGCACATGTCACCGGAAGAGATGCAGGCCTTTATCGAATCGGTGAAGACGCGAAGAAAGAAACTGGATCCGGTTGAGCCCCAAGTTGTTCAGTGGTTGCGAGAATATCCCGATCTTTCAGCCGCTCAGATTCATGACTGGTTGAAGGAACGACGCTTGGATGCCAATGTCTGCGAGAGTACCGTGCGCAACTTTGTCCGGCGCTTGCGCGAGCAGCATGGCATGCCGAAAAGCAAACCGATCCGCCAGTACGAGGCAGTCGAAGATCCGCCCATGGGACAGCAGATGCAAGTGGATTTCGGCGAAACGAAAACCCGCGATCTTTATGGGCATCCCGTACGATTATGGTGCATCGCGTTCGTTTTATCCCATTCCAGGCACAAATACGTCGAATGGCAAGATCGGCCGTTCATCACAGTAGATGTTATTCGCTGTCACGAGAACGCCTTCGCATTTTTCGGCGGAATGACACGCGAAATCGTCTATGATCAGGATCATTTGCTGCTCGTCAGCGAGAACCACGGAGATCTGATCCTCACGGCCCAATTCGCCGCCTACGTCCGACAGCGTGGATTCCAGATTCGCATGTGCCGTAAGCAGGATCCGGAAAGTAAGGGTCGAGTGGAAAACGTCGTCGGTTTTGTGAAAAACAACTTCGCGCGTCATCGGATCTTTACCCACATCGACCGCTGGAACGAAGACTGCATGGATTGGTTGAACCGAACCGGAAATGGGCGGATGCATCACTCTACGAAAAAAATACCGGCAGAGGTGTTCGCCGAAGAGCGGCTCCATCTCCTGCCGGTTCCCGAAAAAATACAAACCGAATTTGCCCCCAGTATAACAAGACGGGTGCGAAAAGACAATACCGTTGTCTTTCAGGGGAACCGATACTCGCTGCCGCTTGGAACCTACACCGGTCCGGACACCTTCGTGGAGATCAAAGTAACGTCGGAGAAGCAGTTGCTGGCGTTTCACTCGGAAACCGGTGATGAATTGGCTCGTCATCCGCTGCATTCCGGTAAAGGGAAGCTGATCAAGAACACGAACCATGCCCGAGATCGTTCCAAAGGCATTGACACCTACATCGAACACGTAGCTGCCCGTTTTCCCGAGCCGGGACAAGCCCGATCCTATCTCACGATGATCCGGGAACGGAAACCGCGTTACATTCGGGATCAGTTACAGTGGATTGATAAGCACGCCAAAGACACAGATGCGGACGCACTTGCGAAAGCGCTGGCCTATTGTTTGAAACATCAACTCTACCAGGCCACGGATTTTGTGGACGCGCTGCACCATTTCGCTGAACGAAAACCGGGCGCGGAACCAACCATTCCCACAGACATCCGATTGTTGGAAGAGCCCCAGCGGCAGATGTTGAAGATGAAGCCGCAAATTCGTCCGTTTGAAGTATACCAAGCAATCCTGGAGGGATCGAGATGAGTGAAGTGACGATGGAACTGAAGTCCGTATTCAGCGCACTGCAGTTAACCGCCGCCGCTCAAGCACTGGACGAGCTTCTGATGGAAGCCGAAACCCGACAGTGGAGTTACCGCCAGTGTTTGCAGTGCGTACTTTCGTACGAATTGAAAAAACGGGAAGAAAAGCAGTTTGCCCGCCGATATAAACGTGCTGCTTTTCCGGAGCTGAAAACCCTGGATGAATTCCGGGTTGATCAACAGCCCTCGCTCGGAAAACGACAGCTGCAACAACTTCGGGAACTGATCTGGCTAGAACAGCATTACAACCTGCTGTTCCTCGGCCCGCCGGGCGTAGGAAAAACGCATCTGGCGATCGCATTGGGCGTTGAGGCGCTGAATCAAGGGTACAACGTCAGCTTCGCCACCATGGATCAGCTCTTGCAGCTGTTGAAAACGCAAGAGATTTCTCGGAACGCCCAACTGCGGGTGAACCGGATCGTGCGATCCGATCTGGTGATTGTGGACGATCTGATGTTCATGGCGCTGGATCGACAGGAAGCGCACTTGTTTTTCCAGTTGGTCAACAAGCTATACGGACAAGCATCTATCATTCTCACATCCAACAAAGGACCAGAAGAATGGGGAGATCTGCTTGGCGATCCCGCTGTCACCGCTGCTATTCTGGACCGCATCCTGCATCGAAGTGAGGTGATTCATCTGACGGGAGACAGTTATCGGATCAGGCACCGTGAAACCATATTTGGAAGTTACTAGTTGTTGAATATAAATTAGTGAAATTTGTTCAAAGATACTTGACGGTTACAAACGGCCAATATACCCCAATTGCGCCTTGATGTTCCCTTTTTGTTTTGGGGCATACACATAGAAGCCTTCTCCATTGGCAGAGTACTTTTTGCAAAAGTGGCTGTATTTTCTTTTTTTCTTCTTCCGATAACATTCGACGGATCAACTTCAACACAATGGTTTGCCACTGCTTGCGCAACATTTCAAACGGAATGAAATCATACGTTTTCCATTCCCCGTTGTTCTTCATTCCCCCCATGGTGACGAGCATGTGAAGGTGCGGATTAAAGTTCATCTTCGAACCAAATGTATGTAATCCGACAATAATCCCAGGAGTTACTTTATGTTTTTTCTCAAAATACTCTTTTACAAGCCGCGCCCCTTCATCCATAAAGACTTTTAGCAATTCACGATGCTTGAGGAAAACGACACGTAACCCCTCGTCAATCGTCAGGATCACATGACGATGATGTACCTGAAACACCTCTTCCTCCAAAAGGCGACTCCACTCCTCCGTCTCCCCAACCGAACAGGTAGTACAAAATCTCCCCTTGCACCGATAGGGAACTCTGCGTACATCATGACATCCTTCGCACACAAACAGCTTAAATCCTGTCCTTGGGTTACCACAATCTCGAAACTTTTCAACCTCTTTTATGACAACAGGTCGAATGTTCTTCTTGTGTTTTCTTACGAAAGCAGCCCAATTCTGATGTTCATCGAAAAAGATTCGCCACAAAATGTTAGTCTCCATGACTTCACCATAACAGAAAAAACTGAAAAAGGGGAAGCCTTCGGTTCCTCAAAATTTATAAATTCTTATACGTTAAGAAAACCTCTATCGAAGCCTTCTCGAGGAGGAACGTCCGCGTTTTAGCTGAAGGTTGTTCTTGCTGTATCAGGAAGCTGAGCCGTGAAGTTTATACTTTCTGATACAGTCAAAAAAGACACCCCTGTTTCAAACAGGGATGTCACTCGAAACTCTATACGGCTATTTCTCTTTCCTGATCACCAGCATTTGGTTGGTGTTTTTTTGAAATTCGTAAGGCACCCTCACTTCCTGGGCGGTCCATCCCAGGCGACGGATTTCCTCAATCAGTTGATCCAGGTATCCATATCTTTCACAAGCAAAATTGGTTGTGGGAAATATCCTGATTTCTTCTTTTGTCACCCGGATCAATTCCTTTAGCGCCTGCACATGAAAGGCGTAATCCAATTGATCTTCGTACAGGAACAAGAAATGGGCCGAAAGTGTCAGGTCGAACGCTTCATCCCGGAAAGGCAGAATGGGCAGAACAGCGGGAATATACCGATTCGGATTTCGTCTCATATCCGCGGTACAATCGCGCAATGCGGCCCTTCTCGCCTGTTTCAAATCGTCGACAGATTTGAAAGAATCCCACCGGAAATTTTTTTGAACCTCAGCCTTTTCCATATTCGAAATCGTGGTTTCCAAATCTTGAAGCCCTTTTTGTTCCAAAATTGTGACGGGGTGGTAGTAAGCGATATCACATGCCGTCACATCAAATCCCCGTTCGTTGCAGCCTGCCGTAAAGGAACAGGCACCGGCAGGACAGTCGAGAATCCTGCGCCCTGCCAAATCCGCCTCGACAAGATGAAACATCTGCATGTATTCATCCCAAACCCTGCCGATGAATACTATCCGGTCCAAATCCCATGAATGGCTTGATTCCATCTTTCTCATCTCCGCTCACCTTTCTTTTCTTCGCTTCTCAACTCAGCTCGTTTCATCCGGCAGAACTTCCGGATTCACTGATTGTATCACAGGAAAGCCTTCGTTTGACAGGTATTCATCTATTTTCACGCCCCTGGCTTTGATCAGGCAAGTTTCATCGCCCACAGCATTTTTTAAACTTTTTGCCGCTTCCGCAGGGGCATGGGTCATTTCTCCCCACTTTTTTTCTCGTCGCGAAATCGACCACCTCTGCCTTGGCAGCAGGAAGCGGACGCAAGGCCTTTTTTTCCTCGGCAAAAAGTTCATCTGGCGTGTGGCCCTTCAGAATCCATTGTCTGGTATGGTTGTGCAGCTCTACAATATGCCTCATGAATTCCTGAAGCATATCCACACTGTCGATCTCCATCTCTTGCTGAAACATGCCAAGCGTATCCTGCAGTTCCTCGCCATTCTGGATGGCATAGACACATTCTTCCACCAGTTGGTCTGCTTCTTCGCGCGTGATTACGTAATGGTTACAGAGAAACTGGACAAAAGCCTGGTATTGCGCATTCCGGTCGACATAACCCGGTTCCCCGGCACGCAGCAATTGCGTCTTGCTGAATGGGCGAAACGACAAATCCGGTCTCGCCCGGTGTTCTTGTTTCACGCGTTTTGGATCCCAGACGTCGGAGTGGGAAGTTGTGCCATCCAAATCGATACGAATGTTTTTTTCAAACTGCTCCGCTTCATATAGTACGAAAAGATACTCGATCGATTCTGGTTCTGCTTTGGCATGCTGCTTAAGAAGGCTTTGCAATTCAGTCAGACCCAATGTTCCGTAATAGTAGAGGCACCCATAGGTAATCTTAAGCCACTCTGTATTTCGGCGCACTTTTTCCTGCACAGCCGGGTCGCCGTCCGCTTGTCTGAAAGCCGCCAGAACTTCCTGGGGAATGACCAAGGTCTTTTTCCCTTGAATCGTCCCTGAAAAAACCAGCCCCCTGGAAATCCAATAAGACAACTGATCTGGCGTCAGCGAAACAAACCCGATTCCGCCCCCTTCTGCCAAGCGCTTCAGGATTTTGTAGCGTGATTCGTCCATCTTTCCCAACAGGCGGGGCAGTTTGGCGGGAATCTGCTGTACCAGTACGTCAATCAGTTCCTGTTTTCGCAAGGAACTGGCCCCCCTGACATCCAATGTCGTTCTGATTTTCGACAAGTCCTCTTTTGTCAGCCTGGAAAGAGCATCAGCCAGCGAGATTGGATGCTGCATTTTTGCCCAGCGCTTCGCCTCTGCTTTTGCTTCCAATTCTTCAATCGCTTCCTTCCACTGACCCAGACTCTCCAGAAACATCATCCTGGTTCGTTCATTTAGCAACAGCTTGTCCATGCTTCCATCCTCTCTCCCAAAAATCTCGCCGGCTCGAATTCCTCGCTGCCATCCTCTTTTATTCTACCGCAAACCCAAATACCCTCGTCCCCGGAAAAGAAGAACGGCCATTTGATCTTCTCATTTTTTCTGTTGACACCCCTGACACACACCTTGGCCAGGTGATGGAATATCACATATTTTTCACATCATTTCGCCATTTTTCTACGAAAGTCTCCTTCTGCAATCGGGCATGGAATCCGCAGACGCCGGTCATTTTCGTGTCGGCAAGAAACCGGGAGCTGGACAGGGGCGTCGGTTTGGAACCGGAAAGCGACGATGATCTGTCCAAGTCCTTTTTTCCCCGGGAGCTGGTCATTCGGACCGATCCCCAAGCATTCCGGATCGCCGCCTTCTCAGCCGCGATCCGGTCCTTGCTGCAACGCTTCCGTTACCCAATACAGACACTGGGACACTGCCAAGCCGCCGCTCAACGCAATGGTGACGCCGACGGTTTCCCAGATTTCCCTTTCCGACGCCCCTTCGTGGATCGCTTCCTGTACATGATAGCGGACACAATTGTCATCCCGATGGCTCATGCTGATCCCCAGCGCGATCAGGTGCTTCTGCTTTTTCTCGATCTCCCCCGCCTGAAAACAGGTCCCGGTCAACGCGTGATAAGGCTCCACGACTTCCGGCAGGTGTTCCTCCAAATGCTTGATCGATCGCTTGTAATTGTCGTCATTCATTATCGTTTCCTCCTGAAACAGCGTATTCAGGAAATAAACTTTACCGGCGCATCCAAAAGTATGCATCATCCGATGGCCGTTTCAGACTGCGGACCGATCGGCGTGCAACGCATGTCCGTCCCTAAAAAACAAGAACCTCTTGCCTGTTGTCCACCAGGTCGAGATGCGGCTCACCATTGGTAAAACGCAGGTATTTGTTCTGCTCGGGATCGTACCGAAAAGCAGCCTTGTTCAGCGAATGAAAGGTAATGTCAATGGTCGCCGCCGGTTCTCCCTCCGCAATGTCGGCGCCCTCGGGCAAAAAGGAAAAGCGAATCGGCTCCGATGTCTTCCGCATGCCCTTGTCGTCGATCGCCTGCCAGATCAGTTCCGGTTTGGTATAGAGATTATGCGGCGCCTTGCGGAACTGCTCCCGCCAGAAGTACTTGCCGTTGGGGATCTCGTCCACGTGGCTGTAGTCGGAACGGGACAGGGTGGCCAGGGCATCCGGGCTGCCTCCGGCGTGGATCAGAACCGCGTCGAAACCGACGCCCAGCTCGATGAAATACGGGCGGATGCTGCGAACCGGGCCGATCACTTCCGGCTTTTGGCTTTGAAAAACGGCGAGAAACCGGGTCATTTCCCCCTCCGCCAGCACTTCGTAAACCAGATCTGCCTGGTTCAAACCGGACTGCGGGCGAGCAGGCGGCGCGTTGTTGATCATCACCATGACGGGTCGCTGTTCCGGCGGCTGGTTGGTGCCAAGTCCTGTCAGCGGCGCCGTGTAAGCGAATTCGGGTTCTTTTTCAGGCTCAGGCGTTTCCACGGTCGGAGCGGGCGGCTGTTCCGGTGCGGGTGGTTGTTCGTTTTCTGCGGGTTGTCCGGTGCAGGCGGACAGCAGGGCCAACGTGGTGAGCAGCACCAGGGGCGTTTTCAGACGGCGTTGCATGGGATCGCTCCTTCCAGTTTTTCTCCCCTTCTTTTTTCACCACCATCCGGGTGAATCCTGCTTCCACATGTTTTCCACGATTCTCTTGCCTCCCTTCCACATATCGTCTTCCTCGCTGTGCTACAATGGAAGAATGACAGAATGAAGGCATACCTGATCAAAGTGAGGGATTCTCGCATGGACACTCCCTACCTCGTCTATCTGGTGGACGATGAAGCCAATCTTCGGCAGCTGCTTCAGTCGTACCTGGAAAGCGCCGGTCTGCAGGTGCGATCCTTTGCGACCGGAAGCGAAGTCGCGGCGGTGCTGGACGAAGCGGAGCAGCCTCATTTGTGGATTCTCGACATCATGCTGCCCGACATCGATGGCTATGAGCTCTTGCGCCTGATCCGCCGGAAGTCCGACGTGCCGATTATCTTCATCTCGGCACGCGATCAGGACATCGACAAGATCATCGGGTTGGAACTGGGCAGTGACGATTATCTGGCAAAGCCGTTTCTTCCCCGGGAACTGGTCATCCGGGCGAAAAAGCTGCTGCAGCGCACCTATGAAAAAGCGAGCCCGCTTCCCGCTGTGGCTTTGGGGCAAACTTTCCAGGACTGGGTGAGCATCGGCCCTTACCTGATCTCGGAAAAAGGGCGGCAGGTAAAGGAAGGCGACAAGCTGATCGAACTGACTACCAAGGAATTTGAGCTGATCATCTACTTTTTGCACAATCAGGGGATGGCGCTCAACCGGGAGCAAATTCTCGCATCGATCTGGGGAGAGGACTACATCGGTTCCGATCGGGCCGTTGACGATCTGGTCAAGCGCATTCGCAAAAAGATGAGCAAATTTCCGCTGGAGACGGTGTACGGCTACGGATACCGTCTGAACCGCCCATGATCCGATTCCGGCTGAAAGACCTGCCTCTCTCCCGGCAGATTCTCATCCTGTTCATGCTTTTGACCGGCGTGTTGGGCCTGGGCCTGGGTTTCGGCTATCCCTACGCCGTCAAGCAATACCTCGTCTCCAACACGTACCAGCTGCTGGAGGACGAGCTGCTCTCCCTGTCGGAACACATTACGTTCAACGAGAACCGCGAGTTGCTCCCGGTCCCGGCGGCAGCGCCCTACTTTCTCCAGCTGCTGCTGTCCCGCTACGAGTATTCGTTTGATATGATCATCTACGCGGAAGACGGCACCTACCTGGGCGGCCGCAGCAGCGAGCACATCTCCCACCGGGACAGACTGAGTCTCTTTCGGCAGGCCGCGAACCGGCCGAACGGACAGATCCAGCACGGCTCGCTGGAACGCGAACACGGCGATTTCCTGTTCGTCAGCAAAAAGATGGACTACCACGGCTTTCCCTACTACCTCGTGCTGTTTACCCGGGAACAGGCGCTCAACCAGATCAACTGGATCCTGACCCGCCAGTTTCTGGTCATTTTTGCCCTTCTCCTGCTGGTCAGCTGGCTGCTCGCCATCTGGTTCAGCGGCTACCTGAGCAAGCCTTTGCGCAAGCTGGAAGACCTGTGCAAAAAAATTGCCCGCCGCCAGTTCGATATCCCGCTGACGATGGACAGAGGAGACGAGATCGGGCAGCTGGCCCGTTCCTTTGACTCGATGAAAAATCAGTTGAAGGAATACGACGAATCGCAGCGCCATTTCATCCAGAACATTTCCCACGAGCTGAAGACCCCGATCATGGCGATCCAGGGTTATACGCAGGGACTGATGGAAGGCGTGTTTCAGGGGCCGCAGGCGGAAAAAGGGCTGTCGATCATCATGGAAGAAAGCAAGCGGTTGGAAAAAGTGGTGGGCCAGCTGCTGTACCTGACGAAAATTGAATCAGTCGCGCAGATGGTGCAGGTCGGGCGGGTCGATCTGAGCGAGATGTTCCCGCTGCTCAAATTGCGCCTCGCCGTGCTCAATCCCGCCATCGAATGGGAGCTGGACCTGCCGCCGGCACTGGTACTGAATGCGGACGGCGAGCAATTGGGCACCGCTTTTGTCAATATTTTGGAAAACCAGCTGCGCTACGCAAAAAGCCGCCTGACGATCACGGGCAGACAGGAAGGGACAAACGTGGTCGTGAAGATCACCAACGATGGGCCGCCCATCGAGGAAGCCCTGCTGCCGCAGCTGTTCCAGCGCTTTTGCAAGGGCAAATCCGGCAAGCACGGGCTCGGCCTGGCCATCACCCGCGCCGTGGTGGAGGCGCACGGCGGCACGATTCACGCCCAAAACGAACCGGAAGGGCCCAGCTTTGTGATCACGATCCCGGTGAAGGGGAACGAGTAAATGGGGAAGTCGCCCCCTGTCTGAATTTCATGCTTTCCACACAAACAAGACCGCTGACGAGTTTGCATCAGCGGTCTTGCTTTGGTGGCCTTACCCCTCTGGTGGCCTTGCCCTTCCATGGCATGCTAGGAAATCGCCGTATACGATTGCATGTACGCGATCAACTCGCTCGCATCGAGAACGTCGGCATATTTCTGTTCCATGTCAAACAGGCTTTGATCGTGTGAAGCAAGAGAACGATCACCGACAGCATCCCGGACGACGATGGGACGATAGCCGTACTGCAGTGCGTCCACCACGGATGCCCGCACGCATCCGCTTGTCGTGCAACCGGTGACAATCACCGTATCCACCCGGTTGACATTCAAGCGGGAAATCAGGTCCGTGCCGAAAAAAGCAGATGCATACTTCTTGTTGAGGATGACATCCCCTTTTTGGTAATGGAGCCGCGGGTCCAACTGTACAGCGTCCGTTCCGGATTTCAACGTTTTTAATCCTCCCATTTTTTCCAGCCAGATTCCGGAATCCTCCAAATTCTCCTCATACGCGATCGTCGTAAAGAAGACGGGCAGGTTTTTTTGGTGCGCCTCACGCAGCAACCGATTGGTGACTTCGATTTGTCGAGACAAATCGGAACCAAGAGGCATCGCCGGATCGGTAAAGCCCTTGATCACATCTACCACAAGGACACATGGCCTGTTCCCGATGCCGAGAGTTTGCCCAAAACCCCTTTCACGAAAGTTTTGCAAATCGTTTTGACGCTGAATGCTTTCCATTTATTTCCTCCTTTTTTTCACATTCTTGTCGGCTGTCGAGACATTCACGCGGTTCCCCGGCACACATCACGTCCATCCCCATTTTGATCCATGGTTCAATAACTGCCGGACAAAAGCGCACCGGCGTTGGGAACCATCCGCTTCAGCTGAAGCATCTTGAGAATTTGATAAACGGTGGCCGTCGCAGCGGTCAGGACAGGTTTGCCCAACCTGTTTTCGACCTCCTGCACAGCTGGAAGCGACGGCATCTGGACACATGCCGAGAGTACCACTGCATCCGCGTCCTGTACGTTCAACTTTTCGGAAATCGAAATCAAATTCATCGGGTCCAGTTTGCCGACCGCCAGATTATCGGCAACCTCGAGGCTGATCGAGTCCACCACTTCGATTTCGTAAGACTCAATGTAGTCGATGACCATCCCGGTGAGCGGCTTCATGTACGGAGCGACCAAGGCAATTTTTTGGGCTCCCAGGGTTTGAATTCCCTGAATCAACGCTCCGGCACTGCTGACCGCGGGAACGTCTGCCCCCGTTTCCTTTGCCGCCTTTGCCAATTTCTGTTCGGAAACCGTATGGTAACCGGGTTCGTTGCACATGATGGCCACCAGGCAGGCATAAGCCAGAATGTCACACCTTGCATCGGAAAGTTCCACCGCGCAGCGAAGGCTGTCATGGTCCATTTTATTCAGTTCTTCCTTCGTCACATGCTGCATCCGCATGCGGCTGGAGTGAAAGGTAAACGTCTCCTCTGCCAACTGCGATCGGGATCTGAGCATTGCCGGAATTTCCGTTTCCATTGTTGTATTGGAACTGGGTACAATCATCCCAATCCGGTAATTTTTCAAACTGACCTACTCCTTTTTCCCATGTTTTCTTCAGCTGGTCACGTGCAACAGGCACCGCTGCAACATCCGTTATTCCGGTTTCATTTCTTCAATCACGACTTCCCCGTCCTGTACGATGAGCTTTCCGTCCAGGTACAGCGTGCAGTTTTTCATGGGGATGTCCAGGTGACATTGGGTATCATTCGTTCCTCCCAGTTCCGTGTTCGGTCCCAGAGAAAACAGCACGTTTCCGTAAAAAGAGCGTCCATCCATGCCAAACACCTTGCTGTCCAGGGCCAAACTGTGCCACTGTGCCCGATCATTCAGTCCCCAACCGATGTGGGAGATCGCGTAAGCCCGGGGGTCTTTGAAACTGTCCATGTATTCTTTCATCAGCACGGCGTCGAATCCCCCTTCAATCTGCGTGACATAACCGTCCTTGATGGTCAGTGTCACCGGCTCCTGCACATACCGGTTAAACGGGAACAAAATATCCCCCCGATCCAGGACAACCACGCCTTCCACACCTCCGTCATTCGGCGTGCCGGCCGAAAATCCGCTTGGCAGATGGTCCCATCTTCCCGGTTCATCGGCAAACCCGTATTCAATCAGGAACGGATACTGCCCCAATTTGTACGTCACGTCCGTGCCCGCCTTGTTCGTAAATCGAAGTTCCTTGGCGTTTTTCATCAACTCGGCGGCATGCAGTACCCGTTTTTTGTCGCTTGGTTTCGGGAACATCCTTTTGATCACATCAAACGGTTCCACAACCAGCAAGATGCGTTTCCCCGCGTTTTGCAGCTCCAGTTGTTCCTTGGAGAACAAAAGCAGCACCAAATCGATAATCAAATCCGCTTTTTTCAGAACTTCCACCGCGACCCGGTTGTCTGTGAGCGGAGTAACCCCGAATGAACCGGAAATTCCGCGATTGGCAGGCGGCAGATTCAACTGAAACGCATTGGCTCCAATCATTCTCGCTGCTTCCATAAACGCCTTGGCATAATCTTCGAGAACCCCGCCTGAAGTCAACACAGCCATTGTTTCCGTTGGCTTCAGTTGGCAAAGTTCCAATTCCGTTTTGAACAGTTCCACCATTTCATTGAAATCCGCGCTCATACTATCCTCTCCTCTTCCCTGTATTGGTTCCCATCAACCATGCAACAGATGTTGCTGTCCCATGTAGATGGATTGAATGGACCGATCCTTCCGCAGCGTTTCGCTGTCTGCTGTCAACACCGTTCTCCCCAGTTCAATGACATAGGCCCGATCGGAAACTTCCAAAGCGAGTTCGGCATTCTGCTCGATCAGCAAAATCGTCATTCCCCTTTTGCGCAAGGAAATGATGCTGTCAAAGATCATGTCGATGATTTGCGGTGCCAAACCCAGCGAGGGTTCATCGAGCATCAGCAGCTGCGGTTCGCTGATCAGCGCTCTGCCGATCGCCAGCATCTGCTGTTCACCGCCGCTGAGACTTCCCCCCAACTGGTTTTTTCGTTCTTTCAACCGTGGAAAGAGTTCGTAAATTTCGCCTATTTTTTCCTTGTCGATTCGCTTTTTCAGAAAGCCGCCCATTTTCAAATTCTCTTCCACGGTTAAAGTGGGAAAGATGCGTCGCCCCTCGGGAACCTGGGAAATCCCCAGAGCGACGATCTCATGCGGCTGCTTTTTGCCAATATCGCTTCCTTTAAAATGGATCACCCCCTCTTTCTGCTTCATTACGCCGCTGATTGACATCAAAGTGGTCGATTTGCCTGCCCCGTTGTTTCCGAGAATGCAGATAATTTCTCCCTGGTTTACTTCAAAACTGATATCTTCCAGCGCTTGTGCTTTTCCGTAGAAGGCTCGTAAATGCTCAACCTTAAGCATGCTTTTTGTCCCTCCTTCCCAAATACGCCTGCACAACGTCCGGATTCCGCATCACTTCCTCGGGGCTGCCATCGGCGATCTTTACTCCGAAATTCAACACAGCCATGTGATCGCAGATGTTGGACAACAAATTCAGATCATGTTCCACGATAAAAATGGTCATTCCGAATTCATCACGCAACCGCAATATCAATGCTTGCAGTTGTTCCCTTTCCTTGAGGTTGAGACCGGCGGCCGGTTCATCGAGAAACAGGATTTCCGGTTGCGAGGCCAAGGCGCGGGCGATCTCCGCCAGGCGGCGGTGCCCGTAGGAAAGGTTGGCACATAATTCAAACGCCTTGTCTTCCAAACCCGTCAGCTTGATCAGTTGATAGGCAACGTTGACAGCATGTTCCTCTTCGGCACGAAACTTTTGGTTTTGCAAGAGCGCCATTCCGACATCGTTTTTCAATTTGCTCGACATTCCCGCTGTCACATTTTCCAGGACCGTCATGCTTTCAAACAGCTTGCTGGTCTGGAAAGTTCTGACCATGCCCATGCTGCTCAATTCATTCATCGATTTCCCGGTGATCTCTTTCTGCTGAAAAAAGATTTTCCCCGATGTCGGCCTTTCCAGCCCGGTTACCATATTGATAAATGTCGTTTTTCCGGCCCCGTTCGGCCCGATCAATCCAAAAATTTCTCCGGACCGCACCTGCAGGCTGACATCCGTCAGCGCCTTGATGCCGCCGAATTGTTTCGTTAGCTGTTCGAGTTTCAGGATTTCATTGTTTTCCGCTTTGGAGCGGGACAAAATTTGCTTCAAATTGACCGCGGATTTGACCGAAGGCATTCGCCCCTTCGCCGTTTTCAACCATTTTTGCAAGAGGCCGTACAGGCCATTCGGCCAGAAAATCATCATCAGCACGATGCTCGCCCCGTATATGATCGGCCGGTACAAGGGGATTTCTTTTAAAAATTCGTTGAAGAACGTGACGCCGAATCCTCCCAGAAGAGCTCCAGTGAAGGAACCGAGACCTCCCAGCACCACCATCAGAATCACGGTGATCGATTCGATAAACTGGAACGGTTCCGGACTGATAAACGCGTACATGTGCACCATTACGCTGCCGGCCAGACCGGCCCAAAAACAGCCGATGACAAATCCTTTTGTTTTGGTGGCGCCGATATTGATGCCAACAGAAGCAGCCGCCAACTGGTTGTCACGAATCGCCCGGAAGTTTCGGCCCAATCTTCCTTCCGTCAGCCGTACCATAAAAACGTACTGGACAATCAACAAAATGGACGCGAGGATGAAAAACTCCTTTTTGCTGTCTACCGACCAGCCCAGGATGTCAGGATAGGGAATATTGGTCAGTCCGTTCCACCCTCCGGTCCAGCTTCCGCCGTTGGCAAACAGAATTGTTAAAATCAGGTTGAAGGCGAAAGTAGACATGGCAAAGTAGATTTCCGAGAGTTTCGCCATCGGGGACAGGATAATCGAGGCGAGTGCAGCCGCGATTCCCGATAGCAGGAAGGCAACCAAAAAATGCACATCCAGATGCAGCGTGAGAATGGCCGATGTATATGCCCCGATGCCAAAAAAACCGGCCTGGGCCAGACTAACCTGGCCAGCGTACCCGAATATCAGTTGCAGCGACACTGCCAAAATCGTATAAATGGCTGCCTGGGAAAACAGCGACAAGTAGTAATTGGAATCAACCAGAACGACCGCCAGCAGAAAGAGAATCGCATACAGGCAAATCGGTCCATATGATTGGAATCGTTTTTTGTTCAAGCGGTATCCCTCCGTTGTTTAATCCCGAGTAATCCGGCAGGGCGTATCAACAGCACCAGAATCAAAATCGCGTATAAAATCAGGTCGCGAAATTCCGAACTGATCATCGTTCCCCCGAATGCCTCGATCAATCCGAGCAGGATACCGCCTATAACCGCTCCCATAATGTTGCCAAAACCGCCCAGCACTGCCGCCGCAAACGCCTTGATGCCGATGATCCCCATGTCATACGAGACATAGTAGAGGGGGCCTAACAATACCCCGGCAACTCCCGTCAAAGCCCCTGCCACCAGGAAAATCAGCGCGATGTATTTGCGGTAATTCACCCCGAGCAGTTGGGACATGACGCGGTCGTCGGCAATGGCTCTCATCGCCTGGCCCAGGCGAGTAAACTTAAAGAACAGCTGGAACAAAACCATGATGACAAAACTTAACAGAATAATGAGAAAACTGATCCCGGAAATTTTGGCGCTCCCCAGTTCCACCTGCCCGGCAGACAGCCTGCCGGGAAAACTCAACGGCTCCGCTCCCCAGATCAAGGCCCCGATCTGCGGCAGGATGATCATGATTCCGATGCTGGCAATCAGGACATGAATGGCCTGACCGCCGCGCTTTTGCACCGGATGAAAAACCAGCACATTCGACAGGTATCCGACCAGACCGGCAACGGCCATCGTCAACAACGTGACCAGATAGTAATTTTCCGTGACCTGGGAGATCAGACTGAACCCGACCAGTCCGCCGATCATCACAAACTCCCCTGTCCCCATATTCAGTACACCCGAGGAACGAAAAATCAGGCTGTATGACATGGCGATCAAACTGTAAATGCATCCGACGGCGAGACCACTCACGAATATGTCAAAATACACCGTAGCCCTCCTTAGTACGAACCGGCTTCCAGAATTTTTTCCAATTTCAGCTTCCCGCTGTCCCAATTCACCATGAAAATCGGTTTTGTCGCAGAACCGTCATTGTTAAAGGAAGTAACCCCGGATGCTCCTTCAAAGTTTTGAACGTCCAGCAGCGCATTTTGCACGTCCTCGGGGTTGACGGAACCCGCTTTTTCGATCGCGCTCTTCAGGATGTAGACGGAGTCGTATCCATGTACCTGATAAACGTTGGGGTCAAGGTTGAATTCCTTTCGCCACGCCTCGATGAAGGTTTTCGTTTTTTCCCCGATCGTGGCGTCGGAAATGTAGGCAGCACTGATAATCGTATTGTTGGAAGCGTCACCGGCGATTTCGTAATACTGCGGACTGGAGATCGGGTTTGTCGCGAACAACGGTTTGTCGTAACCAAGCGCCCTGGCCTGTTTGGCAATCAATCCGCTGTCAGCTGCATAGCCCGACAGGAAGATGTGGGCGTCAGGATGCGAACTGATGCCTTGGCTGATGTACGAGTTAAAGTCTTTCGCATCGATGGGGTACTTGAATTCCTGGACGATGTTCATCCCCAGCTCTGCAGCTTTTTCCTGAAAAGCTTTGTAAATACTGGTGCCATAAGCGTCATCGCGGATAAACGCGATAACTTCCTTGACTCCCATCTCTTTCCCGGCATAGTGGGCTGCAGCCCAGCCAAACTGGTTATTGTTGGCCAAATTGACGAAGAAGCGCGGATTTTCCGAGACCACGGCCGGATCAGAAGCGATTGGCGACACAGCGATCATGTTGTTTTCTTTTACTTTGGCCACTTGTGACAAGGCGACCGCGCTGCTTGATCCGCTGATCACGTACTGGATGTCCTGGTTCGCCATTTTGTCGATGGCTTGCTGACCTTTGAACGGATTCCCCTCGTCGTCTTCCGATATCAGCTCCACCTTCATCCCGAGTATGCCGCCGTTGTCGTTAATCTCTTTTACCGCGTACTTGACCGCATCGAACGCCGGAATACCGAAAGCGGCGGTCGCCCCGCTCAATCCCCCGACGTATCCCAAACTCAGCGTTTCGCCTCCGCCACCTTCCCCGTTTCCCGATGACGCTGCATGATTCGTTCCGCAGCCGGAAAGAACCAGCGAAAGCAGCAGCACTGCTGACAACGATGAAAACATTTTTTTCAATGGTCGCAACCCCTTTTCATTTGAGTTTGAAAAATATGGGATAGCCAGATCCTGATGATCGTTCCTTTTGCGAAGAATCGGATTTGCATTTGCGTATGGATCTGCGGTGCGCAAAAAGGTCGCCCACCTCCTTTTCGGATGATAAACCGTCAGTTCAGATGATCCCGGATGAAAGAACGGATATGATCGGATGTCTCCTCTGGCGCCTCCTTGTAGACCATGTGGCCGACGCCGGAAACTACGATCGCCTGCAAGTTGGGATTGAGAGACTTCAGTTCTTCCAGTTCTTCGGGACGAATCGTATCGCCAAGGTCTGCTGCCAAAAGCAGCATGGGACATGTTGTCAATTTCACATGGACCTGAAAAGGCTCTTTGATGAAGTTGTTGTAGGATTCGATGATCGCTTCCTGGCAAACGTTCTGGTATTCGGTGATGCGGATTTTCCGCTGTTCTTCCGTGAAGTTCGGGTAAAAACTTTGGAATTTCTCCCATTTCCCTTCTTCCACGGCAGCTTTCTGTTCAAGAAACATCGCAAGGGAGTTGGGATAAATCTGCCGGTGACCGGGACCGGTAATGGGAGGATCGATGAGCACGATGCCGGAAATGAGTGAAGAGTATGTACTGCCAAAACCGGCTGCAATTCTCGCACCCATCGAATGGCCGACGAGAAAGGGAGCTGTCGGATTTCCCGTCAACGCATTGACCACATTGAGCAAATCCTCGACGTAATCCTGCATCCGGTATCCCTGCTTGGGCCAGCTGGATTTTCCGCGCCCGCGGATATCCATGGACAAACAATAAAAATTTTCCGGCATCCGTTTTAAAATTTCCGCAAAGGACATGCTGTAGCTGGTAATCCCCGGAAGAAAGATAACCGGCACTCCATTCCTGTCGCCTTTGGCAAGCAAATGAATATCCGCGTTCAGGCCTCTGACGTAAACGTGTTCAAACGGTTCCTTTTCGTTCAACATGACTCCCTCCCGAAATCCGGACAAGTTTTGCTCTCCAAAAACTTATCCAACTTTATAGATTTTTGTTTTTATTGCTTATATTTGCGTAAAAATCACGAAATATAGGTAAATAATCAGCATAAAACTTTATAAACTTATAGATTTTTGTTGTAATTCATTATATTCAGACAAAATTCCCTCGTCAATATATCCTTTTCAGATTTTTTCCAGCCAGTTTCCCAAGGCATCGGGACTGAATTCATTTCAAACTTGCGCAAAGCAGCAATTCCGACGCTTTTACACCTCATCAAGCAAAAACGGAACAACCTGTCCCAAAAAGCCATTCCCGTTCAGTTCCGGGCAAAGGGTTTTCGGGCAATGCGGAATGTTCCTCCCGACAAAAAAATGATTCTATGTACAAAAAATCTTTGCTATATTCAACTTGGCAGCTATTTCTATATAATAACCTTTGTGGAGGGATTAAAACTTATCAAACTTACCCAATCGTTTTCTTTTGATCCAGGTGTAAGAGTATCGGAGGAGAGTCATTTACAATGAAATTGTTAAATATTTCCGAGGCAGCCAAACTTTTGGGCGTCTCGGCAAGCACCTTGCGCAGACTGGAACATGACGGTGTCGTGGAAGGATACGGATTGACTGTAATCTATACGCCTGGGGGCCAACGCAGATACATTTTGGATGAGATACAGCATCTATACTCGCAGCAGGGGTTTTCAGGACTGATCGGATTTGGAAGCAAACCTGCCGTGCTTGTCCGCGACCTCACACTGGCCTTTACCGATCTGAATTCCAAATTGGCGATTCAGCAGAGCGGGCAGATCGAAGCGGCAAAACAGTTGATTAAAACGGCTTTTGCCAATCATTGCCCCGTCGTTTTTACCAAAACCATCTATGACGCTGCAGAAAAGTTCTCCTACCTGTGGGGGCAAAAATTCCCTTACATCCAGCTGCTTGACCGAAATACCGCATGGGTGAAAATCCATCCGGAATTGGATGATTTCACCTATGACATGATTCATGCAACTGTTTACATTAATGATTTTTTTAGTTCTCCGCTGGAGGAGTTTCTAAAACAGCGGGAAATCGATACCGTCAT
Source organism: Brevibacillus brevis (assembly GCF_031583145.1). NCBI lineage: Bacteria > Bacillati > Bacillota > Bacilli > Caryophanales > Paenibacillaceae > Brevibacillus > Brevibacillus brevis. The sequence continues at coordinate 675,638 of NZ_CP134050.1, read as the reverse complement.
CTTGGCGGGAACCACCACGAGCGGCAGCATCCGGGCCACAGCTGTGGAATCATTGCAGCGCGGCTACAGGGTCATCATTCCGGAAGAAGCAGTCGGCGACCGCTCCGAATCCATTCAAAGATCGACCTTGCTGGACTTGAATGCACGGTACGCAGACATCGTGAAGCTGGAAAAGGTGATTCAATTTCTGAATGAGACGGGTTCAGCGAAAAAAACAAAGTAAAGGCCTTTTCGAATCCTTGCTCTTTCCCCCGCGCAATAACATTCCCACGTACATGTTGACTTTCAAATTGCATTCCAAGTATAATCAAAATCAAAATTTTAAACAATATTTTGTAAGTTTGAACTAGTTAGAATATTGTTTGGGGGGTGTTTTCGGCAAAAGTTGAAAGGTTTTGCAAGTTGATGCAGATTCACTCTTTCTCCGGGCAAAAATCTTAGTGGGGGGAGCAAGGCATGAAAACGTCTTTACGTGTCGGTATTGTCGGCGGAGGGATTGGCGGGGTCGCTTTGGCAAGATCCTTGTGGCGCCGGGGTATTTCCTTTCATTTGTTTGAACAGGCAGCGGAATTTCGGGAAGTCGGGGCCGGAATCCAAATGACGCCGAATGCGGTCAAGGTACTGAAATCACTCGGTCTTGAAAACGGGATTGAGCAGGTTGGGTTCTTGCCGGAAGCGATGGTGGGCCGCAGTTGGGAAACAGGTGAAGAATTGTTTCGAACTCCCTTAAAGGATACTTTCGTCAATCTTTTTGGCGCCGAGTACTACCATGTACATCGCGCAGACCTGCACAGTATCCTGGCTGAAGGACTACCGGAAAATTGCATCACTTTTAACGTCAAATGTGTCGATGTCAGACTGAAAGATGACAGGGCCGTAGCCGTCTTTGACAACGGATCGGAATTCGAGGCGGACCTCATCGTTGGCGCGGACGGGATCCGTTCTGTCGTCCGGGGGGCATTGTGGGGCAAGGATGCCCCCGCGTTTACGGGGCACATGTGCTGGAGGGCGCTGGTTCCGGTCGATTCCTTCCCGCTGCCTATTGTGCTGCCGGCCGTCACGTTCTGGTTTGGACCCAAGGCGCATGTGGTTACCTACTACGTCAAGGGCGGCAAGGCCGTCAATATTGTGGCCTGCAAAGAGACCGATGAATGGGTGAAGGAATCCTGGACTGAGCCCAGTTCCACCCAGGAACTGCTTCAGGCGTACGACGGCTGGCATTCCGACCTGATTCGTCTCTTCGAACGTACGGATAATTCACAGGTTTTCAAATGGGGATTGTACGACCGCGACCCGATGAAACAGTGGTCCAAAGGCCATGCGACGCTATTGGGCGACGCTGCACATCCCATGCTTCCGTACCTGTCCCAGGGTGCTGCCATGGCGATCGAGGACGCGTACGTTCTTTCGGAGGCACTCGTTTATTTTGATGGAAACGTCCCCTTGGCCCTGAAAGCCTATGAAACAGAACGCCTCAGCCGTACCCGGGATGTCCAGCTCCAATCCCGTGAAAGAGGACGTACGTATCACCTGGAAACGCCGGAAGAGCAGCGCCGCCGGGATCTTGCGCTCAAGGAAAGACAGGCGGAAAATCCCAACGCAGTCGGCATCAGCGCCGAGTGGGTATACGAATACGACGCAACCACTTGCCCCCAGCGTTTTCGGAAGTCTGCAGCGTCCGTATAAAAACCTGAATCCCGCTCCAGCAGAAGAACAGCCGTCTTCCGGCTGTGGGCTGAGCAATCAACAGCTCGTTTTCGGCTCCAGCATCCGATCCAGGGCCCATTTTGCTTTCGCTGCAAGATCCGGATCGACTGTAATCGGATTGATGATTTCTCCCTTTTCCAGGCTTTCCAGGGCCCACAGCAAATGCGGCAGATCAATCCGGTTCATCGTCAGGCAGGCGCACATGACCGGATTCAGGGAAAACACTTCCTTGTCCGGCATCTGCTTCGCCAACCGGTTGACCAGATTCATTTCCGTGCCGACCGCCCATTTGCTGCCCGGCTCCGCCTTTTGAATCATGTCGATGATGGTTTTCGTGGACCCGGCGAAATCGGCCAGCGCCACCACTTCCCGCGCACATTCGGGATGGACGATGATCTTGGCGTCGGGATGACGGGTACGGACATGTTTCACGTTTTCCGGAGTGAACAGGGCGTGGACGGAACAGTGCCCTTTCCACAGGATGATTTTGACCTGGTCCAGATCGCCGGCGCATTCGAACGCTTCCTGAACCGGGTCCCAGACCGCCATTTGCTCCAGGGGGATCCCCAAATCGTAAGCCGTGTTTCGGCCGAGGTGCTGGTCGGGCAAGAAGAGCACCCGTTCCTTTTGGGTAAATGCCCATTCCAGCATTGGCCGGGCATTGGAGGAAGTCACGGTTGCACCGCCCTGTTCACCCACGAACGCTTTGATGGCGGCTGTGGAATTGATATAGGTCAGCGGCAGAATGGTATCGCCAAACTGCTTTTGCATCGCTTCCCAACCCCGTTCGGTTTGCGGAAGATCGGCCATGTCCGCCAGGGAACAGCCCGCCCACATGTCGGGCAAAATCACTTTCTGTTCATCGCTCGTCAGAATATCGGCTGTTTCTGCCATGAAGTGCACGCCGCAAAATACGATGAACTCCGCTTCCGTATTTTTCGCGGAGATCTGCGCCAGCTGCAGGGAATCTCCGATGGCATCGGCAAATTGCACGACCTCATCTTTTTGATAATGATGGCAGGGGATGAACAGCCGGCTGCCCATTTTTTCCTTGATGCGGCGGACTTCCGCTTCCATTTCTTCCACTGCCATTGTTTTGTAATGCTCCGGCATCATGCTGCCGCTTTGCTGCTGAACCAGTTCCAGGAAATTCATTTTTTCTCCCCCTCGTGCACTTGCAAACTGATATCCAACACTTTGACGGAATGGGTCAAAAATCCCAGGGAGATGTAGTGGACCCCGGTGTTTCGGTAGGAAGCCAGATTGTCCAGACGGATTCCCCCTGACGCTTCCGTGACGATGGGAGCGGGTACAAGTTTGGCAAATTCCCGCACTTCTTCCGGCGTGCGGTTGTCGAACATAATGACATCCGCCCCGGCTTCCACCGCTTCCAGCACTTCTTCTTTCGTTTCCGTCTCCACTTCCACTTTTACCATGTGCCCCAGGTTTTCCCGGACGGCCTGAACGGCTCGGGTGATGGAGCCGCAATAGGCGATGTGGTTGTCCTTGATCATCACTCCGTCATACAGGCCGTTGCGGTGGTTCTTCCCCCCGCCGCACCTGACGGCGTATTTGTCCAGCATCCTCAGGCCAGGAACGGTTTTTCTCGTATCGCAAATGTGAAGGGTCGTCGAGAGCCTCCACGCACTTGCGCGTCATCGTGGCGATCCCGCTCATGCGCTTGAGCAAGTTTAAAACGAGCCGTTCTCCCGACAAAATGGATCGGATGGGCCCGTACACCTCCGCGATGACGTCGCCTCTGTTCACCGGGTCGCCGTCTTTATAGCGTGTTTCCACGCGCATGTCCGGCTCGAGCAGATGATACGCTTCCCGAATGACCTCCAGACCCGAGACGATGCCCTCTTCCTTTGCCAAAAACACACCTCTTCCCTTGCTGGCTTCCGGGAAAATCGCATTGCTGGTCAAATCTCCGGAGCCGATATCCTCCAGCAGGAAAGATTCCAGCATTTTCTGCAGCTGCAATTTGTTCATTCCGTCTCTCCTCCTCATCTTCGCGATACTCGTTCCTGATTGATTTGCCGCAAAATTTCCCTGCGGATATGCTCGTCACCGGCTGGCTCTGCCGGCGGGCAATCGGAGCGGTAATGGCTGCCGATACTTTCCTTTCGCTCCAAAGCGGAGGAGGCAATCAACCAGCCCACCGTCAGCATATTGACGATTTCGATGTTTTCTTTTGACAATCGGGAACGATCGATCTGCAAAAAGTCAAATTGTTCCAGCCAGTTTCGCAGCGACGTCAGTCCTTGTTCGTTCCGCACGATTCCGGCATTTGCCGTCATTTTCTCGTAGATGTCTTCCATCGAATACAAAGCGTGGGCTTCATTGTAGACGTATTCCAATTCGTCCAGTGTAAAGCTGTCAAAATCGACTTTGGACGCATCGACGCCTGCGTACAGGTATTCGATGATGCGAAACATTCCAGGAGTTTGCTTTCGATGCATTTTGGATTGCATGTTGCGCTTCTGAAGCTGCTCTAAAAATACGTGGGTCGAGAATCTTTTCTTCCTCATTCCATACATCCTTTCAAAAGCACAGAAGGGGACTAAGAAATCCCCTTCTGCTTTGTGCGTTATACCGACCGTACAGGTAGTATCAGGGCAAACCCTGGTTCATTACCTGTCGGCCGTATAATGAGCGGTGCATTGACTCCAGATGCATGAAACATAACTTCCTTCACATTCATATGGCGCAACGCATCCAGGAGATATTTCGTGCTGAACTTCATCTCAAACATTTCGCCTTCGAGATCCGAGATAAACACTTCCTCCTGTACTTTTCCCATTCCCTCCTGGCTGGCCGAAATGAGCAAAGAAGGCATTGCGGATGGGATCACCTGCAAGCGACACATATTGGTCTTTCCTTCCTTGGAGACGATACTCACCCGCTCCAGCACCTTGACTAACTCATCCCGATTTGCCACAAATGTGGTGGAAAAATTGGTCGGGATTACCCTGGATGTATCCGGATAGGTACCCGAAATCAGTCGTGACACATATGTCACGTTTTGGTGAGACATTCGCAACGTGTTCTCCGTGCAGTGGATGGTGACCTTATCGGTCGCATCCTCAACCAGCTTGATCATCTCTTCAGCAGCTCTTGCAGGTAAAATCATCTTGGGTAGCGGGATCACTTGTTCCAACTGAACGGTCCACGTTCCCAGCCTGTGAGCATCCGTTGCAACAAACGTTACTGCCTTTTCCTTACCAAAAATATGGATTCCCTGCAGAGTGGGACGCGTAGTCGATACCGCGCATGCGTATCCCAAACGTAACCCATTTGCCAAATCCGATGCTTGGATCTCAACACAAACGCCTGTATCGTCAAAGGGAAAAGAAGGGTACTCATCCGCTTCCATTGTCTTAATCTCGAAAGTCGATTTCCCTGCAGAGATGGAGATCTCATTTGTTCCAATTTTCAGCTGGATCTCACCTGCCGGCAGCTTACGCACAATGTCCAGGAATATTCGAGCCGGTACGACGATCGCGCACGGTTTAGATGATGAGCAATTGTTTTCTTCCGTAATCTGGATGGTGTTATCCGTATCCGAGCCGGTAATGGTCAAAGATTCTCCCGTGAATTGGAGATGAAAACCGGTGAGAATCGGAATCGTCGTCTGTTTTGCAACGGCCCGGTACGCTTTCGAAAGATCAGCAATTAAGCGTTCTGAATCCTTGATCACAATTTTCTTCATATTTTCTCCTTCCTCGAACCGGGGCCATATGGCCCCATCGTTCGAGCCACACGTTTTTCCCCCTGTGGAAGGTACTGATTTGTACAAATCGTGACCTCAAGGTACTATATGTACCTCTGTTCCTTTAAACTAATGTATCCGTCATCCCCAATAATGACGTGATCCAGTAATGGGATGCCAACAACTTCTCCTGCTTCCATTAGGTTTTTTGTTACTTTTATGTCTTCTCGACTGGGCGTGGGATCACCACTCGGATGATTGTGCAGACAAATCACATTTGCTGCGCTCCTCTTGATCGCCTCTTTAAAAACCTCTCGGGGATGGACAACCGATGCATCCAAACTTCCGATAAAGATTGTCTGCTTACCGATTACACGATTTTTTGTATTCAGAAACAGACATATAAAATGTTCCTGCGTTAAGTACCTCATTTCAGGCATCATTAGTTCCGCTACATCACGCGGGAGACGAATGGAAATCCTTTTCTCTCTTGGGCTGGTTACATATTTGTGTGCCAATCCAAAGGAGGCGACGATCCGCTGTGCTGCCATTTCACTGATGGGCACAAGCTCCATGATTTCATGGGCAGACATCGAAGCGAGTTGTTGAATCCCGATGCCAGCTAACTTATGAATGATTACAGCATCCGCTTCGTTTCCGATAATGATCGTCAACAGATCGTTCAGATTTGCTTCCTTCGTCCCGTAGAACGATACGCTTTCCTTGGCTTTTTGGACAAAATCCGTTGCAAAGCATTCGTACTGAAACATGTCAATTTGTTGCACTGTTACCTCCCTACTCAAACCGGGCCGTGTGGCCCATGTTTGAGCCACACGTTTACCGCCACGGTGGTAGGCGAAAGTTTCTTGATGATTGGAGTGGGTCAATATCCTAGCCAAACTGGTTTAACCAATGGCAATCTCCTTTATCTCTTCATCCGGCAGCTTGATGAAGATGGCGTTTTTTCCTATTGCGTCTTTGTGAAACGTGGCCTTGAGGAAAACCATGGTCAAATTTCCGTTGATCACGAAATGAACAGAAAAGTGAATCGTCTCGGAATCAACCAATACGCGACCCATGATGTAATCCTTCAGCTTCATCAACATATCCCAGATTCTTCCATTTTTGGTTTGGCCGACGGAAATCGCCTCTTCCGGTTCGATATAAGTCCTCCATAGAACAGGAGATACGAATACCGGGATCTTGATCCCCATTTCTTGCGCGAAGGATGAAATATCGATTCCTTCCCGCTGCTGTTTGTCTTTTTCCATGAAAGCCACCCTTTCGGTTTGGAAAAATGAAAAAGCCAGCAGCTCTTCTAAGAGTTACTGGCTTTTTAGTCCTTTGCCGTTTACAATGACAACTACACTTTTGGATTTTTCTTCCCTTGGTACACGGATGAAAGCTCTTGACTTCATCCTATTGTTATTTCACTTTGGATGAGCGGAATTGCTTACCGGACATGACACGAAAGACACCGTGTTCTTTCATTTGCTCTTCGTCCCATCCTGTCTTTTTCATGAGCTTCGTGGCCTCTGTTGATCCCAGCTTGAAGAAATCAAACGGATTCAACCCTTTTTCCCGGATATGTCGGGCAAGAGCTTCCCAATTCCCTTCCCACGAAAAAGACGGGACAAAATCAAATTGGGTGTCTCCCACTACGACTTTTCCGTTTTGCTCAACATACTGCTTTAACTCTTCCTTCTTGGCTTTCAATATCGCTTCCAAATGTAGAATCTCAGCCGCCAATTGTTGAGCCTGTTTGTGATTTTCTTCTTTGTTTTCTTCCGGAAGATCCACTGGGATTGTTCCTTCATCAACCAATGCTACCGCTTCGATACCCATCGGTTCATCCCATGGAAAAATCACCGTTTGACCGTTCATGTTCATGCAATATTCCTCCTCCATTTTGATCATGGGAGAAGCCGACCCATGCAGATCGGCTTCTTCGTTTTCGTTCTGTTAGACAGCTACCTTGGTGAGCAGTTCGCCGGCATCTTGTTCCAGCTCCACCCGAGCATCCCCTTGAAGAGTTTGGGCGGCACGGGTCATGGCCTGCATGACGTAGAACAGGCTGTCACCAGGTTCTATCATGTAATTACTGGTGATGGTATCCGTCATGGATTGACTGTATTTTTTGTCCTTGGCCAGCGTTTTGATGAAATCAAGCGGGTTTTCCACCTTGACCTCTTTGGCAGCCAAAGCCCGTTCCAACATGTCATCCCCGGCTTTGACGGCAGACGTAAACGCTTCGGCTACCCGGGCGTACATCTCCTTCTCCCGCAGGTGAATGTGGCGCTGCTTGAACACGTCCCCGTCATGGGTCCAGCGCATCAAGCCATTCGAGCAAACCAGGCGGTATACCATCGGTTGGATCGTAACCGAGCGAGCCCCCACTTCGGAGTTGGACAAATGGACCCCTACCATGTGGACATCCGGTCGACCCTCCAGTGTTCTCCCGATATTTCTTGTCAGATCAGGGAACACAATACGCAGGTGCATGCCGCGCTCATCGCGGTACCAGTATGAAATCCGATGGTCTTCCTCTGTCCCAATCATGGATTCGATCATGCCGAGGAACTGATCATCATCAAACCGGCTGTAATCCTTGGACAAGGCACCACGAATCATGGGGCCCAGTTGTTCGGATCGTGACCGATACGTACGCAACATCCATTCCTCGTCCCCTGGCAGCCGCTCTGCGAAGTAGTTAAAGTTCGTTGCCCTCAAATCACTTGGGCAGCGGCGCATGAAGCGAGCCGGCAACTCCAGTTTTTGATACATCTGGTTTTCCGCCCATTCAGTTGCCGGGCTGGCGACCGCATTCGTAAAAAGTGTCTGGAACGTAAAGTGTCCATCGTCACGCATCCGTACCTGATTAGCCGGTACAACGAAATCTTCTTTTTGCTGTGCTTGACGGTTCAGTTCGTCCAAAATCCGCTTGAAATTTTCTCCTGCATTGTGCATGTAATTCATCATTCATTCCTCCTCAATGAACTTGGTATTTTTTCGTCATGGGACATTCGCGGATAAAGCTGCAGTTGGTGCAGCTGCTTCCCAATTTGGGCGGGAAAGCTATCTCCGGTTGTGTCCCTTTTTTCAGTTCCTGATAGGCGGCTCTCGCCTGGTGAATCTTCAACTTGGCCCATTCGAGGGTTTCCGCAATCGCTTCAGGCGTTACCTGTGCGGTTTTGATGACATTCTTCCTTGGAAACAGATAAGCGACCTCCGAAGCGTAAAGACCGGATTGCCACGCGCTCCAAGCATAAAGAAGCAGTTGCTTGGGCTTCTGCATGACCTCATAGACTGCCCAGGATGTTTTCCAGTCGTAAATTGTGAGGGAAAACAAATCGTACTGGACAATGAGATCAATCACCACATGGAACAGATCCGTTTCCGTAATGGGAGTGACGATTTCACGCTCGACCGCTACAATTTCCCCTTTGAAAATGTGGGTTTGCAACATTCGATACGCCTTTAATGCCAACTCCTGCACGTCTTTCGGAATTCCCACCGGCGGCGGCTGCCTTAAAACAGAAGAAGCAATGACTTCGTGGAATTGCTTCCCGTTCGCCATTGCTTCCGTTTCCTTCTCCGGCATCCCCAACACGTACCGGAAATAGTACGCATGGGGGCAGGAGTCATATTTGAAGAGTCGGCTGTAGCTCCATTTCCAGCTCACGCCGTTCTCTCCTTCATCTTTTGCAGCTCTCGCTGAATGGTACTTTCCAAATCTGACGCTTTCTCTTCGTTCCGAATTGCTTCTACAAGTTCGCGAACGGTGACATCAGCTCGTTTGGCCCATTCCGCCCACAAATCCTTGGGGAGCTGATGCATCTTCACGGCGCGCTCCCAAAGACTTTCAATACCGGTTTCTTTCTCGGTTTTCCTGACAAAATCCTCCGCAGCTTTTTCATTCGCCAGGTATTTGCCAATCAGAAGGACATGGAAGGCTTCCTTCGATTTCTCAGACGTGAATAGTTGCCACTCCCGCCATGCCCACTGTAGAACAGCATGTGCATAATGCGGGTTGGTGTAAAACATTTTCCCGTCGATCTTCCCGAGAAAGCCCATCAATTTCCATTGGTGTGCGGAAAGCTTCATGGCCGGATGATCTGCCCATGTCTTTTTCTTCCGCTTTTTCCTCCTGGCGGCTTCATGTTTGGCCTTATATTCATTGATCACTTCTTGTTCTCCTTTTCCCTGCAGAAGACCGATAAATTTTGCCACGCCCCCTTTTACCTGGCAGCGGAAGCAGTGAAACGTATTCTTGACAGGATTCAGGTAAAGATGGAACCCGCGATCTGCTGTACCGACAATCTCTCCGCAAAACGGGCAATGGATGCGAATCTCACCTCTCGGCGCAGCCTTTTGCTGTGCCAAGAGATGGAAACCATTCGCTACGTCAAAGATTTCAGGAAAAATGCTCATGCACTGCGCACCTCCTGAATCTCTTGTCCGCTGCGGCCAGCAATTGCCTCAAAATCTCCCATCGTGCGAGTCAGGAACTTTAACAATTGTCCCCCCATCAAGTTGTTTAAGTCTTGTTGGGCCACCGGATGATCTTCCGGAATCAGGACTTTGCTGCCGTTATGCAGGAACAAAATAAAGCAAGGTGTGTCGTTGATGGCCGTTCCTTGCACATCCGTTACGGTTCCCGTAATCCAACGGGGCGTATCAGACGGAGTGATGGCAGCGTGTTCCTTATGAGCACCGGATTGATTTTGTGGCGGTTGCTTCCCTTCTTGTCCTTGCGGCCGGTTCGACGCCCTTCTGCTTTCGTTTCGGTTGTGACCGGGCGTTCCATTCTCACGTCGTGGGTTGGGTTCATCCGATGGAGCTGCTTCCGCCCAATCCTTCAAGTCCTCTACATCCTGGGTAAAGATACCTGAAGAACGGGTTGCAGAAAGCACCGCGTCAATCAGGCCGCGCTTCTTGGCCATCTTCAGTACGGTGTTCCATAATGAGTGGAGATCCTCATTTTCGATCCGGTATTTGATATAGGTTCCGTTTCCGTTCTTTTTCGGAAAACTCTTCTGTACCAAGGAGTTTTTATCAATCCCCCTCGGCAACTCGTTTTCGTAGACCCAACGCCAGCGGTATCGGCTTTCCATGGTATTGGCTTCCCCAACCCCATCGGCAATGGTCACCCCGCTGCGTCGATGGATCAGGCTAATCGTTACCCGAGCCCGATAGTAGCCGGTATCTCTTTCCGCCGTTTCTTCGATCATCTTTACGATCGGTGAGAAGCCATACAGTTCGCATAGTTTTTCGGCACCCGCTTTCAGCAGCGTGGGTTTCGCAGTACCTTCCAGAACGCCGTAGTCTTGCCCCTCAATCATGACTTCCTTGAAGAATTGCTGTGTCAGATTGAGTTTTTGTTTCATCTCCTGCAAGACAGCGTGCATCTCTTGGGAACTGTAGCCCTCCATCAAGCGAGTTTCCTGTCCATCGATGACCGTCAGTGGGTTATTCATGGAATCTCCTTTCTTCGCCTCTCGGCCAACGTGCTATTGTTTTCTCCCGCACGAGGGATTTGGTGTATACAAAAAGACTTCTCCCAAACCATCAGAGAGAAGTCTTTTGTGTCCTGCGATGACCATTCCCTAGAACGGCAAATCGTCATCCGTAATATGGATTGGTTTTCCTGAGCCACCAAAAGGATCGGCAAATGGATCTGCCGAGGCAAAAGGATCATGGTTAGAATGCGGGTTGTTTGCTTGATCATCCTGTGCTTTATCAAGGAAATAAGCACGGTCCGCCACAACCTCTGTCACGTATACTTTTCGGCCTTCCTGGTTTTCGTATGACCGGGTTTGCAGCCTTCCTTCCACCCCAACTTGTCGGCCCTTGCGCAAGTAGTTTGCGCACAGATCGGCAAGTTTTTGCCAAGTTACGATGTTGATAAAATCCGCTTGCCGTTCTCCTTCTTGATTGGCATACGGGCGATTCACGGCCAGCGTAAACGTCGTAACAGCGATTCCGCTTGTCGTGTAGCGCATCTCCGATAGGAATAGGTAAGACTTTGATGTTATCGCCGCCTTTTCCCCTCCTTCACACCGTACGTGAGAGTTTCCCCTCATACGGCGTTCCATCTTGGGTGCTTACTTAACCGATAAGTTCCAGCCCAGCTTTCTTCCGATACTGGTTGATGCGCTTCAGTACCGTCTTTGATGGCATGATTCGTATCAGCAGGTTCCGGATCGTCTCAGGGTCTGTGGCATGTATCAGTCTATGGACAACCTTGTGGATGATTCTGAGGTTGTCGAAATCATCCGTGCCACCAAGATGCTTGGGCAGATAGTGATGGCAGTGTACATCTTCGGCGAAGAGGAACATGCCCGTTATTTCACACTTGCCCATCTTCATGCTGTAGTGGCTTAGGCGGTTGTCCATATACTGTACCGTTGCGTTTGGAATGTGGGACTTCATCAATTTGAGAAGTTCCCATTCCACGTCACCCTGTAGTCGTTTGTGGATGAGTTCTCTACCCTGCATAGTGAATGGGGTTAGTTCTTGTTTGAATTGATAACTGTTCCATTCATGCTGTACGTCTGCCAGCGGGTAGAGATAAACCCCTGCCACCTTGTACGTTCTATAGGCATTCCTATAGAATTTGGTGTACGTCGGTGGCGGGTCTTCGGGATGCTCGTATCTGGAGAGACCCTTGAGCCTGTTATACAGGAACCTGCCTAGGTCGTAGGCAATGCGTGAGAATTCAATGTTTACGTGTGTTGCCTTCTTGAAGTAGTTATGGATTCCTAGGACGAAGCTGTTGTATCGTAGCACATTTTGGGCTGTCGGGGATTTCTGGATGTTTTTGATGAGTTCCTTGGCTTGTTTCTTGATTTGCTGTTTCTTCTTGTCCCGGATGCCCGTGTGCGCCACGTATTTCTTACCCTTTTTGATCGCCCATATCGTGAAACCCAGGAATTCGGATTTTCGTTTCCGAAGGTTCACGATTTGGGACTTTTCGGGGGAGATGTCGAGTTTCAGGCGGTCTTTCAGGTACAGGCGGACGGCGTGGTACCACTTTTGGGCGGTTTTCCAGTCCCGGCAAAGGATTTTGAAATCATCCGCGTAGCGGACGATGTATCCTTCTTTGAGATTGGTTTCCTTGAGGGCTCTGTTTTTCTTTTCGTTGCTGCTGTATTGGTGCCGTGTTCGGAATGTCTCCCATTGTCCTGCTACCCATTGGTCTAAGTCGTTGAGCACAATGTTGGATAGCAATGGGGAGATGATTCCTCCCTGTGGCGTGCCCTTGGTCGGTACTCCCTCACCCTCAATGGGGGCTTTCAGTATTTTCATGATAATGCGGAGCACCTTTCTGTCCCGGATTCCCATGTTCCACATCTGCTTCATCAGCAGGGAGTGGTTGACGTTATCAAAGAAACCTTTGATGTCGATGTCAACCACGTAATGAAGTCTTGCGTGGTTTACGAGGTGTTGCACTCGTGCCAGCGCATGGTGTGCCGAGCGCAGCGGCCTGAAACCATAGCTGTGCTTGTAGAAGTGGGCTTCGGTTATCGGTTCCAGTACCTGCTTAAACGCCTGCTGGATGATGCGGTCAATCATGCATGGGATTCCGAGTGGACGTTTGCCGTTTCTGCCTTCTTTAGGGATGTACACTCTCCTTACCTTTTTGGGTTGGTAGTTGGAGAGTATCCGCCTGACTTTTTCAACCAGTTCGTCCTCTGGTATCCTCTTAATATCCTCGATGGTAACCCCATCTGTGCCGGGTGTGACCGATCCCTTGTTGCTTTTGATGGTGCGGAAGGCAAGGAGGATGTTCTCACGGCTGGTGATGATGTCATAGAGGCGGACGAACCCCTTCCCTTGCTTCGCCTCTTCATGTAGTCTGGTGAAGGTATCGGTCATCCCGTAGTACTCCCAGTATCTTAAAGCCTGCACCGTGGCATTCCTCCTTTCGGAATGTCCCCACGTTCCTACCCGACCTTTGCAGTTCGCTGGAAAATCGGTTCTTGGCGCCCAAGACTGGGGGCTGTTCCTCCGCTCCCATTACAGGAGCTTCATCAGTCGCGCCCCCGCTCTCACGGCAGCAAACGCATTTCGGCTTCCGCCTTATAGCGACCACCCCGGATGGCAGTCCGTTTGGTGTGGGTGTCTGCCGCTTTCCCTGTTCCCTGTCCCCTAGCTATCCATGCCGGTTTTAGGTGACCCCTCTGGGCCTGTGGGCTGGATACCGCCATTGTCCGGTATAGCGTGTTTCCTAAAGACCATTCGTACTCCACGCCACCCACCCAGCTCCCGCTGGCAGTGCCTTTCGGTCATCGTGACGATTTAGACCCGTACATTCGGGGATTCGTCAGTCCGCTTTGGACGTTCTCACCATGACCGGCTTTTCAGCCGCCCGGCCTATCCCGCGCCATACCTTCCCTCTCGGGTGGCTCCAGGCGCGGTTCAGCCGCCTTTACCTGGCTTCACACCCCGTGCCCTGCCAGACCCGGCGCGTGCAGGAGTCTTAGCGGTGCAGTTTCAGGCAGACATGGTGCCGTCATTCCTGCACTCAGGGACAGAGTTGGGCGATTGCCCTCCCATTTCCCGCGTTTAGGCGGTTATAGGGAAACAGGTCGCACGATCTTTCGTCAGACGACCAATCAAAATTACTCGATTCATGATTTCTCCTTTCCGCCGATTTCTCGGCTCGTGCTATTGTTTCGCCCGCACGGGGGCAAAATAAAAAAGACTTCCTTCCTAAAGCGGTAGAAAAGTCTTTCGTTCCTGAATGAATCAACATCATTCCTGAGATTTTGTGGAGCGCTCCTGAAATAATCGAAAAAACGCTTGAAAAATCGTGTAGAAATCGGAATGTTCCAGTTTCCCTAATACCTTGATAACCAGTTCCTGATTGATGGTAAACACTCTGTTCACTTTGGCAACGGAAGGCTTTAATAACCCTGCCGCTTCCCAGTTTTGAATGACGATATCGTATTCATTAACTGGCATAGCGGAAGTTATCATCATACAAATAAAACGCCCCGTTTTCTCTTGGCTGTCTGCATTCGACAGAACCAGAGCGGGACGTTTCTCCATTCCTTCCAGATCGGAAAAAGGAAAGGGAAGTAGGACGATGCTCCCTTGTTCATAGGTCATTATATACATCGTCCTCCTTACTATTCCATTCAGCAAGTGAAGATTCACTCAGCTTCAGGAATCCCATCTCTTCCAATTCAGAGTATAACCGAAAAAATAATTCCCTTTTTTCGGTTTCGGTCAATTCCATAATGGACTTTAAGATGGATTCGATTTTTGTCATACAGACCACCTCAAAGCCATTATACTTTGAAATCTCCACAAGCAACACCTCCTATTGTCGTCCATCCTGATTGGTAAACGGACGATTTACCGCAAGGGAAGAGGGCAAAATGAAAAAAGACTTCCTCCCCTCACGGTTGAAAAGTCTTCCATTTCCTGTGCCTGATGAAAAAATCATGACAGGCCATATTTACTTACAAATTCTTCCGGGGTTAAAAACTCAATCTCACGAATGAGTCGCTTCCCTTCTTCATCCGTAACGTACTCATGAAGTGTTGTCAAACTTCTGTCATTGGAGATGACTACTTTTGCGCCTCCACAGATCGCACATTCGATGAACATGGCATCGTTCGGATCAAAACACCATGAATAACTTAGGTCAGGCTCAATTTCTTTGGCTCGAAGCAAGTACAATGCTGCCATACGAAAGGCAGGTAACGGATTTTTGCCTTTTCGCCCACTTACTTGGTAAATCGCGACAAGTAATTCTTTCGCCATTTCTTCTGTTACCAAATGTTGATGGTGAACCATGACCATTTCGAGACATTCCCAAGCAACCGAATCATTTTCAATGATCGCTCGAATAAAAGAAGAGGTATCAATGATAACGTTCATTGTACCTCTCCTTCCCGAATCGATCTCCGAACTTCTTTGATGATTCGATCCAATTCTTCTTCACTAAGCCGCGGTGCATCTGCATACTCTCTCCGGCATGCTTCCAATTCTTTTTGTAAACTGTCCATCCCTTTCCTCTCCTTTTCCATAAATGATTTCACCCCCTTTTGATACAACATCCTTTACCCTATTGTATTTTGAAGAAGGTGTTTTGAAAACGCAAAAAGGCGTAGTACCCCTTTTGACAGAAAAATCCTGCAAAAAGCGTACTACGCCTATGCACCAAAAACGATTACTCATGTGCAAATGATACAGCCATGCCCAACATGTTTGCCACCTGCACCCGTCACGAGTCCGTGCCTTGCTCTCTCGCAACTCCCCATGCCACTCTTGTCCAAGCAAGGATACGACAAGCGCGGCATCCGTTCCGCCCATGTTGTCCAAACTGCTTCCCCTGCATGTTTGGAAGAGGCGCACCATGGGTCAAAGCCTCACACCATTTCTTGATGTTTTACGCCCAACGTAAAACATCCTCCTCATTGGGAAAAGGTATTGCCAACTACCCAACGGTATGAGGTATCCCGTTTCTTCGCAATCTCCCATGCTCAACATGGTTGATTGTATACGAACCCCTATCCGCTTCACGGAAAAAGCCTCTGATGATTCGTATATTGGACTTGGTTTGCCCATATTTTACCTAATGCTCTATCTCTTCGTCAAGAGGGAGAGAGGGGTGTTGTACGCCTGTGATATTGTCATCCTGTAACCCGTCATGAAAATGTCACCGTGGGACAGGAGATAATCACATTGCTGATGGTCTGGTGCCAAGGCCAAGCGCTACGATTGTGTGAAACTACCAAACTTAGATCTCGCGAATCCTATTCAATGAAAGGAAGCGACCTGCGAACAAACTGGTTGTCCGAACGCACCGTGCGAAGATACCTGGCTTAGTATCGGAAAGCAACGAAGATCCATAATCTACATTTCATACTCCATTGTCATTAAATGCTGTCATAAAGGTCATACTCAAAAATGATATCCATTTCCTCCGATTCATATCTGAATGTATTGCCATAAGCACCGCCAAAACCAAATCCGCCAAGATTAATTTCATAGGGGACTTCAACAACGAAATAACCATTAGCACCAATATCAATTGCAGTAGCGCCCTCTTCTCTTACTTCCTCAGCTGATGGACTTGTCCAAGCGTAGTTTTCTTCCCAGTCATAATCATAAGTTCCACTAACGCGACGGGAAGAAACACCTGTAACATCGACAATTTGTCGAAAACTACCGGACGCATAAATTTTTAGAGTAGCAACAACCTTCGCACTAAAGTCATCATTTTCGGGGTATTCTTCAGTATGTTGTACAGTTTTATAGGCGTAAGAGTTAGTTTCAGCTAAAGTAGTGATTGTATCTGCAAATAGTTCAGGATATTGTTTTTTCAGCCTAGCTTCAGTTTTTTTGGTCTGCTCTTTATCATACTTATCGGCTTCTTCAACGGTTATACCCATATCTTCCGCAAGGATCTTAAGATATTCTTCTCGGGTAAGATCAGTTACCTTGACAGTGATGCTCTTCTCCGAAGCCATTACAGATGTGCCAACGAGAAACAGCATAAAGGTGGTCAAAATACTACACAATAGTTTTTTCATCGTATCACCTCATATAATTTAATAGCTTCACGAAAGATATTACTAAATAATGGTAATGCTGCCAATATATTATATATTTTGATTTATTTGTTATATTCAAGTTGATTGAGTCGATTTAGTTTGTTTAAGGGAGAGAAATCCTTAATATTATTCTCCTTAATGTTTAATCTTTTTAGTACTCTTAAATTTTGAAGAGGCATAATGTCGGTTATCTGGTTATGGAAAATATGAAGAGTCTCTAATGATGATAGATTGGCTAATGCTGATATATCATTTATCTGATTAAATTCTAAGTAAAGATGTTTCAAGTTAACTAAACGTTCTAGTTTCTCAATAGACGTAATTCGATTGAAGCCTGCAGATAAAAAAGTTAAATTCGTTAGATTTTCGATGGGATCGATATTTGTTATCTTATTGTTTGATATATATAACGTTTTGGCTTCTTTTAGATCTCTCAGGAAATCAATTTTTTCAATTCCGTTTGAACTAATGTTCAAATGGTTAAGAGTGTATAGGCTTTTAATACTTTCAAAATTATTTATATAATTGTTGGATAGGTCTAATGATTGTATTTTTTTGAGATACTGAAGTCCTTCTAAATCTTCAATGCTTTGACCCGACAAATCTAACTTTACAACTTTACCCATTTCACCTTTTGAAATAGATCCATTGTTATCTGCATCAACTCCCTGATTTATAAGAGCTCGCTTTAAATTCGGATCTGGAATACGTACTTCCCGATTGACCTCAAATATTGAAGAAAAAAATACTATCACTGCCAATGCAAACAGTAATAAAATGTTTTTTTTGAACATCACTTTGCACAACACCCCAGTTCTTTTTTCGCTGAATATTGCTTTTTCTTTGCACCAAGGATTGCAGCCATCTCATAAAACCCGCTGTTGGTATTAAGTATAATCCACCGCATCACAAACTAAATTATGCCATAAATTACACGTTTTAGGTGATTTTGTTTTTGCGAACAAATATAGCCGGAATCCTAACAATAATTCTGTCCAGTAACTGACTGATACAATAATTCTGTCCAGAAACTGACTGATACAATGGCTAGAGCATTCATTTTAGGAAAGGAATAAGTCGCCCCCTTTTCAATGTGGTACTGCGGAAACAGTAACACTTCTTTGAAGATCGAATGCAGCCTTATATCCGTTAATTAAAGAAAGGATTCATCCCCAAAAGGATTCTCTTACTTTCCACCCAATAGGGTCAAGGGTTCTCTTTGTCTACGAACTTGATTCAATTGGCTCCGAGAAAGAACTTCCAATTAGGGGATGAAACCTTCCTACTAAACTGGTTGATTGATTTTAACAAAATTGTTGATAATCCCAAGCAGTCTGCTAAGCGGGTGGGCTAGCCAATCCTCCCCTTACGGGGGCGACCCAATTGGCAACAAACAGCCTACGCGAGGCTCGCTGTCAACCGGATGCGGCGATGTTACTAACCGCAATTTACTGACGTTTGATAGCTTGTCTCTGGTGCACATTAATTTGATATTCAAGTGACATTTTCACAAACTATTGACGGGAACGGGTGTCCAATTATTTTCCCACTTCATCATCATGCCTTTTTCCCAAAGGTCCAGGGTCGCAGCAAAGTGTCCCGGCTGAATGACAGATCGCAACTTGTCCCAATTTGCCCCGAACCATAATACCCGCTCCCGTTCGGGAGGGTGGACATCCCCATACAAAATCCGAATGTCCACCAGTTCTTCTCCAATCCGGATCGTACCCCCGCTGGGGTTTGTCTGAATATCAATGGACTCCACGTAGTCTAGCCAGTGGTCCAAGACACGCTCCAGGATCAGTTTTTTTACGGCCTCGTCTCCGGCAAGAGGTTCGATGGCGTAAACGGTGAGCTTTTGGTTGTCCTCGGATTGGGCTTGGCCGCGCATCATGATGCCAGCCGACAAAAGCTGCTTGATCGTTTCCCGTGTTTCTCTCTTGGTGGCATGAAACCAGTCTGCGGAAGTGGCCGTGATGATCCCGATGGTTTTCACCCATTCCAGCAGCAGGGACTGAACCTCCAGAGATGAGGTTTGCGTAGGTTCCCAGTTGAATTTCCATGATTTCCCGAACATGTTTTCTCACCCGATTACGCGGGTAATTTCGCCGCTCAACCGACGCTCTTTGTTGTTGACCCGCTGCAATTGAATGAACACTACTTGTCCTTCTTTGAGCAACCCTTTGTGCAGGCTTCGCTTCGGATGCAGGCAATACACATCCAAACCTGGAACCAGTTCGACCCAATATCCGGCGTCGAATTGCCGTTTAATCACGCCTTTGTATACACCACGGAGATTGAACTTTGTGCCAATCAATCCCCATTTGTCCTGAAGAACAGGGGAAACAATCAGTTTCGTGGATGAGCGAGTATTGGTTTCGTTTGGCTGTTGCTCCCCTTCGTCAGCGGCTTCGCTCCGTGTCTCCGATTGCTCGTCTCTTACAATCTCCTTGACTTCTACGGTGATTGTATGACCCACTTGATACACGTATCGCAAATCCTTAAATGGCAATTTCAAGTCGGAATTGGTAAACGTAAATGAAAACCCGGAGGTTTCTGCCACGATACGGTTCTGCGATACTTTTGTCACCGTAGCCGTGTATTGATCCCCTACCTTCACCCGCCGTAAGGCAATTTCCTGCATCAGTTCGATGGCACGGATACGGCTGCACAGCACTTGTTCGGCGTCCTGGTCAATGTGCAGGATCATGACCGGAATGGTCTGCCCCAGGAATTCATTCATCTCGGATGATTTTTCTACGCCTGTTTCCATTCGCGGAACGAGTCCTTTCACAGTCCCAGTTGGCTCTACTTCCAATACCCAACAGCGAACGGATTCTTCGTTCAATTTGTGTGTCTCCAAGCCGACAACATTGGCCTGAATGGCCATGTTGTTTTGTTTGGCGGCGAACAACTCCGCCCAGAAGTTTTTCTGATCCCCTTTGCGCTCGAAAATGTTTGCCAACATGAACAATTCCTCCTTTTTCACATGAATGTGAGAAAATAAAAATAGCCCTCTTCCTTATGGGAGAGTAGCTATTGATCATATCTTCCAATATCTTTCTTCTCGCTCGTCCAGAATAAATGCTCCCGTTTTTATGTCCACTCGGAGAAATGGAACGAACGGTACCTCCTCGCTGACTTTTGCTGATCTCTGCTTCCGGGTTGTTGGCTTCTTGGTAGCCACTATCCGTTGCTTGTTGACAGCTGCTTGTCTTGCCATGTCATACTCCACCTTTACCAAATATCTTGAAGCCCCACTAAGAGAATGCCTCCAGAAGGGTTAAACCCGTTACTATCGTGATTCCTACCAAAACCAGGGTCCAAAATCGCCACTTCATCCAATGGACACCCCCACTTCATTTGAGAGGAAGCCGTATTATCCCGTTTTTCGTTTGGTTTTTCGTAACGTAAACCATTTCTCTTCCCCGGAAAGATTGGACTGCTCCGGAAACACAATCGTGATCTTCTTTCTCTGCTGATCTCCCGCTTCTTGTGATACTGCTGCTTTTTCCTCCTCTGATTCGCTCGGAACATCTGTCGAGATCATCTCCTCCTTTCGTTTTCTCTTCACTGTTTCTAACCACGCGAATGGCTTCCGTTTTTCTTCTTCCTCCTTCCCTTCTGGTATTCGAACCAGTTCCCCCTTCACGAGTTTGGGTACCTGCAGCTGCCCGTTCTTTACGAGCCTGGCGACAAAGTGATAGGCAGGCAATTCCATGAGCTGTGTCGGAGTAAACCGCGGTACTTCCTTTTCCGTCTGGGTCACTTTGTCCGCCGTGATTGCTTTTATTCCCATATGGGTGTCGTACATTTTGGTCTGATTAACGCGCTTTTCCGTCCCAAACAAGGCGCTGAACTTTTTTGCATCCGCTTCGTGTTCACAGGCGAAAATCAATTTGTTCCGGCAGTTGGTCATGATGGTATCCTCCAAGCCGGGATATCCGTCTACCTTCAGCTGGGAAATATTCTGGATGGCGATCGTACACGCGTTTCGATATTTCCGCCCCAACGTCAATAGTCGGCGAAAATCCGGATTGAGATATTCCGGCAGCTCGTCAATGAAGGTGTAATGTGGGCGCCTCGTCCATTGGTTCCCCGGCCGACGAAAAACAGCGTTTTGAAATGTCATAATGGCAAACTGGCCGAAAATGCTGCTGAGATTCCCCAACTCTCCCAACGCGGAGTTAATGAGAACCACCCCTCCGTTTGCCAAATGATCCTCAAACCGGACACTCTCGTCCTTCTTTTTCGTCAGCAGTTTCAACACCAGCTCGTTCCCAACCAAGTCTTCCAGCTGCATCCGAAGGCCCGTAGAGATTTTGGTGAAGTTTTCACTGTCGAAAACCTCAACCTGAAAAAACTCCACAAGGTCATCTCTCCTGTATTTTCGTTCATAATCCGTGATGTGTTCCTTCAGCGTTTTGAGATTTCGGAGCGCGCGGACAATATGCAGCAGATCGGCATCGTCTCCGTACAGACGCTTCAAAAGCAAGACCGCATTTCGTGCAGCCATTTCCTGCACCAATGCAAAAAAGGCTTCTTGTTTGCCAAAAAGCCTTTTCAATACGGTCCTCGTCATTTCCGCGACGACTTGAGGTTCGCCCAAAAGCGGGTTTAAACCATCGCTTCCGTCCCACGTTGGATCGATTCGCCAAACCGGGATACCGTAGGCAAGGCACCCTTGGTAAATATCCTCCACAAAGTCGCCGCTTGGCTCCAAAATCAGCATCCCGACACGGTTTCCACGCTTATACGACTCCAAGATTTGCATGGCCATGGGAGAGAGCAAGTAACTTGTTTTCCCGCTCCCGGTTGGTCCCACAACCAGGGTGTGCAAAAACGCATCCAATCCGCCATAGGTGACGATCATGTGATCCCTCCTTTCCCCATCAAAGTTCCACCGGATCACCGGACTGCCACTGCACATAGCGAATCACCCGGTTTCGTGCCGCTGCTCGGTAAATCTCCGCCTGCTTTTTCCTCTTTTGAGGTGACCGATCTTCCAAGAGCTCATCCGGTTCATCCAACACATCTACATACACAGGAGGACTTCGCTCCGGCAGAACAAAATCCGGCTGATACCCCAACCATTCCTCTGACGGCTCAATCGGACGAAGGATCGTATGCTTTCGTTCCCGCAACAGCATGAGCAATTCCCGCTCAGCGCCACTGTGCAGCCACCAGCCCTCTTCCGTGATATGCCATCCCACAGCTGGAGCAATAGAACGTGGTTCCTGATGGTCGAAATTGACGCGGAGCACTACCAGCTTGCCATCCACTCGGTAGCGGGGAATATGGTTTTCGGGAACAAGAACACGAATCAAACACGACTTCATGCCCTCAATCCCCCACCGCTCTCCCCCGATCACTTCTTCCCGCTCCCGCAGCCAGCCTAGCACCACCTTTCGCCGTTTTGGGAGCCGAAAACGCTCGTTTGGGACGTACCCAAACCAATAAAAATCTTCCGTCCCAATCCAGATCCGGTGATGGGACATGCAATGCCACATGTGGTACAGGACGGAAGCTGGAGTCATCTTCTTGCCCATTCCCTGCATCTGCTCAACAGCCAGCTTGTACCAGTCGAAGACGAATGAAGGAAACAAGCGATGTCGATGCGTTTGTTCTTCAGTTTTAACCCCGGTTTGATTCCCCGTCTCCCGGCTTTTCTCTGTTTGTGTCCCTGTTTCCGGGAACAACTTGATATGGACAACCAAGCGATCGTCAACCTTTTCGACCGGGCGCCTCTCCCCTGTTCGGGACCGTTCTACCTCCCCGTAGTAAGGACAAGCAGGTGTATGTTTGTCGGAGTTTTCGGGATTGTTGACCAACGTATAGCGTCCATGAGGCGTTTTTCGCACGTGCATCTCCGCTCGCATGGCATATGCCTGACACGCGCATTGTATCCGCGGCTTTTGTTCATGCCATTGTTTCAAAACGGTTTGATCGTAATCTGTACCGGAGCGATACACATCTTCGGTTATCAACTGGCCGTTTACAAAAATCACCTTCCCGACACCGCCTCGTCCAGTCTTTCAGATACGCGCATCAACTGCCCTACTATATCATGGACGCGTTCCCGCACCACGGCGTCCATCAGGTTATCAAAAAACGGGAGGAGATCTTGTTCCAGTCGTTCAATCAGCTTTTCCGCCTTGTTCAGTTTTTTGATCAACAAGCGGCGCCGCAAGTTTCGGGCACTGGATGCTTCCAACGTGGGGGCAACGGCATCAATCGCCGTCTTGGGGATCTCCTTCTCCAGTTCGGTGTGCCATTCCCTGTCCTCTTCCGGCAACTCATTCTTCTGTCCACCATCAGCTGCATCTTGCTCCTCCATTTCTGCCAATACGTCTTCTTTCATGTCCAGCAAATCCAATTGTTCTTCCTGCAGATCCACCTGCTGCGACCGGCGCTCCCGGAGATATTCCAGTTCGCTGCGTATGGCCTGGATTTCTTGGGATCGTACCTCTTTGACATTGGAACGGGTAATGGCCTCGTACAGCTGGCGTTGCTCTTTTTCCGACAAGGCAGCCAGTTCGTTCCCAGCCACCACGCCAATGACGCCACGGGAAACCAGCTCTTGCAGTTCTGTAATCAAGTCCAAGAGTCTGAGCAATCGTCTTGCTGTTCTTTCTCCCTCCCCTACTAGATTTGCTACGTCATGTCTTGTTTTTCTCGCATTGTGGTCATCGTGTCCCTTTTTGGGCCTCCCCGCCGTGATTCCCCAATAGTCGTACAAGACCTTAATCTTGCGGGCTTTTCGCATTGGATCTTTCTCATCCCCGCGGCGTGCATCATTGGCCATGACAAGCAGGTACAGCATTTCTTCTTCCGTGACAGATTCCACGACTCGTACCGGTACCTCTCCCATTCCCTTCTGTTTTGCGATCTTCCACCGCTCATGACCGGAGATTATGACGTTTTCCCCCGTTACCCATAAAGGCCCTGAATCCCCATTTCGTCGATGCTGTTCTCAAGCAGAGCAGCCTCCATGGAACCCAATGGGGAATTGAGCATCTGATTGAGTGGATGTTCCCTTAACTCTTCCACCCTCCGATACTCCACTTTTTCCCGAATAAGCATGATTCTCCCCCCCTTATTCCCCTCCTGGACGAAATGGTTCGCTTGTGATCTCGCTTGTACGATCTACCCCCAGCTGGAATTCGATTAGCTCCCAATCTTGGCCCATGGCCTTCTTTACCGAGCGGGTCAACGTCCCCATGGACGACGTTACCCATTTGGGAAGGGCAACCGCAAAGCGGTGACACATCTTGATGCCGACCACGGCATATAAGACGGTCACCGCTAACGTGATTAACAACCAGTTCATCGCCCCATCCCCGTTCCAATACTCCAAGGCCACCTGGTACAAGTAATTTCGAACCTCATCCCCTTTCCATCCCATCAGAATCCAATAGGCCGTCCCCATCCACCAGCCGGAATGAGTCTCCTGTTTCTTCCAAATCCACAATGTTATCCACAATATCCACAGAATCCCCAACCAGAGCAAGAGAGGAATCCAGTCCATGGGGAGGGCGTTCGCGAAAACAAACCCTGCAATGATCATTACGAGGAACGACACTCTTCCTTCTCCCATCACTTTGCTCCCTCCGCTTTCCAGACGTTCCCCCCTGCTGTTCTCATGGCTGCTTCCCATCCTGCACCAAGGCTCAAAATGGCCATTCCTTCATCGTAGGGAAGAACGTACTCCCAATAATCAGGAAGGCCCCACTGTTCCATGCACCACCCATTTCGGCTGAGAACGATTACGCCGTCTACAACGCCTCGCACCCGACGGGATTCTTCTTTCGCCCGGTAGATCGGCAATCTCCCTCCCTGCGGTTCGATCACGAATAAGCCATACTTTTGCTCTTCCCAAATGAGGATGCCGCCAATACGAGATTGTTCTCGTTCTTGGCGGCCCCACCCGACAAATTCATACTTCGGTATCCATACCCATCCGGCTTTTTCGCACGCTACCGCGACGTTCATAATCCATAGGCGGTTCCATTGCGCTACTTTGCTGTCATTTCGCCATTCTTCCCATCGGCGAATCTCAATCTCCAACCGTTCCAGGCTCCACCCCTCTACATCAGCCAACACTTCCAGTCCTTTTTTCAGTAGATACCAGCAGTATCCCCTCGGCCACTCCCGGTTGTAGATTGCTCGTTTGGCAATGTAACCGCGCTCTTGTAACGTTGCGATTCGTGTATACCCGTATCTTCGGCCATCGAAAATCCGTTCTCGTAACACATCTGAGGTGCAACCACGATAGGCCCATATCATCCGAAACAGCGCAATGTCATTTGACGTGATCTCTGGTGTTCTCACAAGCGTTCCCCCTTTTTCGTTGCTGTACGGCTCGCAACCGTCGAGTGCTGGGCACTCTCTCACTTGCTCGCCCGTTTCCGTTTACCAATCAACTTTCAGACAACCAACATTCCCTCTATCCACCCCCGTGGAATTGCAGTTCTTCCCCCGGCATTTTGACCTCTCCCGGCTGCTGGTCACATGGCCAGATTAGGGGCTTCAGCCTCCGGCCTTAGCCCCTAATCCCACCGGAATTGCCCTTTGATTGCACAACCCCGACCCCGAATCTCCAAAACCCTTAGAACGACATGGGATCAGGACACTTTTTTCATATGGAATCTGTCTTTTTGCTCCTTCCCCGTAGTAAACCCCCGAAAGGTAGATATGGAACCAAAGAATCTTCACAACACCTGGCACCTGAATTTTGCTTTCCTTAAATAGCACCGTTCAAACATAGGGAATCAAATGATTCTAACGAACCCCTGTTTTCACCCTCTGTATCGTATGGATTCTAATTTTGATTCCATAGGATAGCCGCTAACGTCGCGTGGAAATTTCTGTAGATTTTTTTGATTCCATATGAAAGGGCGCTTTGATTCCATACGTATACACCCACTGTTTTTCGGGTTTTACACCGTCAAGAACTCCATTAATTTTCGTCTGGGCAGCACGTACATTTCCGTGTGGGGATGATCGGTATTTGGTTCATAGTCAAACAAAAGAGACACCCGACTTTTGTTATCGTCGGGGATGAAATAGGCGTTTACCAACGCATCAATCATCCACTTGTACACATGGTTATCCAGGTCGATGAGAAGATTGGCAGGATAATAATTCCGTATCCAGACTGCCACCGGCTCCTGGAAGTAGTAACTTCCTACGCCATCCCGCGTGTTAAAACCGTTCCAAGCCTTCCCGCGGTCCGGCTGCCAGAATGCTCGTAAGGCGTCTTCTGTTCCTACCAACCACTCCTTCTTGATCTGCTCTCGCAACCCTGGTGCGTGGTTCTTCAATCGACTGAACACAGGAGCCAATTCCGGATAGACCAACCGAAAACAATGGTCTTCCAATGGTTCCAACAACGGTTGAAAAGAGCATGGATTTTCCACAGGATTCCTTTCTTTCATCCATTCCTTTAGCTGATACTGCGCTTGCAGGAGAAGTTCATAGGCTTGTTCCACCCCTGTACGTTCCCACATAAAACCACCTTATCAATAAATTGGGCAGAGAATACCGTCACCATCCGTTGGGATACTATCGGCATACATACCGTTCACCCTAAAATGCTGTATTCTCGGCTCTCTGTTGCAATTGGTATAGGATACCGACAGTATCCGTAGGGATACCGTTGGATGCTATTACTGGTTTTCATGCAGACGAATCTTCCGCAGCGCATCGAAACGGTTTCCTGATCGTTGGCCAAAGCGGTTCGGCTGCTCCTCTTTCTTCTCCTTCTGATTCTCATCGTCTTTGGTGACGGCTGACTGTGATCGACTGAACACTGACTGAAATCCTCCCCCAAAACCACCCCCTCCGAATTTGTTCGTTTTCGGCTGATAGGGGTTGAACGTTGACTGTTTCACATTTTTGATAGCGGCAGACACATCAACATCCAGTTCCGATTCTTGTTGAACCTGCACTTGTTTTTCCTTGATCTGTTGAAGTTCTGTCGCCAGCTCGGCGAAACGGCTTGGCATCCCCATCCCAGCAAAAAAAGTGTAGATGACCGCGTAATTTTCATTCCAGATCGGGTCGCCAAACTTACCTCTCATTTGCGTAATCGGATTGTAGTCACTGATCACTTTCTTGATCGTCCGTTCCGTGATGACATCCTTGAAAAAGTCCGCATTGGACGGTCGCAAAATAAAACCGCCGTACATCGTCGCCGTTTGGTACTGGTGCCCGCAAGCAAAGTATCCCTTCTCGATACTCGATCTCATCTTTGCTTCCAGTTTTTCGATGGTAAAATCCGGTTCCAACCGCGCTTTCGCTATCGTAAGAAGCTTGCCGGAGAGCTGCATCAGCTTGATGAAGTCTGAAGGGTCATAGGTTACGTTGTCGCTTCCAAAATTGGCCGGGATGAGATTGGCTTCGTGGATGGTACTAATGACCGCATTATTCCCCTCGTCTTTCCAGGACAGGTTCGTATGTTGGAGTGTCCGCGATCCCTTCTTCAATTCAAAATCATGGTAAATCTTTTTGTTGTCGGTTAAAATCACGCTGGCTAACGGCTTTGTGTCAGAGTATTCAAATAACTCTTCCTGTATCTTGAGAAAATCCTGAATCTCCTTTAACAGCAGCAAGGCATTTGCGATTTCATCAGGATCGTCAATCGGTAGCGAAATGAGTAAGGTAATCGGAACCGGAAAGAATCCTTCCTTGATCAAATTGAGGGTAAGAGAGCCCCAACCGGTTCCCACCCCACCCCCGGCGCCAAGTGAAATGATCAGATGCTCCACATTTGCAAATTTCTTTTCCATAGCGGAAGCCAATTGGTTTCTCAATTCATTCGCCTTGGGATTCAACGTCGGATCGAATAACTCGACCACAAGAGAAGGAGTACGGGCAGCTCCTTTCATTCCGTCAAAGTGAATGCGATCCTTTTCCGGGATGTTTTTCAGGTGAATCATATCCGCCTGTGCAAAGTTGATTGCCAACGTTGGGTAACATTGTGTCCCATCCGCAAAGCGATAACCAGCAAAGATATCCGCATCCTTGTTCCCCTTTTGACCGGCGCCTATCACACCAAATCGCAAGGACACATCTTGGATGAGGCCGTTGCTTGTCATGAACTCCAATTCCTTACTGTTCATCAGGCTCATAGTATCCCCCCTCGTTTGAAGTCAGCAACAAATAATCTACAAACGCTTGTCCTTCCTCGGAGAGTGAGTAGAGCGTTTCTCGTCTTGGTGTCCTCAACTTGAGAAGTCCTGAAAAATACAACGCTTCAACACAAGCATGGACGACTGTTTTGCTGTATCTGCTCGTGTCAATGATCGATTGTTTATTGATCTCTCCACTCTCTCCGATGATACACAGAACTTCTTTCATGGGTTCAGTCAGTCGGTTAGAAAACAAGGCATAGTGCCTCGAATCGTACAATCGGGTCATATAATCACCCTTCCTTTAGATGCCTCCACTTCTTTTAAAAGCCAATATGGTAATTCTCGCTTGTACATAATGTTTAGCTTTCTCAGCACGGTTTGGCTGTGTTTTTCCGCTGTATAAGGAGAAACCTCCAAATGAACCGCAACTTGCGGGATGGAGTATCCTTGCAGCAGCATGGCCAGCACTTTTGATTCTTGGGGAGTTAGGCCATATTTTTCGGAAACTCCGTTCATCAATTTGTCTAGCAACTGGTTTTCTGTCATCGTCAACACCTCCTTAATCCAGAATGCACATCGGCTTGTAAGAATTGTTCAAACTGATCGGCAGGCAGCGGTTTACTGAACAAAAAGCCCTGCATGACAAAACAATCTTTCTGCATGAGATAATTCTTCTGTTCTTCCGATTCAACTCCCTCGGCTACAAGCTGCAGATTCAATTCGTGAGCGAGACGAATGATGGCTGAAGTAATCGGAACTTCCTGCTGGCTGTTTTCCACATCTTGCACAAATACTTGGTCGATTTTCAATGTGTCAACTGGAAACATGCGCAGGTAATTTAGCGAAGAGTATCCTGTACCAAAATCGTCAATTGCGATCTTTATTCCAATCCCTTTCAACCTGGCGAATGTCGAAAGGGTATGTTCTTGTCGAAGCGCAATGTTCTCCGTCAGTTCAATCTCCAAACACTCTGGGGGCAACCGAGTTTCTTGCAAAACATTCAAGATAACCGCAACAAAGTCGGCATGTTGGAAGGAAAGCGGGGAAATGTTGATAGCGATTCGTATTGGCCCATAAGTATTTAGCCACCTCTTCGCCTGTCTGCAAGCAACTGTTAATACGAATCGGTCCAATTCGGCAACCAGACCATTCGATTCAGCTAGGGGAACAAAAATTCGTGGCGAAATCTCCCCTAACAATGGGTGTACCCATCGTGTGAGAGCTTCCGCTCCAATAACCTGACCTGTCCCAACGTGAACAAATGGTTGGTAAAAAATCTCAATCCCTCCCTGCTTTCCCGCTGCCAACGCTTTTCGTAATTCTTGTTCGCATATTTCTTTGGCGTGCTGGATTACCGGCAGATCCATCGACACCTCCTCCTTATTACCCCACCGAAATCGTCGGCAGCAGGATCATGAATGAAAACGTGATAAACGGTGCAAACGGTACATGAACTTGATTCATCACTTTAGAAAAAACGAGCCCCGACAAAAAAGACAATAATATCACCCCATTTACGAGCGGGAACCCAAGTGCAAATCCCAAGAAGGTAAGGAGTTTCATGTCCCCTCCCCCAATACCGTCTTGTACGAAAAATGAAAGTCCCAGCAGCATGGATAACACAAAAAGACCACCAAATACGGAATGCCCCAATTGGTCATGAAAGTAATGGAACAGGAGCGAAACCACCATAGACGGATACGTCAACCAATCCGGGATGATCCGCCATTTCCAATCCGTGAAAGTGGCGATCAACAGAACAATGAGAGAGAACCCCATGAGTATCACGTCCTCACCTCATCCAGACTTGTGATGTAAACGTGGCAGATGCCCGTAAGGGAACTTGAGCCGTGATTCCGATGATCTTCAAAGACTGAAATGTGTAGGTGGACGAAACGGCAATCACGCCTTCCTCCCCTTTTGCTAACGGACCAGCTGTAACTGTCAAATCCCATTCAGCAGGGTCCAGTCCGGCATCAGCAAACCGCTGTTGCAAATAGGGGATAGTACCATCCAACAGCCCGCCATGCTCCCCCATCTTTTGAGCCGTGTCATTGATACAAACCTGAGCATTGAGCCATTTTCCTCCCCATTGAACAAAATCACCCATAAGGATGAAGAACGGAAAAATCAGGGAGAAGATGATCAAATACTCAATACTGATAAACCCATTTTGATTTCGTAGTTTTTTCATTGGAGGATCACGCTCCGAAATTCATGTACTTTCCCGGCATGTCGTACACTGGTGGTATAGTCGGAAAAATACGAGTTGATCCAAGGTAAGGCCATGGAGGCCAAACCAAAGATCATCACTGCAGAGACCACCAAAATCACTTTCTTTTCCATCAAGACCGTACCCGATTCATCAAGGCACCACTGGCGGAGAAACCTTCGCATTCGCTCCCTCTCCTTTCGGAATTGATTTCATAAATAGAAAAACCGGGCATTTCTGCCCGGCCTCCTTTTACCAGCTTACTTCTTCGTTGATTTGGCTGTTGTTTTTGATGTTGTCGGATGTTTGGCTCCAATAGTCTTTTAAGAACGTATAGCCAAGGGAACTGAATCCAAAAACACCTACGACAATGACGACCAACAGAATTTTCTTTTCCATCAGCACCGTACCACGATCGTTGCGGAGCGGTTTAAACAGGACTTTTCCTTTTTGAATCATTTTTTTCCACATCGTAATCCTCTCCTACATATTTTTTTGGCTTGATTTCTTAGAGATTGCATCTACTCCATAGGGGGATCTCTCAAACTGCTCGCCCCCCTTAAAAGGCCGGCCCTTTGGACAGCATACTCACCAAATACAACGCCATCAGGGTGGCAATAAACAGGATACCGTCCAAGGCAATGATCATATTCATCGCCTTGACCTTGGCAGGACGTACTTGCTTTTCGCGCTCCATGATTTTTTTGTCCAACTCCCGAAACGTCGATTCCATTTGCCCCAAGATTTCCTGACCATCTTTACCGGGCCCTACTGTCATGTATTGAGAAAGAGCTGTACTGAATTCAATCAATTCCGGCACCTTTGTACTTCTGGCAAATTTTTGAACTGCCTCCTGCGGTGACAGAAACTCCAAGTCTTGTTTGAGTACTTCCGCATACGCTCTCAGCCCACTACCTGTTCCGTGTTCGCAAGCAATTCGCAGCGCATCTGCTGGGGTTTTCTGCCCCTTGAGCAACAGTCTTACCGTCAATGCAAAGTTGGGCGTTTCCTTCCGTATCTCTTCCCGCAATTTCTTCGCTTTGTTTTTTAGCTCTCTCCTCGGCTCGAAGAAAAAGTATACGGCTAAAAGGATACCCAGAACGAGTATGAACCAAGATTTCACGAACAAGTGAACAATAAGAAACAGCAACAACACACCGACCATGTACACAAATTGTTCAACGACAATCTGCTCAGGTGTCTTCCTCGAATCAGCATCCAGTAGTTCTTGCTCAATCGCAGCTCTGGTTCGCCGCAAGTACTTGTTGGTCAGAGGAAAAAGAAACTCGAATGACCGGTGCCATGTTTGATCGGGTTTGACTTCCTCCAAAAGGATCGATGCCCGATAGGTTGACGAAGGTTGAAACAGGTAAAACAGGATGAGAAAAAGGAGGAAGGCCAACAGCCCTCCCCCAAACACAAGAAAGATCAACGATCACACCTCTTTTCGGATGATGAAATAACTCACGATGGGGACAAAAAGAGCAATCCCCAGATACACAGTCAACAGACACTGTCCAACCAAACTTTTTGTGTACACTGCAAATATTTCTGGCTGAAAGAACCGGAAAAATGCCACTGCAGCAATGAACAAATAGGACAGCCAACGATTCTCTCGAACAGCACTTAGCATGGCATTGGCCAGCTCCATTCTTGCCAATCGCTTGGTTTGAAAGAAGGCACCCGCAACCAATACGCCTTCGGCTGCGCTGTCGCCAACCGATTGACTGATCTCGGCCATCTTCACAAACAAGTTCATTTCGGGTACTTTGAGCCGTTCCATCATCTCCTGTAGGGCTTCCCCAATCAAAACATCACTGCTGTGGAGCTGGTACACACGCATGAACTCGCTTTTCAACGGCTCGTCCAGGCTCGGAATCGTGGTCTCCAACGCACGTTTCCAGTTTTTTTGAATGCGAAAAGCGGCGCCCAAATTTTGAAGCGCCGGTCCCAACTGCTCTTTCGCCAGATCCCGAATATGGCGTTCTTTATTTAAGTAAAACATCTTGATTGAGAAGTAATTGGCGACCAAAACGAGTATTGGAATAAATGGGTTGAGAAAAAGAAAAGACAAGCCAACTCCGATTCCGAAAGCAAGTCCCCACCATATGACTTGTTTCTGAACCGAAACCCCCAGCCTTTCTCCCTCGGCAAAAAAACTATTGCGCTCTCTTTTTGCTGGCTTGTGCAGTTCAATCCACTTGATCGTCTCTCTTTTCCCGGACTCAAACCATAGCAAGAGAAGGAAGCAAAATAACGTGGCTCCTACAGCTAACAAAATCGCCATGCTCATCGTTGCCACCTCATCCAGCGGGTTGGAGATACTTTTCGTATCTCGTTCTTGGAATTTCTGCATGTTGGAACATTTTGACCAGACGTTCAGAAATGGGGTTGCTGCGAACAAACTTTTTATGATCCCAGTCATACTCGAAGATCGGGTTGAGGATCAATTCTCCGTCTTTGTCAACGCCAACAATCTCCACGATTTCAAACACGCGGCGGCGGTCATCTTCAGCAAAATGCTTCTGCATCATGATAATGTTAAGCGACTTGGATAACAGCCGATTGGCGTCCTGTTTGGTCATAAACCGTGCCAAAAGCATACTAATCCGTTCTGCCAATTCTGAAGCACTGAGGCCATGCATGGTAAACCACAACGGGTGCCCAATCAAGGCAGCCTCAATCGCCGCCAAGAGATCCTTCTCTTTGCGAATCTCCCCGATGATCAACCGCTTTGGTGTCTGACGCAAACTGGTAACGACCAACTTTTGGATCACAATGTCCAACGACTCATCTTCCATGATCCGACACTCTTCCGAAATAAAGTGATAGCCTTCCTCATAGGGATACAACTTTTCCAATCGCATTTCGGCGGTGTCTTCAATGACAACGACTCGTTCGCCTTTTTTGATGAAGCCTGCCATCAGCTTAAAGGTTGTGGTTTTTCCGGACCCGGTACTCCCGCCCATGCAAATGGAGCAGCCCCCTTGAACAATTAGTTTGATAAACTCAAACATCTCGGGCGACGCTGTTCCTTTTTCCAAAAATTCCGTTTCCGTCAACGTGATCGGAGGAAACTTTCGGATGGTCAAGATGGGCCCTTTCATTTGACTGATGGGTTGCCATACCACATTTACTCGGCATTCACCGATCCGCGCATCCACAATCGGATTCTTATCCGATACCGACTTCCCGCATGAATTCAGGATTTTGGTGACAATGATGGTCTCCAGGTGCTTCTGATTGTCAAATTGAATCAGATCCCCTGCTGGGCGGTCTTTTCCGTTTTGCTTTACCCACGGCTGATCGTACCCGTTAATCATGATCTCCGTGATGGAGTTGTCCTCCAACGCATCATCCAGCGGCCCCAATGAAAAAATGTCTTTCCAAATTCGGAGAACGACATCATCGATGCTCATGCCAGCCACAAACTTTCGTTCGATCTGCAGGTAGTTGCGGATAGTCCGCTCTACCTCCGGCTTTCGTTTTTTATTGAACAGCGCATCCTGGACAAGTTTGTTATGTTCGTTCATGAGAAAGTTTCGCACTTCATTTCGCACCAATTCGTAGTCGGAACTGGTGTGTTCCACACTTTGTTCTTCGTCTGGCCGAGAAGACTTCGTAGCTGCCTGCTGGCTTTGCAGTTGTTGCAGGTTTACACGTCCTCTATTTAACAGGATTTTTTCATTTTGCATCGCTGACCCTCCTCACACGGTTTTTTCTCGAAACAGGGAAAATTGTGAAAGAAGGCTGACACGCCCTGTCTTTTTTGAACCGGCTTCCCGTCTTTTCGTTTCCTTCTCTAGCCCCAATAACCCTTCAGCGATTTCACCGATGGCTGACTCAAACGACTTTCCACCAAGCAAGTTTAATTTGTGAACCTCGGTAATCATCTGCGGATCATACGGAACAGTATAGGTGACGCTGCGCTGCAGGAACTCCTCGAATACGTCAATGTCCATCTTTTCAGGAAGCTTGTTGAGAATCACCTGGGCACCGTCCGTTGGAACACCGGTGTTCTCCAGCAGTTTGATTCGTTGTGGAAACAGCCGAACTGTAGATGGACTGGTATCTGTTACAAAGACACGTTGATCGCAAGCCCTGAGTATAGCCAAGTGTAACGGCTCATCCGGGTCGCTTCCCATGGAAAAAATGATGTTTTCAAAGAATGGTTTGGCACCTTCCACGATTTTTTTCATGTAGTCGGTAATCTCGTTGAGGTCCGTCCCCAAGGTTGGAAAATACTCGAACCCAAGGTCTGCCGACGGAGACAGCACGTACAACAAATCCGGCAGCTTCTTGAAGTGTTCCGCCAGTTGTTTGGAGACTTGCCCCATCTTGGACTTATGCAAAAAGTAAGGTTCCATATTGGGCCGCTCTTTGCTTTGTAGGGCTTCGAGCAGTCCTTCCAACGTGTATCGCGAATCTTTATACCCGATCAGATACGGAGCCTTGGGAAATCGGATGTCCATGTCGATGTACAGCGTTTTCTTCCCATTCATGGCCGAATAAAAAGACAAGGCCCGGGCAATCGAACCAGCCCCTACCCCCGGTTGGATTCCAAAAAACCCAATCGTTCGTTTCACGTTCAAATGGGCAATGTGCTGTTTTTGCTCTTGCCTTTGCAGGGAGGACTGAATCCAGGCGTCAATTTGCTCCCACCTTACTTCCTCCCCCTTCATAATGGAGATAGAGGGAGACAAATTGACGGGAGGATCGTACGCCAAATAAAGAACAGGAACCCCCTGGCTCGCCAACGTATTCGCCACTTCACCGGTCGGGTCGGTTGTATCTGACAAAATGACAGGTGATTGTGCATCTCCAAGATCATACCGTTCTTCGCACACGATTCCAGAAGAACGCGCGAGCTTCGTAATCTGCTCATAGCTGCTTGCGTTTATAATCATTGGGCATCCCCCTTTGTAGATTCGAGAACTTGAAATGTTTTACTCAATTCTGCCGTCATCCATTCCCGCATCCTCTTGACTGACCAAAGCCCGTTATCCGTAGCTGAAGTTGTTTTGCCATAGTCCTTGTAACTCACTCCCACTACTTGAATGGTTCCGAGTTTTTCAGCCAGTTGGATCAAAGCGATCTGCTCATTATTGACCGCGAGAAGTATCGTTTGTGGCACGACATTTGCCCCGATGGTCACCGGCTGCTGCTCATCGCTGCTGTTTTTGGTAACGGTATCTGTCGTTGGCCGTGACTTTTGAGAACTGGTTGCATATGTCCCGATCACCCTCACTTTGTCCAGGAACGGGCCAATCACTGGCTTTTTATCCTCTTTGGCCACCGCTGACAGCCACAGGTCGATGTAACTCCCTTCCGTAATCTGGGCCGCTAAGGAAGAGCGCAAATTGGTGTTGATCGCAATCATCTTCTCCCCTTCGTTGAGGAGCATTGCCGCGCCATCTTTCATTTCCTCCGCCGTCAATACCTTGCCGACGTACAAATAGCTGTTCGGAGGCACCGTATAGTTGGTGGCTGTAAACTTGTTCAGGACGTCTTCCGGTTTTCGGAACACATTTGGCGGAACAATCTTCGCTGGGTGCATACTCACCTTGATCACCCCATCGTCAAACATCTTTTGGGTAATCATGGTGCGGGGAGGAATCTCTTGTGAGACAGTCAATACCGGAACCAATGCATTTTGTCGTTTTTCATACTCTGTATATCCGAAGTAAACACCCCCTCCAACCAAAGCAGTAAGCATAAGAAGGATGACAATCCTCACTGTTCTTTGCATAAGAAAAAGGCGCTTGTCGCGCGCCCATTCACCACCTTTTATTCGTAATTTTTCATGTCATACTTCGATTCAATGCTCTCCGTCGTCTGAACCGGGACGTTTACCAAAATATTGTTCTCCTTCAGCAGTTTGAGAAGGGAGCTGCTATAGTCAGCATCTATGGCAAGAGAAAGAAGCGCGGGCGACGTTTGTGTACTCATCCGCACATGTAATTCCTTTGTGCCTACGTTCAGGTTGTTTTGGAGTACCCGGCTTATGGTATCCTCCAACCCCTCCTTCATCAGATAAGGAGGATCACCTACTCGAAGAGCGGCCCAGTCCTGATGTTTGATAATGGCCTGCCGTGCCGCCGCAATCGCCGCACTTCGAAAGTCTTCCTTACCGAATACAACGATGGTTACGTCTTGAAAGTACGCAATCACAAAAGCCAAGCAAATAAAAAAGGCTACCATCTTGGGTATCCCTGTCAAAGTGATCACCTCCCGGCCTCTTGTGGATAGACGGAGAATTCCGTAACATCAAGCCCGCTGGAATCGTCCTTTCCATTGCTGTTGTACCAGGGAGCCAGTTCATCAAAGTACCATTCGTATCCTTTCCAATCCCATCCGGGCTGAATATTGTGGGGATATGGATTGTTTGGATCAACTCGTCGATAAATGTAATCATCATGCGGGCTCCCAAGGATATTGTATTGCTCGTCGATGCATGTAGAAAGACGTGGTGAGACAGGCGTTGCCGTCGTATTGCCTTCAATATCCGTATGAGTAGTAAAGGTCACTCCAGCCCCTTCCCCCTTCACCGCAAACGGATACGTGCCATCCTTTTGATAAAAGCTGGTGTAATACTTGTTTT
Source organism: Brevibacillus brevis (assembly GCF_031583145.1). Lineage (NCBI taxonomy): Bacteria > Bacillati > Bacillota > Bacilli > Caryophanales > Paenibacillaceae > Brevibacillus > Brevibacillus brevis. Next base: position 638,701 of record NZ_CP134050.1, on the reverse strand, counting down.
GCCCATCTACGTGCTGACTTTCATCGACTGCCAAAGGATCAAGTGTGTAAACGTATTCGATGGCCTCTATGTCCTTCTGTCCCCGTTCAATCTTGGCCCGTGGAAATTGCCAGATGTTCGATGATTCGGGTGGTGGGTTTTGAGGAACCAACTCGACTGCCGGCAGGATAACCGTATCCCCCTGATGCTCCTCTGAATCGAATTCCGCCATGATCCGAGAGAAATCATGTTTTCTTCCATTGTGCGGATTGGAGTTGTGGTACTCGGTTTTCAGCTTGTAGGCAAAACCCATCCCTGCTTTTACGGTCGCCGTTTGGTACTCCGGTGTCACGACAATGGACTCATAATACTTCCCGATGCAAATGCTGCAACCAACAGGTGTACAATTGCAATAATATTCATAGGTCCCGGAAACCGCTGTCGTCTGGTTTTCTTCCTTCCGACAAACTGCCCCGACCACTTCTTCAGGTAGCAAAACCACATTGGCTGACCTGATATTGTCCTCGTACGTTATTTCGTCAAATTTTCGCGGCTTGGGGTGAATCTCAGCCTCCAGTTTGTATGTTGCTCTTTCAGATTTTCCGGTTACAGGCGTCTTCCACTCGAAAGGAACCTCCCGTTCTTCACCCGGATTTAAATGAACGGATTGTCGGCCAACTTCTTTTCCATCAAAACGCAGAACGAGATCAACGGCTTCAGGCATGACGCTATCGGGTATGTTTCCAACCTGCACGATTGTCGTCACATTTTCACCCTTACGATAAACCCCGCCTTTGACTGATTTGACGTACAGATTCAAACGGCTGGAAAAATCAAACTTACTTTCCTTATAGTTGTTCTTCCATTCGTTTTCTTGAGCAGGAGCATTGCCCTGAGGATTTATATGTCCATACGTTGCTTCATTTCTTGGCATGGTCACCGTAAAGGTTTTTCTTTCACCAACTGCCAATAAAATACCTGTGTGCACACCAATCCTTTGCGCTTCTCCAATTCCGTATTCAAGAGACGTAACCAATGTCTCCGTTCTTCCAGGAAGATCAAGCTGTTCGAACGAATATTCAATCGTCATCTCGTCTTCCGTAAAAGACACTAACCTCGGCCCGTCGATGCTTAAATCCGGAAAATCGTACTGGACTGGGACAGCAATATGATTATTATCATAATTTTGTTCCAAAGGGTCATGATCGGGATTTAGCACAAACTCAATTGTCCTTTTGGTTTGCTCCTGCATATCCAAAGAGATCGGAAAGGTTATTGTGACTTTACCGAGATTCTGGTACATTCCAGGCAAAGTAACACTCTGCTCATCTCGTAAGACCGATTCCCCTTCCCACCGCCAGCCGACCGTTGTTGTTTTGGAACTGGGCGTGTTGTTAGAAAGAGTAACCGTAACGTTCTTCGTTTCTTTGTCTTCTTTTATCAGAATGGGATTGGGGTCAGCACTTCTGATTGCAAGATCCGTATCTGCCCCAACAATTACGGTTACTGAATACGGTTCAGCAGCCTGACCAATTTCATCGACCGCATACAACGTAACTAGATAGGAACCTTTTTGTAATTCCATCGTGCCGGTGTTTGACTTGTTTTCCAACCACTGATCCTTGAAGATTGTTGTCAATTCATTCGTTTCCGTATTTTCGACGGTTAACGTAACCAAAGCCTTTTGATTCGCAGAGTAGCTGGATACGATCAATGCATAGCTTACCTGACCAATATCTGCGTAGACGGTTGGTGCGTTTTGCCCATTAATTGATAACAGGTTAATGATTGGTGGTTGGTTTGAAGAAGATGCCCATTGGATAGGTACCGCTGCAATAGAAAGAACCAGCACCACCAATACATTCAGCCATATTCGTAGTTTTTTCATCACATTCCTCCCCCTATTGACCAGTGTGAAAATTCACCAACATCTGTACTGCTTTTTTCAGATCATCAGGGATTGTATACGTAGCCGGAAATCCGTCCACTTTCTCAGTTACTTTACTCCAAAATCCGTTTTGAACATAGGGAGAAAGGAACCGTAATGTTACGTCGCCACGAACACCCGGCACTTTCACTTGGCTTTTTCCAGGGATCGTATACGTTTTGCCATTCTCTTCAACGTACACCGCAAGTGGATCGCTGGATTGATTTTTTATGTCAACTCCATCCACCCTTTTGTAAACCATAAACTCCCACTCCCTAAGAACAATGGCATACTGACCGTCTGCCTCCTTAATCGGAGTATTCAATGTCCCTGTTTCATCGAATCCAATGTACTCAGCTGCTGTACAATTATTTGCGTTGTACGTTACAACCCAGGAAAGAAATCCTCCCGAACCCACAGCACTTTGTCCATTCGGACCCTCTCCAAAACTAATTGGGTAAACAGCATCTTTTTTCTTCAACAACGGAGGCTGACAACCAGAAACGCCACCGTAGGTAAAATCGATAACTTTTTGGGAATATCGCTCAAAACTATCTGAAACAGAAATAAGCAAGGTATTCTTTCCTTGCTTTAAGTACTGTTTGTAATTGGTCAAATCACGGTAAAAAGAATACTTGAAGCCAAACTCTCCGTCTTTGCCTAGAGATTGAGGTACCGCAAAGGGTATCCTATAGGGATTCGAATCATTTGAGACTGGGATTGGCTGACCATTCAGATACAAATAGGCATTTGCACCGGTTTCCCAGCCGCTGTATGCAACAAATGAAACTTGGACACCAAAAGGGATGTTGCTCATGACATTGCTTGTGGTATTCCCATTTTGCTGGATACTCGTTCCGGTGAATTTAGGGAAATCCGTAATGATCCTCATAGCCCGACCAACGTTTGGTACTTCGGGGGCTGGAAAACCCTTGGCGGTGATTTGCTCAGTGGTCCCACAAGGTTTTCCAATGAATTCGACACAACGATCCCCAAACCTATCTAATGAGTCTGTACCTCCAACCAGATAAGCAAAGTGACCAGCTGACAGCCAATTGTACGTTTTAAACGTCCCACTCTCATCATATCCATATGTTTGGTAAATCGGATCTGGGAGGGTCCCTTTCTGAATTTGCTCGATGTACTCTTCTACTTTTCTTGAAACAAATTCTGGATTTCCTCGATATTTCGTGGCCATCGTCTTGATCTTATTGGTTCGTTCATTTGGATCGTCTGGCAAGTAGATCATGGAGTATCCCGTAAATCCTTTAAAATCCTCCCCGGCATTTTCTTTCAAGTCAAAGGATGTGATCGCAGTTTGTTCGACTGTCTGCTTGGTTTTGTCATCGTAGACGTGATATTCCCACTGTAGTACATCAGCTTTGTGTATCTCTTGACGGGCCGAAGGAGAAGGAGAAAAGTCTCCATAAAATTCCACTTCATCACCGAGCTTGTGTGGAAACGTAACATCAGCAATTGCAGCTCCATAATCAGTTGTAAAACAAAAACAAACAGCCATAATAATGGCTGTAAGAAATTTTACTTTATTCACTTGCAGTCCCTACCTTCCTCCAATGATTTCCATGGAGGGATATTCGATCCCAACCAAGCCAAAGGCAGTTCCATTTTGTCCATGCAATTCAATAACACCTTTGGTGTCATTAATCTTGAGTTCAAAGGGGGTTCCAGGTTTCAAATACTGAGTTTTGACAATTGGAACATTTGGGTTCTCCCCATTAAACTCAATCAGCATGTATCCTTTTATGTCGTTTGGTACAACGCCCTTCAATACCCCATCCTCAACTTTGAATGTCTGGACGGCTCTCTTCATCGCTTCCACATTTTCAGCTTGTCCTTCGCGAATGGGTGGCTTAAAAGGGGTTCCTGATCCGCCTGTACCAGTCGATGGGTTGGTTCCAGTGCTAGGAGTTGGATTGGTGCCTGTACCGATTCCATTCGATGGTTTTGTACCATTTGTAGGATTGGTGAAGTTATTCGTACCTGTCGTGATGTTCACAAGTCGTTCCGAAGCCAACCATTCAACTTTTGCACCATATGTTTCGCTTATGAAACGCAGCGGAACAAACGTACGATTGTTTTGCAGCGTCGCAGCTGCATCAAAAGTGATCTCTTGACCGGCCACGACTGCCTTCTTTTCCCCGATCTTGAGCGAGATTTGCTTTCCGTCCTTGTTCATAATGACGGTTTGTTTTGCTCCATCCCAGTCTACTGAGGCGCCCAGTTTTTCACTGACAAAGCGAACCGGGATCATCGTCCGACTGGTAGATGGATCAATGAAAGGCTTTGCGTCTGGGAAATGGACAGAGACATTGTCCACCTTTACCTGAATGTCCTTACTGTCCGCGCGAACTGTGACCGGACTGATGGCAGCGGTCATAAGAACTGCTCCAAGGAGAAATTTTACAAAACGATTTCCTTTCATAATAAAATCACCTCAATTTTTCTTGTTTTCTCCCGGTTTCTTCCTAGCGTTATATTATTTCATACTTTTCCCTCCTCTGGAAGTTGCGAAAACTCTTTCTATAAAAATGAAAAGCCCCTGGCGTTTTGCCAGAGGCTGGTACTCAAAATCTCAATCCATGGTATAATCTTCATTGTACAATAGCATGGCTCCTCAAGGGTGGTTGGCTCATCCCCTCATGAAAGGGGGTGAGGCTGATGGAGGTTTATCAAGCATTGACGCTGATGTTCATGTTCGGCATGTTCATCCTCGCTTTGCTGACTTACCTCAAAAAGAAATAGACCGCCCTTGAGCCTAGCAAGCTGGGTGATCTATTTCCGATCAAACATATTGCACTGAGCCGCCCCCTTGTGGGGAACGTCTATTGTGCAAGACCGGCAGCGTTGCAGCGCTGTTGGTCTTTTTTAGTGTGTACAATTACTGTTGTAATTAGCATATCATAACTCGTGCACAATTAGAAGGTGTTGCCCTTTGGACCTTGACAAACCGAGTGACCTGCTTATGCGATCAATGCTGTTACTACTGAGAGCATTCCTCATCGAGAATACAAACAAAACTGAAATCATAATTTACGCACTTGCTTATTGTCAATACTTACATTACCATATCCCGCCAAGTTCAGCAACCATTTTTTATTTCATACGGCATTCAAAAAAAGAATGCCCTTGCCGTTTTCTGACAAGGGCCGCTGTCCATTACTTCTTCAGCTCAGAATGGGTGAGAACTTCAATCTGCAAATGATCGCCGCTCTTCGATATGTTTATCACTTCAGGAGCTGTCCGGTTCGGAGTTGCTACTTGTCGCTCACTCCTGTAGGTATACGTGCCGTTGCTTATTTCGAAGTATACCGTATAGGTTGTGTTGTCCTCCAAGTTGTCAAATCGAACCTTTGTGCCAGCGATATTTTTCGATACCCCCTCGACAATTGCTACAACTGTATACGAGCTTTGTGGCGCTTCTATCTCAATCCATGCCTTTCCGGAGTTAATTTCCCCATCGGACGTGAAGATAAATTGCCCCACAAGCTGCTCTGCGGCCCGATTGAATATTTGTTCCTCAGTCATTTCTGTCGAGAATCGGATTTGGGTTTCTTTCGATCTGGTTCCGTCACTAACCGTTATCTGGAGGACGTATTCCTTGCCAATTTCCAGACCATCAAAACGAACGGGTGAAGAACCCAGTGTTTGGGTGATCCCGTTAACATTTCCTGTCACTTGAAGTCCTTCGGCATTCTTCACCCATGCATCCACCCAGGCTTGTTGAGCCACCGTGCCAACCTGGTATTGGATCGCTGCCAACACACTATCGGCTTTCTTGTTGAATTCTTCTTCTGGAGTTGGCCCGGGCGGAACAGCTGGCGGAACAACATAGTCACCCGGGCGGAAAGTTTGGGTGACCCATTCTGAATACTCGTTATTCTGGGACTTCACACGGACTTGATACGTGTATTCCACGTCACCTTCTACTCCACTGTCTTCCACTACCGTACCGGTTACCTTTGGAGTGCCCCCTGCACGAATCACCTCTACCACAACATCTTCGGGGTTCCCGTTCAGGTTGACATCAAACTTCAACGTGCCATCTGCGTATCTTTTGGGCACTAATGACGGATTGGCCGGCTTTGTCCATAAGGTGATCGTGTTCTTTACACTCTTTAACCCGCCGCCTTCGGCCCAGAATTCGTACAGGTATGGACTTGCCGGTTGCACTTCATAGTCAACAAATTCCAAACCAGCAAATGTGCCTTCGTTTGCTAAATCGCTCCGTTGCACCTTATACGTTTGCGCACCATCGACCGGATTGACGGTTATCCGGATACTATTGGTGGTACTGTCTTGAGAAGCCAATGTAGGCATATCCAATCCTAGAACCACCGGATATTTCATTTGGTCAAACCAGAAGGATTCACCCGGTATACGGATTCCCAAAGTAGCCTCGTATTTCGACCCAGTTAATCCAGGCACGTCAATGATGTTTGTGGTGCTGCTCTCGTTCACTTGGAAATCATCATCAACCAGGTTTGTCGTTTTCACGTGATAACGTTGTCCGGTTTTTGCCTCCACGTTAAACGTCACTTTGTATCCGCCCTCGCGGGGTTCAATGCTAAAGTATTGATCATTGAGTGACAGGATTTCATACGGAACTTCCTTGACGTTTCCCACGACATCGGAGATTCGAACAAACCCTTTCTTGAATTTGTTATCACGCGGTAATGCTCCGGTAACTTCATTCCCCGTCAGAGATTGCCACGGTTGTTCGTCCACTTGGTACCAGATGCCGTAGCTGAGATCAAGGTTATCGGAATAGGTCATCCCAAACTTCGGATTGTCTTCCTTTGAAATCTTATCGTAGGCGATACTCAACTGAGGCGCGATCCAGTCAGCCAGATACCACTTAGTTACATTCCCCGCATCATTTCCAAATTGGTTTTTGAAGTTGATGCTTAGTTTGTACAATCCTGGCGTGTCCACAGGGAACTTCTGCTCGATTTTGTTGTCCGAAACAGATTTCCATTCGGACCACGGGCCGTCATTAATGCTATATTTCCACTCCACAATATTTTTGAGGTCATGGAGCGAGAGTGGCAGCTCACTGCCTTTTACAAGAATGACGGTTTTTCCATTATGCGTGATTGTCTTCCCGTCCTGTGTAGTGGGATCAAAGGCTCCGTCCGCTGGTTCGCGAGGAATTTCCACAAACTCACCGAGCGCTTTCAGTGTTTTCATACTTCCCAGCTTGGTAACAACCGTTTCGATGCCATCTCCATTCCTTGCAAGTGCTTCGTACTCGTTTTCCGACTCATTTGTGAGAGGGTTATTGTCCCATGTTACATCCGACGACCAGTCTCTCACTTCCCCTGTCGTCTTGTTGATGATCTTGTACATGGTTCCCGGCGGATTGTTAGCCAACAAGGTTATCTTGATATTGGTATAACCTGGTTCATACTGAGCCGTGATAATCGGATTGGCGAGTGTGTACTTGGCTGGGCTGGTAATGGCAGTCGTTTCTACGCCATCTTTGTTCCGAGCCGTGATCGCATATTGCTGCTGCGTGTTGGGGGTAAGATCAAGAATCTGAGCCTCGCTTCCCGTTATCCAGCCCGAGTCATACGTGTCTCCTTTTACGCTTTGAATCCGAACCTCTGTATCTGCAGGATTGCCATTGAGATCAAAGCTTACTTTTACTTCATTCGGACCCACAACCGTCAGGTCGGGAGAAGATACGGGATTGGCGAGCGAGTAAATTTCTTTTGTTACCGGCTCCGTAACATTCAGCATCTTGTCCTGGGCTCGTATCGTGATGACATGCTTCTCGTTCGGATTTGGTGCGCTCAGTTCGAATGTGGTGTTGGTATCGCTAAAGGCAAGCACTTCACCCGTAGCACTATCGGAAATCTCGTACTTCGTCCCCGCGGCGTTCTTACCGGTTAAAAAGCTACCCTTGATCTTACCTTGTTCAGCAGTCAAAGTAATGTCTTCCGCACGAATCGGATACGCTTTCGTTGTGACCGTTCCAAGTGGAATCGGGGAAGATTCGCTGTTAATTCCGAGTGCTTGACCCACTACCGTGTACGTTCTGTTTCCTTCTGGAAGTCCGGTGAATGTATAAGAAAGCGCCGTACCGTAGGCTGTTTTATCGGTTACACCCTCGATCCAAAAACGGTATTTCGTAGTGGCAGAGTTCCCATTCGGATCAATTGTGACGGTGAATGAGTCTTCGGTAATATCGCTAAAGACTGCACCTGTCGGTGGATCGACTTTTGTGGTAGCTTCTGTTTGGATATATTTCGTTGGCGTTCCATTCGGATCAGTCATGCCGTTAAAGGCTCTCACCCGAATCTCATAAGTGGTATCCTTTTCAACACCATTCTGAATGTATAGTAGACTTGCTCCACTTCCCAACGGGAGCCAAGTTGTCTCGCCTTTCTTTCGATACTCCACTTCATGATAAGTGTACTGGGGGTTCACCTGCTTTAACTTCACAGTAATGGACGTTGCTGTAGTTTCAACCGACTCAAATTCTGGAGTAGCCGCCAGTGTGTATGCAGACTTCGAAGCAGATAGCGGCGATTGGGCAACAGCATTATACGCTCGAACGTTGTAAAATTGCTCCGTGTTGCTTGGGAGCCCCGTATCATCAATCTCCAGTTCTGTTCCATCATGAATTTCCGTTCCGAATCTGTAAAACTTATACCCTGTTGTATCCGGAGTAGGCTTGGTTTTTACATGAAGTGTATCCGTGGAGACAGTAGTGACACTCTCCAATACTGGAATACTGTTTGCTCCAAACGCCTGCCACCCTGTCCAGTCTCCTAATACACCGGTTTCAGATAGAGGTTGAATCCGCCACTCGTAGGTAGTTCCCCATTCAAGCGGACTGCTTGTTGGATGTTGATACTCGTTCGACGTAGAGTCTACGAATCCAGTGTCCAGGCTTAGGGTGGTTTCCCCTACTTTTCTCACTTGCAAGTAAAATCCTTTCTGTCCTTCTCCCTCGTCCTGCGAGTAATTCCACGTGTACTTCGGTGTGACTGTGTTTGCTTGGGAACCACTGATCGGGCTAACCTGCGTAATCTCAGGCTTGTGAGACATCCGGAACATCGTGTCCGGATCTCCATTCACGTAGGAGTAAACAGGTTGGTTATACCCATCTTTTGTTACCAAACGAAGTTTAACCATCCCGTTTACGCCGGCGCCATCCCAATGATAGATCACTTTACTACCGGACAACGTAAAGATTGAATCAGTAATCTTTTTGTCCGTAAACACAGGGTTCCATGTTGAACTTCCTTCTTGCTGCCATTCCAAACTCACGAGTAATTCGTTTTGTGGCGTATAATCGTCTGATGGTTTGCTAAATGTTATTGTCCCTCCGTCAGAAAGATCTTGCGGAGCAGTGAGTGTAGGAGCTTGCGGTGCGTAATCTTTGAAGTCATATTGAATGACAGTATTGTACACATAAGTTGCTGTCCGATAACCAATCGTTGCGGAATAGTCCCATCGACTTTCATAGTTGTATACGTCTGCTGTCTTTGTCGTTGTGATGGGCTTGCTGCATGTTATTGAACCGAAAGTGCCTGTTGCATGACCTGGACCTTGTGTAACGGTGAATGACTCACTCTTTAGATTACAATTGCTATCATACGAGTAAAAAATATAAGTATATGAGCAATTATTTTTTTCATCACATCCGTTCAAGGATGCATAAGTAGCATAATGAGAGTAGTTTTGATACTCCGTTGTCGTAATCGTTTGCGTATATGGTGGCACGCGTACCTGATAGGAACTTCCACCCGACCAGTTTGCTGTCAATGTATCACCAGAGACAGTTGTAGAAACCGTTCCGTTCGTGGATGTCTTCGAAGTAACATCATAAAGACCAGCGATCACTTTACTGGCCGTTCCAGAATTGCTTGTGTTCCCATTGTCCGTCAGGGTAACCGTTCCGTTAGTAAATGACGTTGGATTGCCTCCCGATAACGATAACGTCACCTGATTGTTATTTCTTGAGACAGTGACCGTCCCGTTATCGGTTGTCGCGGTTGCGTTAATTACCTCCACTGCAGGAAGTGTCACGTTTTTGGTTTGCGAAGCGTAAATCCCTGTTGCGTCTACCGTCATGGAATCACTTCGGATCACGAAACCTTCAGCCGCTTTCGCTGGGGCAGGAAAAGTGACTCCTATTTGCGTGAGCAAGATTGCAAGCGCAAGAAGTGTCGGCCAGAAACGTTTTCTTTGCTTACCCACGTGTTTCACTCCTCTCTTCCTTGACCATCCCTTTTAGTTGTAACAGCCTTAAAACCATCGTTGCGGCCTGGGCTCTTGTCGTATTGTTAAAGGGGCGGAAAGTACCGTCCGGATACCCTTTGATCAGCCCAGCTCCCGATACCTTGTTGACTTCCTCTGGGTATAACATTTTCGATACATCAGCAAAGACGGGGAGTTTTTCTCTGGGCGGCTGTTCCACCTCCTTGGCCATCCAGACGGCAACCTCTTCTCGGTAGATCGGGTGATTTGCATATAGCTTTCGTTGAGGATACATTTTTGACGGAACGATGTTGCCGCGCCCCTCCAAGTATTGAACGTAGGAGTAAAACCAATCTCTTGGCGTCACATCTTGAAGGGAAACGGGTTGATCGTACTTGTCCTTTTCGGAGAGCTGAATAGCCCTCGAAAGTAAGGCAGCAAACTCTGCTTTGCTAATCGACTTCTCCGGTTTGAATGTTCCGTCAGGATAACCCTTGAGTAAACCCAGCGCCGCCATAAACTGAATGTCATCCCTCGCCCAATGATCCACAATGTCTTTGAAGACGGGCATAGTGACTTTGATCGAATCTGAACCCAAACCTCCTGTGCTGCCACTGCCTGCTTTATCGCCTCCACTATCCTTCTCACCCCCTTTCTTATTGAGAGGAATCTTGATGACTTCGGGATCTTTTGGCACATCGGGAACCGTTACCACCACGATGATTTCTTCGGGTTGGTACGTAAACTGCAACTTGACACTATTCCCCTCCTTATCCACGATTTCATAACTGCTTGCGTCTCCAGGGATGGTCACCGTCGCCTTTTTTTCCGCAAACGCAAAAGAATGGGCGCTTCCCACTAAGGAAAGCGCCAAAATTACTGCGAAACACTTCTTCATGATTTTTTCCCTCCAAACAACCTTGCAAAAAACCCACGTTTCTCCTTGACCGCAAATCCGGATACGAGCGACTCCATAACTGCGATGAGGGCAACAGAAAAGGGATGAGATTTATCTTCTTGCACCAGCACCTTCCCCTCATTGTGAATCGCCCGCATACCGGCCGCCTCCGGCAGAAACCCGATGATGGACAACCCGTTGAGGTAGGCTTTGCATTTTTCCCTCGTAAGAGTATTCCGGTCTTTCTTCATCGGCTCAAAGTTGACCAACACACTGACTTTTTCCAGGGATAGTTGCCGTCTGCTCCAGAGATCCAGATATTCCTGTGAATCCTTAATGGTTGCCAAATCGTAGTCAACGACCAACAGGGTCCTGTTCGCCATCGACATGGCCACACTGAGAAGATCTTGCCGCTCTGGCCCGATATCAATCACCACGTAGTCAAAAGTGCGGCTAAGTTGAGTCAAAATGTAGCCGACAAGTTCGGGAGAGCAAGATTGGCCCACATTCACACCTGGCAGTACATACAGGCCGTTAGGGTGCTTGACCACCAGTTTGGTGAGAACTACTTGATCCGTTACAAGCGCGTTGTTTTCGAAGTACGGCTCCCACGTTTTCAGATTCACCTCCGTTTTGATCCGCATTCGGGTTGCCACATTACCGTGTGGATGCATCAAGTCAACTAGAATGACCCGACCGTTTGCATGGTCATGCAACAGCCGGGCCACGTTCATGGCGATGGTGGTTTTTCCGATCCCCCCCTTTGTTGAGGTGACCACAAACATTTGTCGTCCTCCGATGGGTCGGATGTGAAGTTCATCCAGACGTGTAAAGTTGACGGATACAGTCTCAGGTTGCTTATCAATGGGAGAATGGAACTCTGGTTTTTCTTCCTTCCTTTGCTGCTCTTCATGGTCAATCGGTTCCGAAAACATTGACAGTTCTCTGCTCCGGGGAACCGAAGAAGATGGTCTTGTTCTTGGTACCAAGCGAATGACGTGTTCAACAGGCTTTGTATCCGTTTCTGTTTTCTTTGTTTCATGTAAAGCGGTGGAAATGTGATCAATACGATCAAGAAAGTCATGGGCACCATTCCGCAATGCTTCCTTCATTTCTTCGACGTATTGTTCGCTCTTAAGATTCCCAAGGACATACACCGTTGCATGATCCCTCAGAAGGGGCAATAGAACCTTATCTTCTGGCCAGAGAAGATACACGATGGCATTTGGAGTTTCTTGCACATGGGCCAGCAGTTGATTGGGTGAAACAACCGTTGCGTCTTGATTCTTCAGGGGAACTGTAGAAAAAATGCGTTGTGCTTGAGTCGCGAGCATAATTACCTTCCTTTCGTTTGTTGTCTCAAGGATTTTCAACACGAACAATTAACGTGCGCCACTCCTCTTTCGCCGGTGCTCGTATCTTTTGATCGCCGCCATACATCTTCCGTAGTACACCTCTCCACTCTCTTTTTGTCATCGGAGCCGATTGGTCATGAATGCTTGGAGCTATCTCATAATCAAGACCTAGTCGTTTGGCTTCCTTCATGGCTATAACCGTTAACGTTGGATGGGTCGTTCCGACGAACACCACCCTTTTTTTCGGATACGTTTTGGCAAAGTCGTACAACCGTTGCAAATCACGGGTGTACTGCCTCAATATCCGAACAGGTGTACTTTTTCGCTTTTCAACTGGTTCCATCAAATGAATTTCAAACCAAATTTCGTCGTCGGACTCGTTGTAGGGGATCACAAATGTTCTCTCCAGGCCCATCCGCTTGGCTTCTCGATAGTATCCTTGCTTGATCACGTTCCGTTTGCCTACCCCGTAAAAAACAAGAACGATGGCTCCAACATACAGAGGTGCAGCCAGGAATAAAAGAAACTTCCCTATATAAAAGTGAGAAAGAAAACAGATGACAGCGGTTGCCATCATCCCGTAGAACAAACGATAGTCCCGTTTCTGCCATACACGCATGTCGTGCATTCTCATCCGATACCACTTCTCATGTACTGATGGAGTGGGTCCATTTGAACGATCTTGACCAATCGATCGCATAGTGCTTCATCTGAAAACGCTCGAGGGATGCCGTTTGCAATGTCCCGATAGGCCTCACGATCATAGGGGAGCGTCAACGCAAGGAGAAGAGGAATCATGTCTTGGGGGTGACAAGCTTCCTCATAGGCCATATTCCAAATCAAGCCGGCAGGTTGGATTCCATCCAGCGACTTACTGATGATCACTTGCCGGGCGTAATCAGAGTCTACGATTACGTACACAACAGCCCCTGGTGGGATATCATCCTTTTTGGCTGTTTCCACAATCAGTACGCCAATCTTGGCAGAAGGTTTAGCATCCCTCCCTGCAACCGTAAGGGGGATGTCGGATAGCGTAAACGGAAACGTTGGCGCGTTAAACCAAAGTTTCGTCTTGCATGTCGTCGTACAATCCTTGTACAGAACGGGAACACGCAATCTTTTGGCTGCGGCAATGGCCGTATTCACGCCAACATACGTTTTTCCAGTCGATTCGGGTGAATACAGCACGATGACCTTTTCTGGAGTCGCTTCCGGTTCTTTCTTGCGAACCTCTATAACCGATTTCTGGACCACAGTTGTTGTTTCGGGAACTGGTTTGTTTTCCATCCCACGGGCTTCCCATTTCTCTCGCAGCTTTTCTCTTACGTCCGTCACGGACTTGGCAATCCGGAATACCCGTTGGCCAATTGGCGGTTGAGAACCCTCCTGCTTTTCCTCTTCAGTTGCTACCAGCTTAATCTCTTTTGCCCGGTAGGTATCCTCTGAGGTAAGCTCCTCTTCCTGACGAAGAAGGTGTTTCACTTGCTTGCGAGTTCCGGGGTGGTGAAGGGCGGCAATCACCTGATCCACCTTGATGGTATCCCCTATGATCAAATCATAGATTCCCAATCCAATCAGTCTTTCCAAAAAGGGATGACCTGGCGGGCGTTCATTAAGGATCATTACAACACGAATCCCTTCCTCGACAATCGACTCCATTATTTTGAGAATGTTTGCCTCCGCCCCCACATGTCCCGCTTTCTGATCAAAACGGGAAGTCGGAATGGTTTCCGAAAACAATACGACGTCCGGTTTCAATGAAGGAACCATGGTGACAAGCTGTTCCGCATACAATGCCCTGCCGACTTCCAAAATGCCATCCTTTTTGCTCACATAATCATCCAGCGCTTCATCCCCTGTGGCAAAAACAATTTTCAAGACCATCACCTCACTGGAGGAATTCAACGAATTTGCGTAATAATGGGACGCCATGGATTGTTAAAAACAACCCTAGTGCGACAAAGGCTAAAAAGGCCCAAATCCATGCCAGTATTTTTTTTAGTCCTAAAAAAAACAGCAGCACCGATCCAAAAATGAGAAACGGTCCCGCCATTAAGAGAAACTTCACCGATAGTTTCAAAGATAGTTCTGTTAGCCATGATCGAATCACTTCCGTTTTTTTCTCCAACCAATCAAGGAACGCATCGTTTTCCAAAGAGGACGACTCCTTAATGATAAACGTCCCTTTTTGACTTTCCTCCAATCCAGATAAAATGCGATTGGCCACGTCGTTTTGGGGTTGTTGCTCTTGTTCGGCATAAGCGACCGAACTAAACAACAACCAAACAATAATGAGACACCATCCCCACTTTTTCATACGTCCCTCCTAGTGTTTAATGATCCAGACCCGACGTTTTTGTCTTCCAAACTGCAAGGCATCTTCTAGCTCGGGCATATAGATATCGATTCGATTTCCTTTGATGTCACTACCCGCATCTTCGACCACGTAATAGGGCGCCAATCCCTCGATCTTCACAATGCTACCCGCTGGCATAACCGTCCAATCGGCAGCGATCGTATGATCGGGACGCACCGGTTTCCCAGAAGCTGTGATCCCATACCCGGGGTCTCCAGGCTCCTTTCCGGTTGATTCTTTGCCGGCCGTGTAAGCAGTGATCTCAAACTCGCCCATATACTCCATCTTTTCTGTATCCGGATTGGAAATCTCGCCCCCCTCGAAACTGGGTTGTTCCCCGTAAACATCCAGAAGACCGTCTGCTTTCATGAAGTCTATCCACTTGAGTGGGTCCCGACGTTTTCCTCCAATGGTGACATCCATATGTAGGTGAGCGCCGGTACTTCTCCCTGTACTGCCAACATACCCAATCACTTCCCCCTGCTGCACTCTCTGCCCAGGAGATACCACGTAATTACTAAGGTGCAGATAACGAACAACAATGTCCTGTGTACGATTATTTTCATGGACTTGTGTATCCAGTTTTAATGCTACATAATTTCCGGCCGAGACCGAGTTTCTCGCAATCTGCACGATCCCTGAGTTAATCGCCAGGACTGGAACATGTTCGGGAACCCCCCAATCAACCCCATCGTGGAATTCTCGTTTGCCATCTAGTTCTCGGTAACAAAAACAGCTGGTAATGGGCCATGTGCTGCCATCCCAAAACGTCTTTCCCTTCACTTCGAAGTTTGGTGTCTCAATTTGAAAGTCTGGGTTGAGAATATAGATGGGGATCGATTGATAATAAACCGTGAATGCACTGCTCAGAGCAGCTTGAGCTTTGACCAACTTCTCCTCGTCTGTATCTTCTCCACCCATGAAGAGATAGACGACTTCCTCTTTTTTGGTTCGATTGGTGATGTCGTCTAACCAGGAAGTGAGGAGATCATAGGACAAGAATAAAAACTTGGCCACCTCATCGACAAAACGATCTGTTAGGATGTCATCATTGATGTTATCTGAGAATTCCTCCACAACGGCGTAACCGTACCTCGGAATATACACTTTCATGCCGAGTTGAAGACCGTAAGGGTTATCTTTGGAAACCGCTATTGTTCCGAACCGTGTTTCGCTTCCTCTTCGGGGCAGTGTACCAAGTGGTGTCCTGCCCTTATTGATACGCCACGAATTGTCGTACACTTGAACCTTCACATTCAAGGATTCAATATAATCCTTTGGCGTTCGTTCCGGCAGGAGAGCGTACAAGTCGATTTCTCCCAACTCATTTCTGGGGGCAGAACCAATCGGCGATCGGGCAATCACTTGTTGCATTTCCGGTGGCAGCAGGTACTTCACGCGGGGATCTTTCAAGTCCCGATCAAACCCATAGGCTTGAAAAATAACGATGTCAACATTCTGGTTATCTTCCAAGCCATAGTGTCGAAGTGCCTGTTTCAGTTTTTCATATGTGAAGTCCGTGTCTACACGTGCCAACACGTCACGACATTTTTGAGTGCCGTCCGGCTGCTTTTCGTAAACGGTTTGGTAATGATACTGATAGGTCCCGATATAGGTATGAGCAAAATCAAGCAGGATTCGGCCTTCGCAAGCCTTTCGAAAACGAAATTCCGGCTTAACCAGTTCGTAGGTTTGGTTCAGATACTTTTCCATTTGCGAAAGATCATCGAAGTTGTAGGCCAGTTTGTCGATCGCAGCCAGAATGCCCCATGAAAGCTGATGGTCATGCTGGTAGATTTGGGCGATCTCTTCTTCTGTCAATCCTTCTTTCCATGTGGCTGCTTTCTTCACGTACGCCGCTTTTATTTCCTGACCGATTTTGGGATCAAAGTCATCTCTTCCGGTGAAGTTCAGCATCCCTCCTGTGAGATTGAACATCGAATCTAGGGTTAACGTCACGAGCAGCACAATGACAATCAGGGGGATCATGCTCAAAATGAGAGAGAACACCATTCGTTTGACATAACGAAAAAGAAGGCGGGCCATGAGCAGGCCCACCTTTTTCAATCGTTCCATCATTCGCTACGGAATCTCCTTTGGAGTTCCAATCCCTCTTCACCTTTTTTGAAACTGCTGATAATCAAGTGTGCCTCCCCCTTGTTCTTTACTGTACTTGCTGGAACCCCCAATTTTTCTAGTGTGTAGGCTTGTTTTTCGGTAACCGGATCAGCGAACCATGCGGGTTCAACGGGTTCAAACGTTTGTTGAAAGGTCGGCCGAAATACCGTACCCGATGAACTTTGGGCTGAACGTTTCCCTTGAGATACGGACCGGAGAGCGGCTTGCTGCGGCGCTGGGGTAAATACCGGTTCAATGCGGTACTTCCTCACAGGAACGGATGGTCCGGAAGACGGCAAAGGAATCACCTTCCCGGTAACTTTTTCAAGATGCATTTTCTGCCCCTCCACGTTCATCCTTCCAGCCAAAGCTTGTTGATAATTTTCCGTTGCGCCTTGATAGGTCCGCTCCAGTTCCTCGTAACGTGCACCTGCATGAGATTCTGCTCGCTGTACTCTCTGTGCAGCCTGGTTCACTTGATAACCTACTTCCAAATATTGCGCAAGGGAAGAACCCGGGCGATATCCCGCTTTTGTGAGTGCTTGAACATCTTGACTACGATACACAGGATTCACGGCCTGTTTCGCTTGCTGTAACTGCTTGTAGGCTTGTTCCACCTGCTGGCGGGCCATGTTCTTTTCCGGTGTATTTGGTTTGATGGCTTGGTAATCAGCCAACGCCCTTTCATACGTTCGCTTGGCATCCTGAACGGTCTGGTTTGCATGAATCAGCTGCGGCCGTGAACGATGATACGCCTCTTCATGCTGCTGTAACAGGTTTCTTGCTTTTACACGTTCTTCCGGCTCCATTTGTTGATACACGGTATCGAGGTTACGTTTGGCCTGCAGGTGATCTTGCTTCGCTGCAAAAACTGGGCTAATCTGGCTGTCCACCTGACGGAGAGCAAATGCCGCTTCTTCTTCACGCTGACGGGCTTCTGCCCACTTTTGTGGTAATTCCACCATCTGCTGGTAGGCTGCTGCCTTTTGGCGATGATGATCATGGTCCAAAAACGGAAGCCGAGATGCTACGCTGTGGAGACCCTTACGTACTTCAGGTGATGACGCTGCCGCGGTGATTTGGTTGGCTGCATACCCGGAAACTCTGGTACCCACTTTTGTACCCGCTAACATACCGGGCGCACCGGCCAATGCCATTCCCGCTAATCCTCCAAAAGCGCCTGCACTAAACTGGAATCCACGCCGCAGGGTATTTCCAATGGATTGCCTTAGACTTTCACCGGGTTGAGCCAAGCCGCTTTGTTGATAAGCGTCACGCATCCCGTGAAAGCTTTGCATGGCTAACTTCCCTGTGTTCATGACACCCGCAATTCCAAGACCCGAAAGCGTCAGATAGGCCATCTTCCGCATCCAGCCTGCTCCCTCTTGAGCAAATCCACCACCTTGAAATACTTCCCGCACAAAAGCCCCAGCTGGAATGATCGCAAGCAATAATACTACTGAATAGGCAATCTTCTCCACATCAGGAGCATCCTGCATGAGGTTGAAGGCAAAACAGTACAGCAAAGCATGAACCGGCTGCGTGAACAGGTTGGTCAGCATTTCCCGATTCCACAAACCAAACAGGTGACGTTTGGAGGGGAAATTTTGCAGCATCGCAATGATCGGGAACAACACCAATAACCCCATGATGACAACCTTCTGCATGAAGTAAATAAAAAAGATCATCCCGTGCTGAGCGAGGGAGATCAATTTCAGCATGGCTTCTGTTAATTTGTCATCAATGGTGTAATTCAGTAACCCCTGCACGACAATTTCCGGATCGACCAAATTGGCGAACAGGGCGACAAATAGCATGGCGATATCGGAATAGATCCCCACGAGAAAGGGGATAAACAGGATCGCCAATGCTGAAAGGATCATGGTGGAGATAATACTTCGGGCAGTAATGCGATCCTGAACCCCGCTTGGGAACATCAGGTAGTTGGCCTGATACCCTACGATAATGACAGCACCCGCCCAAAAGATTCCCATCATGTAATAGTAGATGTACTTAATGGTTTGCCATGTATTTTCATCAAACCGGTAGTAGGCAAACCGGTCTTTGTCCTTAAATCGTACCTCTTCCGCCCCGTCTTCCGACTTCACTATCTCAAAGTTAAAAATTTGCTGCTCTGGCGGCGGAATCAATAGTTCTAACCATGCTGCTACCCTCTGAACCACAAACCCAACACTACTCCCCAGGAAGTTGGCGTCATTAAAGGCAATATCATACGCTGAAACACCAATACCGGTGAGGATCGCTCCCCATTTTGCCTTGTCATAAACCTTCTTCGCTTTTTCCCCCACTTTCGTTGCCTTATCTGAAATTTTTCCAAACCAACCGTCTTTGAAAAGATTTCCGATCCAACTTCCTACCGCCCCACCCTTGCCAGCATCTGCTTGATACACACCGAATGTCGTCAGGCCAACACCGGTAAACATGACGATGGCCACGGTTAGGATTACGACCCGTCTCCACAATGTTTGCTCACCCCCCATGCTCTGGGAAGAAAATCTCTTGTTCCCAGGGAGAAAACTGCGTCACTACGCGAACACTGTATTTGGGCTGCTTAATGATGGCATGATGAGCGAGTCCCATGCTTAAAAACTCCAGTTCTCCTTCGGTGAGCTTGAACAATTCGGCACATTTTTGCAGGTCGCCTTCGTGCTGGGCAAAAATGATTTTGGTATCACTGTTCTGGATCACGGCTCTGCCATGCTCATTCTCATAAAACTTTTGAAAGTTTTGCGTGGCCGCAATCGGGCCGCCTTTTCTCTTGCGGAACCGCCGAAAATACGTTTCAAGCGCCTTGGCAGAGTAAAGGTTTTTGAACAGTTCCTGGCACTCATCCGCATCAACTCGAAACAGGGAACCATCGTCCAAGTCACGCTTTTTTAAGAAACGGTTTTCCAAGTAGGATAGTACAACGATATTGGCAATGGGCAGTAACTCCGAATTATGCAAATCCCTGAGTCCGAATCCGGCACAGGGAGCATCCCCAAGTTCCACATTGGTTTGACAATCAAAGATGCCAAGCGTTCCCTTTTCGGTAAAGCGTTCCAGGGTAAGAACAGTCCCTTGCAAATCATTGATCCCCTCGGCAAGCAAGCAAAACTCATGATAAAAGGTGCTAAACTGCGGTGGTGTCTTTTTTTTCCTTGTTACGAATTGCCCAGATTCCGGGTCAAAATAGGCATCGTGATATAAACTTCTTGGATCTTCGCTAATTCCACATGATTCGTAAGCTTTTCTCCAAGCCCGGTCAATATAGGCCGCAATGACTTTGTGTTCCGCACTGTCTGTCAGTCCCGCCATCGCCGCCGACAGATTGACCATATCCTCGACCTTGCCCTGCAAATCAACAATCAAACCGCGCTCTTTGTGATGTTCCAGTTCAATGTCTGCCGGGTTAAACCGCAAATCGGAGTAACGGCTAATTGGCAAATAAATGCCTCCCAAGGTTTCAATGGTTTTTTTCAGGTCTCCTTCCTGGTCAATCACCGCATGGTAAACGCCATACGGAACCTCTCCGGCAATGATCTTTTGAAGCATGGCGGTTTTCCCTGTTCCCGAAACACCAATTAGTGAGATCCCAAAGTTATTCACGTGCTCTTTGTTAAACCCGTCGAAAAGGACTGGGGAACCAACGTCGTAATTTAGTCCCAGGATCGGGCCATCCTCATGCGGCCAATCCGATACGGTAAAGGGATACAGGTTGGTTCCCGCAGCCAAATTCATCTCCTTCCACGCTTCTTTTCGCTTGATGGCCAGAGGACTGACTGCTTTGAACATCAGGTCATGCTCATGGTCTGCTGGCTTCAGGCAATCCTTGGTCCCGCCAAACTTTGACATGAGGCGGTCTGCCTTTTTTTCGAGGTCCTCCTGGTTGTTGGCCGCCAGAATAATAAAGTTATCGAAGTAGATAATGCGATCTCGATTGTTATCAATATCAGACCGTAATTGCTGGAGCATGGCCAACTCCTCCTGCTTGGAGAGTACACCACGGCTGGACGCTTGCTTGGCACGATCAATGAGTTTAGATTCAATTCCTTCAATACGGGTCGTTAGCCAGGACAAAATCCTGTCTTTGTCAACAGGGGCGATATATTGGATGAAATCAATATCCCCAGGGAAACTCACAAGTGGGTGCAGATATCCAAAGTCAATTTCAGACGGCCACCCGTCTACAAAAAACGATTGGATATACCTCTCTCCTACCTGAATGTACGTAGCAGGTGAGAGATCAGCAAAGTTTGGAGCCAACACTTCAATAAAATCATGGATCGGACGATATTCATCATCCTTCTCCTTCTTGGCCGACCAAGTGAACTTGACTTTTGTTTTAAAGTTAAGCAAACGCGGGCACCCCTCTCACAAACAAGCTGTGAAATCCCTTTTCGTAGAGATCAACACCCGAGATGTACTTGGACTGTTTCTTATTGCACCAGGCATGGAGAATGTCGTATACATCCGGAGTCTCCAGACGTTTGTACCGTCGAACAAATCGTTGGATACGCCCCAAAGACTCCTCGATGCGATCACTGAGAAAGTCATTGGCTTTTTCCGGAGAGCGAGTTGGGTCATCTAACGGAAACACAAGAAAATTACGGCGAACCGGTAGGTTCCTCGATGCAAGTAACTCCCGATTGAATTGTTCTTGCTCCATCAAAAACGCCTCTGTTGTTGTACCGGAAGCGTTATAAGCACGGACAAAATTGATTCGATTTTCCCTTTGTCTTTTCATCACTTCTTCCAGATCAACCTGGCGACTTTGGATATACAAAGCAATCTCAATCTCCAATGTCCGTAAGAAATCCTGCCAACCCAAGTAGACATTCCGCAGTTCTTTTTCCGAGCAATGCGTTAAGGGTATCGGGAAAATCTCCAAATACTTTCGGTAACGGCCGTTTGTAAGAACCGCAAGGCCATCCTGGACATCTTCTAGTTCCAGATACTCCGGCCAACTAATGCTCTTTCTGGAGTCCAATGTATCCTCTCCTTTCCCTTCGAAACACCTTTTTCGGTCTCAACCTGAACAAGAAGCGCCGCCACCACACCGTCCATGGAGATTCCCCTTTGATTTTCCGAAACATGAGATATCCCCCCGCGATGGGAAACAAGGGGGCAATTTCGTAGAATCCAATGGAAACGGAGGCAAGCAATCCGGTAAACGACACAATGCAAATGATCCATTGTGTGTTAGACAAAACAAAGAGGGGGATGTCATTCTTTATCCCTTTCGGTACTCGGGCACGCATGACTCACACCGTCCTTATTATGTCAAAAGCATGTTGTAGATCACCTTGGCTAACGTAACCAGGCTTGCAATCAACAGCAGTCCAATGATAATGCCAAACCCCCATGTTTTGGCCGTCTGTCTGGCGTTTTGCCCGAAGGCAATGAAATTTAGAAAAAACCCCAGCAATGCACCGGAAATGACGGATGCAGACAATGATATCCCAATCACCCAGTTGAAGATTTTGTTGATCAACTGGCTAAAATCATTTTCGGGATTTCCTTCGGCAAGTCCAAATGGGTCAAAATTTGGCTTGCTGTTTACATTTGCGTACGCTACTTGAGACTGTGTAATCGGGACAAACAGTGACGAGAACAAAATGGCAACGAGCATCAGGATCTTAACTGCTCGGATAGTTCGGCTCATCCTAAATCTCCTTTCCTTTTTCAGCAATTGGGAAAACGTCGAGGCCAGCTGCGCAAAATCTCCTCCCTCCCTCGTATAATCAGTTTAGAAGCTCATCTCAAGCGAATTTCCAGTTGATCCGGACAACCGGAAACAGCTTAGATGAATTTCCAGATGATGATCATCAACTCAGCGGCGGTGGTGGATGATGTAGCCGAACCCGTACCGCAGCCCGAAGGGCGAGGAACGGAAGTCGGGAGGCGAAGCCTCTGTCCTCCATCTCTTCGGATCGATCCGGACGATTCGAAGAGCCCACCGTTTGAGAAGCCCCTGGCTTCCTCATCCGCTTGTTTTTGCTTCACCCGTTTTATCCCCCTTCTTTGGATGGGGAAGTCGGGGAAATCTCAAAAAACTGATTCACAATTTGTGCTCTAATCGCAGAATGGATTTGCCATTGCTGTTTCTTTGTCATGCGCTTTTCCACAACTGAATACATGCAGCGTTCGAATGCGAGAGGTCGCATGGCAAGCGAACGCCGCTTTACAACTCGGAACTGTCCGTGGAACAATGGGATCGACAAGCTTGATCTCGGGAGACTTCTTTCCCTCCGTGCAGACCGCAAGGTACTGCTTCAAAAGCCTGCTACCCGGATCCACCGCTCAGATTCTGACCGCTAGTTGCGCCCTCATGCGGGATGGGGGAGTAGCACCCCGCAATTGTCTTCCCCATGGGTGAGTGCTGATGACGAGGCTGCAGCAGGTGGTTTCCACGGGCACCCAGGTCCGAGTCCGGCTTGATTTTGTGTACAAGCACCCTGAGGAGGTGAATCCCATGTCCCAAATGCTGATCGGTATAGACGTAAGCTTGCGTTCCCACCATGTACAATTCATGGCGGGGGACGGCCGGAAGCTGGCCTCTTTCTCCGTCACCAACGACCGACACGGGGCCGATACCCTCATTCGTCGGATGCTGGATACGGCGGCGGAAGTCAAGTGCCAAACGCTTCGCATCGGGATGGAGGCGACATCCAATCTTGGATGGCACCTGGCCCACTACTTAAAAGACCAACTCGCTCCCTATGAACCCAACGTTCAGGCTCAGGTTTACGTCTTGAATGCTCGTAAAGTGGCTCGGTTCAAGAAGGGCTATGATACCCTTCCCAAAACCGACCGCATCGATGCCTGGGTGATTGCAGACCATCTGCGTTTCGGACGACTGCCTCACGATATGAATGAAGTAGTCCAATACCAAGCCTTGCAGCGTCTGACTCGCACGCGCTTTCACCTCATCCACAGTATCAAGCGTGAAAAAGCGTATTTCCTGAATCAGGTGTTTCTGAAGTTCAGCGGGATGCGGATCGACAATCCGTTCTCGGACACTTTCGGCGCCACCAGTCTGGCTGTGATCCAAGAGCTGGATCCCGAACGCATCGCGGAGATGCCCATGGAAGAGCTGATTGAATTTCTTCAGGAGAAGGGCAAAAAACGTTTCGCCAATCCGCAAGAAATCGCGGAACTGTTGAAAAAGCTGGCCCGCTCTTCGTATCGGTTGGATAAAGCCATGAGTGATCCGGTCAATATCTCGCTGTCCGTCACCCTCAGCGTCATTAAGAACATGGAGGCTGAGGTCAAGAAACTGGATAAACAGATCGACAAGATCATGAAAGGCTTTCAGCAGACACTGACATCCGTCAAAGGCATCGGAGCCGTGTATGCAGCCGGAATCCTGGCCGAGATCGGTGATATTAGCCGATTTGACGATCACAACGCATTGGCCAAATTCGCCGGTCTGGTCTGGAACAAGTACCAGTCCGGAGATTTTGAAGCTGAAGATACCGAGCGCGTGATGACCGGCAACAAGTATCTGCGCTACTACTTAGTTGAAGCAGCAGATAAAGTTCGCAAATACGATTCGGAATACGAAGCGTTCTACCACAAGAAATTTAACGAAGTTACGAAACACCAGCACAAACGAGCACTCGTCCTTACCGCACGCAAATTGGTACGGTTGGTCTTCATGCTACTGAAGACCAAGAAACTGTACACACCACCGGAGAGGAGGAATTAAACCAGATTCCTGATTTTTACTCCACTTCCATTAGACCCGCCCAAACAGTCGTCTGAAAATTCCGTCTATTGGCTGGGTCAGGTTTCGTATTGCCTTTTTTAGGCTCAAAACAGATTTTTCTTAAGTTTCCTTCCAATTTTCATTGATCAACCCCTTGACATTCCACCGCTAGGCTTCAAGCATGTATTGCTAAAAGTCCGGTGATTTAAGTCAGTTGTATCCGTCTCTTCGGCATGAAAAAAGAGGAAAACAACCCAACCAACGCCGAAATGAGCAGGTCCGACACCGCCTCCATCATCACGGATTTCGGTTTTGGACATGCCGAAATACCGGTTTGGGGTCGTTTCTTCTTAAACCGGCATAGTTTTTTCAGATTTTGAACGATTGCCGTGAGCAGTGCCTGCTCCTGCATGCAATCCAGGCCGCGGCTCCGCGCGCGACCCAGGCCATGCGCGACTTTGCTTTCGGCAAACACATGCTCGCACCGCGTCCGTAACTTTTGCAGATGACGGTAAGAACCCTTGAGCTGAATTTGTTTGGCTTTGTTGCGGATTTGGATTTCTCGGATTTTGGCCAGACGCTTGCGTTGTTTCTTCGGATCGTTCGTTTGGCGTTTCCAAGTCGGTACATCTTCCAGTGCCAGGTTGCGAAGCGAAACCAGAGGAATAATCCCTTGCTCGAACAGCGCTTGCAGATAATCTGTCGTACCGTAGGCTTTATCGGCAGAAAGCGTGCGAATCCGGATTTGCGGATGGGCAAAACGGATCGCGGCCAGCTGTTGCAAGCTCGTCTCGCGTTCAGCCGTTCCGGACGCGATGCTCGCTTGCGTAGACAGAATGACGCCGGATTTGACATCCGTCACATGATGCACCAAATACCGCAAATGCGCTTCCTGACCGTTGCTCTTTTTGTACAAGCGAGCATCCGGGTCCGTCACGCTGCGGTAGGTCTTGTTCGAGAACCTTTTGCCATGAAAATCTTCATGTGTCGCTTCGTCTTCCAGACGCCGTTCTGTTCGCGTGGGCGGTGCGGGCGGCCGTCTGTCATCATCGGAATCAGCGGCGTCACCTTCGGGTTGCTCGTCTTGCCGGGCCATGCGAGCCAGGTAGTCTTCAATCGACTCCACAGGTGCCAGAGTGATTTCTTTCAAGCTGTGGATAGAAGCGTTGGCGCGTACTTGGGAACCGTCGACTCCCGCATCTACATCGGGTTGGACCAGTCCGGCGGCGATGCACTGATCGACGACATGTTTCATGAGCGTGTCGAAAATACCGTGTTTTCGCCACAATTTCCGGGTCTTCACCAAGGTCGTCCGATCCGGCAGGGACGGCCTGGATGGATCCGGGCGCAAGACGGATTCGAAATCCAGTCCGCAAAACCACAAGTAGCCCCCATGCATGGGCAACAGTTGATACAATTCCCGTTCGGAATGGTTGAACAAATACGAAAGCAGCATGAGTCGAACCATCCGCTCCGGGTCAGCCGCCGGGCGTCCGGTACGTTCCGTATACAGCGGCGCCACCCAATCATGGACGATGGAAAAATCAAGCGCTTCGTTCAGTTGGCGCAAGATGTGCTTTTTCGGTACGAGTTCATCCATATCCACAAATTGGAACATCTGAGGCTGGATAGCCGATGACTTATAGGCTTTCATGTTCAATCACTCTTTCGATCATCGTGTTACGATATAAATTCGACAAACCCGTGATAAAGGCCTGCTTACGCGGACTTTTTCACCGGACTTCTAAGCCTCTCACTAATAGAAAAAGCCCGGTACCGTTTGGATACCAGGCATTCAAAATGTAGCGCTCCTAACCAGGGAGATATGACTGAATAATAATCCACGCTGTGTAGACAGTGGCCCCCCATTGGACAAGCAGCCGTTCAGCGGTTGAACCTGTTTGAAAAAGCGTTACTCCGAAGCGCCTTGAGCTCAACGGAGAAAACAACGCGATCTTCTCAGATATAAAATCCAAGGCAAGATGGGAACCGTACCCAATGAGGGCCGGCATCCACAAGTTCGGTTGATACAACCATGCACATGCTACGACAACTCCGATCCCCACAAAGCCATGTGTAGGGCTTTCCCGGTTTTTTACAAGCACCAGCAAAAGCAGAACAACCCCAATAGCCATGAATAACGGTTCTCGATTCACCCATCCGTAATAGACCAGCATCCCTCCTAAAACCAAAAACACAATCGGACGGAGCCAGGAAGGAATGAAGGGCATCAACATCCCACCCATTCGACTTCTTGGCTCCGTTATATCAGGTAGTAACGACGAAAAAATCGCTGTTCCCAGTCCCATGGCCCACAGCGGCAATTCATCCCATTGACGCGGTAGATTGTACGTACAGTACGCAGCAACCGCAACAGTCATATGTGTGCGTCCTAGCATGGAAGGCTCTCCTTCAGGTTGAGTAACTGTTTATTGATGTCATCTAACTTTTCTCGTAGAATCGCCACTCGTTCGGGAGGACATGTACGCAACTCTCGTTTCAACTTGGCTCGCTCCGAAAGCAATCGTTGCACATGGTTGTTGATTTCAAACAGAACTCCCAACCAATTTAATCCTCCTTTCACAAAACGTGCCCAAAACAAAAAGCCCTTTGCAACAGGGCCTCTTACTTCAATGCTAGTAACCGACCAAATACGGTATCGAACATGTCAATTTTGGATTCTGCCGCTTTTCTTGCTTCCTCAAGTGATGTGAATTCCTTTCCGTCATCCAATGAACGATACTTTTTTGGAGATTCAATCTCAAAAACGTAAGCTTGGGTATCACGGCGAAATGTAACCTTTCCTCGATACCCCTTTTTCTTGAACGTCCACTCCACCGGCTGTAGATACGGAAAGTCACGTAAGGTAACGGGTATTAATTTCAACCACAAAACCCCCAATCATCATACAAAAATGGGTATTTTAAGCGACGAAAGGAATAAAAATATCGCTTTTCCAAGCGATTCGGAATGTGCGTATAATTCAAGCACTTTCATATTGTCAATACATAGCATAAATCATCATGGGAATGTTTTCAAGTACCAATTTACCAGAAACTCACCATGACAAATTGTTCCGCCTCATTTCCCCCTCCTACACGGGTAACAGAATCGAATGACATCCCCTGTTCCTCTTCCTGCTGCTCTCGATCCAACCGCTCAAACCGAAAATGTTGAAGATTTGCAAGCATGCTTCTTACCTTTACACAATAGTTGAACAGACGTGCTTTTTTGGCCTGCCATTGGCCACTTGCCTGTTTCATAACAAGGGAATTTGTACCGAGTAACTTTACCGCTGTAATGCCACGGGCGAGTATTTCTTCAAGCAACACCTGGAGCGCATGATAGTACGCCTCGTTCCGATCAAGCCCTTCAACACGCTCTTGAAATTGCCACACCCTTTCTCCTTCTGGAGAAATTAACCACGCAATAGCATACAAATTCTTCTTGTTTCGGGTAATGTCAAAGCAACCTGTATACATCTTGTCTGCACCATCCTTTTTTCATCCTTGCAGATATCGAACTCTCGCCATCGTGTCTTGGAGACTGATCTTTGGCCGATCTACCGCGTAATAGTCTTCCCCATTATGTTCAATCCTGGTTCGTACCCAGTATCCGCCGTCCTCTTCTTCGTTCACCAATATTTCGATGGTCTCTCCGCAAGTGAAGTAATGATCCTCATTGATGGCATATCTGCCGCTGCTGTTTTTGTACAAACGTCCCTGAGCGGTAACCTTCTTGTTCAAATAGCTAAGATCATACAAAGCTGCTTCCAAGTGTTCTGTTACTCTGTTCAGCAGATGATATTCCAATCGCTCATCAGCAGATAAAACGCTCGGCTCTATATTTTCGAGGATTTGATTCACCTTCTGAACAGTTACCGATAATGGGAGTTTCCCCAGCAATTCTTTCATGGTATTGATTTTGCCCATTTTCCTCATCCTCTCTTGTTTTTCAGTTTGAAGTTGCTCGGCAATATCCTTAAAAACATTCTTCGGTCTCAACACCTCATAATCGAAACCCTTACTCTGTAACGTTTTTTTGGTCAGTTCAATCCCTTTTCCGCCCGCCTCGTCATTATCTCGGACAACGTAAATCTTCACATCTTTCCCAACAACCCGTTCTATCAGGCACGCTTGTTCTATTGATAGATGTGAAGCTTGCATGGCCGCAGCTGGTACCCGAAGCTCTTGGCGCATTAAGATTGCATCAAATCCCCCCTCTACTAAATAGAGTGTCTTGCTGCGTTTTGCCTCTTTCAGCACTTCATAAAGGCCAAACAAAACAGCCCCTTTTTGAAAGAGGCTGTCGTCAGGCGTATTGCGGTATCGTTTTTTGGAAGCGGGGACAATGGATCGGTACGTAAACCCAAGCACGTCCCCTGTTACTGCGTCTCGGTTGGAGAATACGATACTGTTGGTCTTCTGATCCCATCCAATGCCATACGTTCGGATGCTATCGGTATCCAATCCCCGGTCTCGTAAATAGTCCTGGGCAACCTGAGAAAGACAAAGATCGAAAGCGTACTGATGGGCCTGTTCCCGTCGTTGCATCTTAAGGAGCCTGTTTGAAACAGTGGCCTTCTCCTGCTTGCGCGAAGTTTGACCACGGACTCGTCTGGATTTCCCCCAATCAAGCCAAGCGCGATAAGCCTCCCCTGGTTTTGCTAAAAGCACTCGGGTATCACCTTTCAGCAATAGCTGACGGACGTCCTTTAGCACCTTCCGTACCGAGTCTCCAAAGCGCATTCCGTACATGTGTCGAACCATTTCCGCAGCATCGCCAGAAATGGAGCAGGCATGGCAGTACCAGATGCCTTTTTCCCTGTTGGCATACATACTTGGTTCGGTATCCCCATGGAGCGGGCACAAGCAAGGATGTTCACCCGATCGGTTTTCTCTTTGAACCGTAATCCCAAGATGACGGAGATATACCGGGAGGTCTATCCATTCTCGTATCCATGTTGCAGCAGCTCGTACTTGATCAGTGGAAACTCTCGTAGGCAAAATCAATACACTCGCGAGAGAGATCGCAGTGATTTCCCCCTTGTCACAATCAATTGGTTTTAGAGCCGTGGTCCCCGACTGCTGATTGACCAATGTTGCAGGATTCACACACGCGCGCGTAACCAACTGGGGTAATATATACTTTTTTATATATACTCCATTAGCGGCTGCCGGTTCTTGGAATGCAACATTACCTGCTTTATCCATGCAATTGCAGCTGGGGACAAATGCAACATCGCTTTCCATTCCCATTGCAACATTGGGAACGACCTGTTCCGTTCTGGCGTCTCCTCTGCCCCCCACCTCCTGAACCCTATTTTTTTCTTTACGAACCGTCTTTAATGCAACATTACTGTCCCGCGCTTTTCTTGGGACGACTTTAACCTGGGTAGCATCCTGCCGCCACTCACCCACCTTTTCGATTTTGACCCCTTCACATGTCCGTTGTGTCTGGATCAGATTGGCAATTTCAAGTTTCCGTATATTCCTCCAAACGGTAGCTCTGTGAACTGCAAACACATCTGCAACATCATGAATACGAACAGGGGAATGGTTGACCAAATACACGTAAAATTGGTATAATTTATTTGTGTTCATATCGGGATTCAAAAGGGACTAGCGCTATCTAGTCCCTTCTTTCTTTCCTCCTTTCTTTTACTTCATAAAGGTTTTGTCCCCAAACACCTTCAACTAAGACAAAGCCTTGACTAACGGCAGTCTATTGAGCCACCATTCGGACTTGAGTGGTTTTGATCGTCGTGAATTTTTGCGGTCGGCAGAACGGGGGGCCGTTTCAAATCTATCCCCAACCTTTATTGTGTCTCTTTGTGATTTATTTTTGCAGGAAAATCAGTTGTATGCTGATCTTCCGTTCCCCCTTGCGGATAGACATGATATTATTTAGTAGCGAACCTATATTCGGCTCCCTGTACAGGGGCTTTATCTTTTTTGTCCCAACCCCCTTCTGCTACTTTTAGCCCGGAAGGGGGTGATACTATGACCAAGCGTCTGTACTTTTTTGTAAGTCTCTCTGACGCTCTGCGGATCAGTCAGGAACTGTCGCAGTTCGGTGTGACTCGTTACCATGTTCAGCCTCATGAGACAGGGGTCGCATTCGTCTTCGAGCGGGTATCTGACGTGACCCAGATCGTCTTGAGGCATTTGTTTGGTACAGATGGCGAGTCAAAACAAGACTAACCCATCGGCTGGTGTTCCCGATAAAGGGGGCACCAGCTCCGTATTTTCAACTTAAACAACTTGTCCATCTGTTGTAGTATAGTAACTAGTTGGTCTCTAAAATTTTTCTCCGAAAGAGGTTGTTACATGAGGTACGGCTGTTTGGGTATCATTTTCCTTGGTCTATGTGTACTCGCCTATGCTTTTGTGAAGGCTTGGCAAAAATTTGGAGAGACTTATAACACTCTGTTTTAATATTCCTGTCCTCTTTTTCTCTTTTGTTAAATCAACTCCAACTCTTTCAGCGTGTCGTTGGCGACACCAACAGCACAGTAATCAGTGCTTCTCTCCTTTATGATCTGCAACGCCTCGACCAGCTTTTTCTCACGTGCTATGGCTTTGTTGTAAGCGCCTATCCACTGTTCCTCACGTCTCTGTGCTTTGTCCAGAAGTTCCCCTAGTCGCTGGTTTCCCCTTTGGTGACAGACAATTGCATGTTCATCATTTGTCCCCCTCTTAACATAATTGATTGTGTAAAACCTTTTTTTGTCCCAACCCGGTATGCTACGCTCACCACAAGGAGCGTGATCATATGGAAAAGTCGTTTTACTATCCGGTACCCTGGTCGGAGGTCAGCTACCTTCGTGAGGCCCTGGCCGCTCTGGAGATTCCGTTTGTCCTCGAACAGGATGATCGTCTTGAACTGGCCGCTGGGGAAATAGCCTTTGTATTCCCTGACCTCCCCATCAGGCAGTACCGCCACGTCTTCGAGTTGCTCGGCAATGCTGGCCGGCGGTATCCAAGTTAACCCCCTCTTGTAATGAATGGCATCCCAAGCTTTATAAACTAGGAAAAAACAACAGCCCTTCTCTCCTCCCAATTAGGAAGAGTCGGGGCTGCCTTGTTCAGTCCATATAGCTGAATGTCCTCAACGATTCGTTTGGTTAGTCTCGTATTACGTGCCACAATCTTGTTGTTCTTAATCGCAATCTGCAAGGCTTTTTTGGTTCCCACCAAGACTACTTTGGATTCGGCTCGGGTGATTCCGGTGTAAATGAGATTTCTCGCAAGCATGATGTAATGACTGGTCGATACCGGTATGATGACGATGGGAGCCTGCCCTCCCTGCGACTTGTGTATGGTGATACTATAGGCCAGTTGAAGCTCATGTAATTCTTCCTTTGTGTAAGTCACCACTTGGCCGTTGATCGTGCAGTACAGACCTTTCTCTTCCGTTACTTGTCCTTCTTTGTCCAGTAAGTAATCAATCCGATCAATCGTGCCGATATCGCCGTTGAAAACCTCTTTCGCGTAGTTGTTTTTGGTCTGAATGATTTTGTCCCCGACTCGAAAGACTGTTTTCCCGACCGCTATTTCTTCTTTATGGGGGGCAGAGGGATTGAGGGTTTCTTGAAGCACACGATTCAGCTCTTCTGTTCCGATCGGCCCCTTTTTCATCGGACTGAGGACAAGAATATCTGCAGCGGTGTATCCAAGCTGCGTAAACCTCACGACGCTGTTCCGAATCGTAGCAGCGATCTCTTCCGGCTTTTCCCGCTGGATGAAGTAAAAGTCTTGTTTCGCTGGATCAATGACAATTGACTCGCCTTTATTGATCCGGTGAGCATTGGTAACAATCTGGCTGTTTTGCGCCTGGCGAAAGACTTCTGTGAGCCGCACGTGCGGAACGCCAGCGTCCAACATATCTTTTAGTACATTTCCTGGGTTCACGGAAGGGAGCTGATCCTGATCCCCTACCAGTAGTACTTTCGTTTTGTTCGGGTTGATCGCTCTAAACAACAGATCGGCCAGCTGTATGTCCATCATGGATATTTCATCGACGATAAGTAAATCTGCTTCAAGCGGATTGCTCTCGTTGAATTCTGGCTCTTCGCCTGGTCGGAAGTTAATGAGTCTGTGAATGGTGGCCGCATCCAGTCCGGTTACCTCCGTCAGTTTGCGGCTGGCCCGTCCTGTCGGTGCAGCCAAAGCAATACTTGCCACTGGGTTAAGCCGTTGATACACATCAATGACGGCTTTTACGCTTGCGGTTTTCCCGCATCCTGGACCACCGGTTAAGATCAACAGGTTTTCCGTGAACAACTTCCGGATCGCCTCACGTTGTCCTTCCGCCAATACGATTTTGGAACGAACCTGGTAGTCTTTGATGGCAGTATCGATAGCAGCCATGTTTACGTTGTTACTGCCGCTTCGCATAAATTTGAGCAGGAGTTGGGCCAGTCTCTTTTCGGAGCGATACAAAAAAGGAGGATAGACTCCCTCTTCCTCAATGATGAGGCGGCCGTTTTCCTCCAGCTGAAAAATCCCCTGTTCTACCTCATCCCGTGTAATGTATACGTCCGTGTTGTGGTTGAGAACCTTCAGAACCTCATCGATCAACTCTGCTTCTGGAATGAAGCAATGGCCAAAATCGAAGCACATCTTTTTCAGAACATAATCCACACAGGATTCAATCCGGAACATTGAGTTGGGCATAATGCCTATTCTTTTTGCGATTTCGTCCGCCTTAAGAAAACCGATGAGATCCAGTTTGGTGAGCTCGTACGGATTCCGCTTGATAATGTTCAGTGTGTTGGAACCAAACTCTTTGTAGGCTTTCACGACAATACTTATACTTATCCCGTACTGTGACAGCTCCATCATGATCTGTTGAACCTCAAACGATGCCCGGACACTGGAGACAATAGAAGATGCCTTTTGCTGACCAATTCCACGGATCGGCAGCAAGCAAGCTTCTCCTTCTTTCATGATAATATCTAATGTGTTCTCACCCAGGACATCAACAATCTGCTTGGCTCTTTTCTCCCCGCAGCCTTTCACCAAGGACGATGAAAGGAAAGCAATTACCTGTTCCTTGCTTTTCGGAATCGGACGTTCCCAACGCTCGACACGGTACTGATCGCCAAACTGGGGATGTTTGAACCAATCGCCGTATACTGTGATTTTCTCGTTTGGCTCAACCCCATAAATAGTCCCGATGATGGTAATTTCTTCGCCATCGTCTTGTTTAAGAATGGCAACAATGAAGTCGTTGTTCGGTTGCCGAAACTTATAACGGACTAATGTTCCGGTTTTCCCACTCAATGTTACACCTCCTCGTTGTGTCACTTTTTTGATATAGTAGTTTTAAGTTTGGTAACGAAATCAACTCGGGTTACAGGCTTACACTATGGATCAAACAACATGTCCTCATCTCTCCCCCCAATAAAACATAATGATCACAGTAACAAGCCAAAGGATGCTAACAATTATTTTCGCTGGTTTAAAGGAATCCATTGTTATTTCCCTCCACTGTTTTTACCTCGAAAAGCTGTACAGATTAAACAATGTCAGGAGAATATCCAACAAGCTGATGAAATGTTGTCTACATGGCAATTTAACTCGCATCTGAACTACTATTGAGTGATAATGCTAATGTTTGTTTTGTCCGTCGATGAACGAGCAGCCACATATCGGGCAACTTTTTGCTTATTAGCCATTCCTTCGGATTGAGGTTGCGGCTAAGAAGTACGAGTTTTTGCGTTCGCTTCAGGTTTTTACCGTTTTTCACTGTCTCAACTCCTTCTTCTTCTCACTTCCGCCGTTAAGCCACTGAGCCTTGATGTTTCATCTCTTCTTCAATGAGTACCGGCAGCCACTTGATTAGCCATTCTGTCGGGATGAACACGTTGGGTTGGATCGCCTGGGGCAAGTGTCGCTTAATCAAATCAAGAACAAAGTCGTAAGAAAGAGAAAGAACCCGCTTGGATTTCCGACCGATCTCCCTTTCCTCTATCCTCTGCCCAATGGAACTCACTTTTTGTTTGAAGCGCTCCACCATCTCCTTGAAAGACACGCGCTTACGAACCACGTTTTCAGCTTTGGCTTCTTCAACTGCAGCCTGGATCTCAACTGCCTGAACAATGTCAGTCTCTTTTTCAGGTAACACCAGGCGAATCTCCGGCTCCAATTCTGTACCGAGATTACGAGCCATGCGTTCCATCTCTTCCTGAGAAGTAAACAGCCGCTGTTGAATCTGCTGCCACTTCCGAACCAACCCGATCACAAATGGGATGCCGCTTGTTAAAACGCAATACAACTTCTCCAGTTGATCGGTGGTCCAATTCATCAGATCGGCACCGATAAACAGGTAGCTTTTCACCCCCTTCTCATAGCTATATTTGACGCGGTGAGAAACCTGAGAGACCCCCTTCCGGAAGTGGCATACAACCACATCCTTCAGGAACGCGTATGAATCATCGGACTCAGCCAGCATTTCAATTTTCTTCTTGAGAAGATTCAAAACGTTGTGTTCCCGACCGCTCAAAACCATCAGCTCAACGTATTGCATAACGACCCCTCCTCACTTTTTTCCGAATCTGACCACTAACAAATGGACAAGCGCCTTTATGATCGTGTCCTTTTGTTACTACTCAGTTTCAACTTGTAAGAAAAACGATAGGGAAGACTAACTTCCCCTGAGTAACCACTACTTTTTGGTATCTGTGCATATGGATTCTGCTTTTTTTAATCCAGGTTCCGTAAGCAAAAAGGGTGACGAGGTACCTGTTTCCTTCAAATTGGACTGAGCATCTTGCAGCTCGATGAATGCCTCCTCTACCAAGGAACGTTCCATATGGATCCCCCTCCTCAGATTCCGTTGTTGGGTGACAGATCTGGATCAAATACCGGGCATCATACTCCTCCGTGCAGCATGACAATCGCGTAAAGTGGAGTTAATGAAAACAGCAGTAGGAAAAAGCAGGAATAGAACTAAGAGAGAGAAACAGCTAGAATATTCAAAAAGATGTTGAGTTACTAGGCCGAAGACTTGGTGTTTTTCTGTTCCTGTTCACGCATCCAGGCGTCGATGCTCTCAACTCGGAAGAAAATGCGGGAGCGAACCCGAAAATGCGGGATTTCCTTTTTGCGAACCATCGCGTAAATCGTGTCACGGTGGACGCCGATGTATTTCGCACATTCAGCGGGGGTCAGTATTCCTTGATTCATGAGTATCACCTACTTTATGGATTGACCTATCAGGCGGATTTATCTTCGCTCATTTTTTGAGCGTTATCTTCAAAAAAAAGATACTCAATTGAACGTTTCAAAACCTTTGCAATCCGATATGCAGTTGGCAATGACGGTAATGTATACCCTCGCTCGATATTTGAAAGCATTGCACGAGAAAGATTTGCCATAGCTGCCAGATCGTCTTGGGTCATCCCACAATCTTTACGTGACTTAATTAAATTCTGGCGAGGGGCGAGTTTTTTCATTTCCTTTCACCTCACTTTGTTAAGCTCATTTTTTGAACCTTGCAATTATAATATACGCTCGATAAATGAGCATGTCAATGGTTTTTGTTCAAATATTGAGCGTTTATTTTATGAACGTTATTTTGTAGAATGGAGGCAAGAAATGAGCGTGATAATAATGGGGTTTAAAGATAGACTTAAGGAACTTCGGTCAAAAAAAAGGTTAACACAAGAGGCCCTTGCAGCAGCCTTAGAAATTCCGGAATCGACGATCCGCCGTTATGAATCGTCTGATGATAACACTCCGAGACGTGAGCGCTTAGAAAAGATTGCCGACTACTTCGGGGTTTCCGTCGATTATCTCCTCGGTCGTACTGACGATCCTGCCCCTTCCGACAAAAAGGACGATAAAAACGCACGCATGGGCCTTGCCTTTATTACTGGCGGGGAAGATCTTACCGAAGAGGAAGCCGAGTATTTGAAAGAGAGTTTGGAACTGTTCCGTAGGATGAAAGAAAGACGAGCGAAGGAACGGGAAAAATAATCCTTTATTCTAGTGCTTCATAGCCCTTTGGGCTATTATTTTCACCCATAAATACGAACAAATGTTTGTTTAGGAGGGGTTTGTGTGGATTTGTCGCTCTACAAAATGACTCCACTTGAGGAATGGATTGCTGAAAAATACCTCGCACATTCCATCTTCACGCCAGAAGACCTTGATATTCACCGGATTGCAAACATTTATGGGGGTGAAATATCCTATCTCCCGACAAAATCTCATGCCCGTTGGATTGACGATGGCTCTAATGATTTTATGATCATTCTCGACTCTCGTTTGGACGAGCCATCTGCTCAGAGCGAATTTTTTCATGAACTTTGTCACCCGCTCCGCCACGTCGGTGATCAACAAATGCTCCCCAAGGCGTTCCGGGACTTGCAGGAAACGCAAGCATCGCAGTTCCAGTTATACGCCGCTATTCCCTTCTTTATGGTGCTGGAACTGGATTTTCCAACATACGAGAAAGATGTCCCCATGTACTGGGCTCACGAATTTCGGGTTCCGCTTGACCTCGCAACACGTCGATTCAAACAGATCAAAAATCGAATCAGCCAGGAAGAATACAGCCAGCGTCTCGTTTCCTATAACCTAAGTATGTACCGTAAAGCTGATCCGGCAAACTGGTGTGATGAAGCAAAGGAAATGTTCCGACTTGCAATTGATCGAAAACTGAAAAAAGGAAAAGGAGTTGTTATCCGATGAAAATTGCAGTTTTTTACGATTATTTCGAGGGGGAGCTGGCCCCGCTCTGGTACGTCATCAATTTTCGGAAGGGGGAACTTGATTGGAACAAAGATATAGCCTATATTCCCATAGCTGCTCCCTTCCAACGACAGGGAGCGGAAGATTTCTCGTCGGACAGCATGGGGATAACGGTGACGCTTGCAGATCTGACCGTGAGCGAAGATAAACCAGGGAAGTTCGGGATTCGGCTTGACCCTCTCCGTAGGCGTGCGACGGAAAACATGCTAGATTATTGGGATGCCGAATTTCTGATGTTGCAGGTGGCAGACCTCGAAGAAATCCTGCAGATGAATCCATGGAGGTGAACCAAACATGGCAAGTATTGAAAAGCGCGGCGCTAATTCTTGGCGTTTAACCGTTGAATTGGGGTATGGACCTAATGGAGAACGGTTGCGTGAAAGAAAAGTCATTAAGGTTGAAGATCCAGCGTTATTGAAAACAAAAAAGAAACTTAGAGAGTATCTGGAAAGTGAGTGGCTTAAATTCAAGCTTGAGGTTGAGGCCGGTGAGTACATCACTCCTGAGAAGATGACCTTCGCCGCCTTTATTGAAGAGTGGAGAACCAAGTACGCTGAAAAGCAGCTTGCCCCAAAAACCTTAAAAGAGTACTTGGGTCAT
Source organism: Brevibacillus brevis (assembly GCF_031583145.1). Classification (NCBI taxonomy): domain Bacteria; kingdom Bacillati; phylum Bacillota; class Bacilli; order Caryophanales; family Paenibacillaceae; genus Brevibacillus; species Brevibacillus brevis. The sequence continues at coordinate 600,767 of NZ_CP134050.1, read as the reverse complement.
ATTCGGAATCACATCCTGCCAGCACTCGGGCACAAAAGACTTGATGAAATCAAACCGATGCACATCATCACCCTTATGGATCGTCTCTCCAATCCTGGATCAAGGAAAGACGACCGCGGCCAAATGCTATCTGGACGTACCATTCAATACATCTACTCGGTCATGCGGAATATATTCGCCCAAGCGGAAAGTTGGAAACTCATTAAATCTAATCCGATAAAGGAAATTAAGAAACCAAAGGCAGAAAAGAAAAAAGCTCAATTCTACGAAGCTGATGAGGCACAAGAGGTGATCAAAGCGCTGAATGAAGAGCCATTGATGTGGCGACTACTCATCCTCGGGGCAATAATCGGTGGATTTAGACGCGGTGAATTGATTGCACTAGAGTGGCCGCAGGTACTTTTCGCTGAAAATGCGATCCATATCAAAAAGAGTATTCCACTTACAGCAGATGGTAAGGTATATGAAAAAGAGCCGAAAAACGGTGAGGATCGCATCGTACAGATGCCAGGTTGGTATATGGAGGAAATGCGCCGATACCATTTACAATGGCGAGAAGAAAAGATGAAAATCCGGGACAGATGGGAGGGGGGTGACCGTGAATATGTATTTCACGCCGGCTACGGAAAGCCGCTATACTTTACCTACCCTTCCGAGTGGTGGAGTAAATTCGTAAAGCGTCACGGGCTGCGATACATCAGGTTCCACGATCTACGACACAGCTCAGCTACATTGCTCATCCATCAGGGTGCATCTTTGAAAGCGATCCAGGAGCGTCTGGGGCATAAGCAACACCAAACGACGGCAGATATCTACGCACACGTTACCAAACAAGTGAGTCGGGACCTCGCGGACAAATTCGACCAGTTCGACCCCAAAAAACAGTCGATTTGAGGTGTTCGTCCCCATTTCGTCCCCAACGACACTTTCGGGGACTATTTTCTCCCACACCAACTTCTGGCGAAAATAAAAAAACCTTGATTTCTCAAGGGTTTGACGCCTATGGTGCGGGTGAAGGGACTTGAACCCCCACGGTTGCCCGCCAGAACCTAAATCTGGTGCGTCTGCCATTCCGCCACACCCGCACTGCCAATAAAACAGAAAAGGCAACGATATTTCTACCGTGCTGCAAATTTCCTATCTTCTGTTGTAAAAACTGGTGAGCCATGAAGGACTCGAACCTTCGACCCTCTGATTAAAAGTCAGATGCTCTACCAACTGAGCTAATGGCTCGCAATGGCTGGGGTACTAGGATTTGAACCTAGGAATGACGGAGTCAAAGTCCGTTGCCTTACCGCTTGGCTATACCCCATCAATGGTGCCGGCAATAGGACTTGAACCCACAACCCCCTGATTACAAGTCAGGTGCTCTACCAATTGAGCTATACCGGCACGAAAGTTGAAGCAAGGTGGCTCGGGACGGAATCGAACCGCCGACACGAGGATTTTCAGTCCTCTGCTCTACCGACTGAGCTACCGAGCCTTACGTATTTCATTTCAAACGCCATTGAGAAAAAAATGGCGGAGCTGACGGGACTCGAACCCGCGACCTCCGGTGTGACAGACCAGCGTGAACTCCAACTTCACCACAGCTCCAAGATCATATATTCAGTTTGCACGTCTCTGCAAGGAACAATTGACTGCACCGTACTGGTACGCTATTTTCCCTCGCCTAGATAAGTGCAAGAAGAAATTTGGTTGCGGGAGCAGGATTTGAACCTGCGACCTTCGGGTTATGAGCCCGACGAGCTACCGAGCTGCTCCATCCCGCGACGATGACGATCATAGTCAACTATTTGACCCTGATGTCTAATTAAATTGGTGGTGGAGGCTGACGGGATCGAACCGCCGACCCTCTGCTTGTAAGGCAGATGCTCTCCCAGCTGAGCTAAGCCTCCATATCCCCCACAAAGTGAGGTTTATGCTCTGAAGCACATTCCGAATACTTTGCGGGGACCCTCACATTAGGTGACCCGTAGGGGATTCGAACCCCTGTATGACAGCGTGAAAGGCTGCTGTGTTAAACCGCTTCACCAACGGGCCTTGTTATGTATGGTGCGGTCGGCGAGACTCGAACTCGCACGGGTCGCCCCGCCACCCCCTCAAGATGGTGTGTCTGCCAATTCCACCACGACCGCAGCTTAGGATGGTAGCGGCGGAGGGAATCGAACCCCCGACCTTTCGGGTATGAACCGAACGCTCTAACCAGCTGAGCTACACCGCCAAATTCCTATAGAAAAAATATGGCGGAGAGTGAGGGATTCGAACCCTCGCTACGCTTGCGCATACTAACGGTTTAGCAAACCGTCCCCTTCGGCCTCTTGGGTAACTCTCCGCATATATGGCTCCTCGGGACGGACTCGAACCGCCGACCGATCGGTTAACAGCCGATTGCTCTACCAACTGAGCTACCGAGGAACGTTGAAGGATCATTTATTCCTTCAAAACTGAATACGCATGTATGCAAGGATTGTGTGGATAAGCCCTCGACCGATTAGTATTCGTCAGCTCCACGCGTTGCCGCGCTTCCACACCGAACCTATCAACCTCATCGTCTATGAGGGGTCTTACCAGCTTAACGCTGTGGGAAGTCTCATCTTGGAGGGGGCTTCACGCTTAGATGCTTTCAGCGCTTATCCCGTCCGCACATAGCTACCCAGCTGTGCCACTGGCGTGACAACTGGTGCACCAGCGGTGCGTCCATCCCGGTCCTCTCGTACTAAGGACAGCTCTCCTCAAACTTCCTGCGCCCGCGACAGATAGGGACCGAACTGTCTCACGACGTTCTGAACCCAGCTCGCGTACCGCTTTAATGGGCGAACAGCCCAACCCTTGGGACCTACTTCAGCCCCAGGATGCGATGAGCCGACATCGAGGTGCCAAACCTCCCCGTCGATGTGGACTCTTGGGGGAGATAAGCCTGTTATCCCCAGGGTAGCTTTTATCCGTTGAGCGATGGCCCTTCCATGCGGAACCACCGGATCACTAAGCCCGACTTTCGTCCCTGCTCGACTTGTAGGTCTCGCAGTCAAGCTCCCTTCTGCCTTTACACTCTACGAATGATTTCCGACCATTCTGAGGGAACCTTTGGGCGCCTCCGTTACCTTTTGGGAGGCGACCGCCCCAGTCAAACTGCCCACCTGGCATGGTCCTCTCGCCCGATCAGGGCGACGAGTTAGAAACTCCGTACATCAAGGGTGGTATCCCACCGACAGCTCCACAGAGGCTGGCGCCCCTGCTTCTCAGCTTCCCACCTATCCTGTACAT